>JBHIAO010000287.1:0-7396 GCA_046758565.1 Anaerolineae bacterium
TCCAGTTCGGCCTCCAGGTCGGCGACGCGGGTCTCCTCGCCGCTGGCCCGGAAGTAGTCGAGCAAGCGGCGCAGGTAAGTTACGGAGAGCGGCCTCTCCTCGTCAGCGAGCCGCAGCAGCCGCACGGCGTAGCCGCTGGCGGTCACCCAGTCGTCGCGGGCCCGGTAGAGGGCGACCATCCCCAGCAGGTAGGCGCGGCTGTGGGGGTATAACTCGCTCAGACGGCGGTAGGCGTTCAGCGCAGCTTGCGTGTCCCCTCGTACCAGTGCGACCTCGCCCAGCAGACTCCAGGTCAGCGCGCTCTCCTCCCGTTCTTCGACGAGGGTGCGGGCGATCTGGTACGCAGTATCCACGTCGCCTTGGGCCAGGTGGATGCGGACCAGGAGCGTGCGGGCGGTGAGGGAGGTCTTGAGCTGCAGGCGCTCCTGCATCACCTCCAGCGCGTCGTCGGGCCGGGCCTGGGCCAGGAAAGCTTTCGCCCGCAGATCGCGCAGCGAGACGAGGGTAGGATTGGCTGGGATGAGGGTATCAAGACAGGCGTGAAGCGTCTCGATGTGCTCCCAGCGCAGGAGGAAGTTGAGCAGGCGGCTGCGGTCGTTGCTTGCCAATTGGAGAGTGTGTCGAGGAGCGATCCCCAACTCGTCTAGTACATTTGTCATCTGTCATTTACCTCATAATCCGGCACCGCGTGCACGCCGACGACGAGGGGCCAGTACTCTCCCTGCCAGCTGCGGCTCAGCCCGACGGCCAGGTAGAGGGCTTCGGCTCCCAGCCGCTCACAGAGCGCGTCGTGATCCAGCGTCAGCAGGCCGCCTTTTTCGCCCAGCCAGCTCCGGCCCAGCGTGCGCCACCTGAGGTCAGTCACGGAGACCCCGCGCCGACTGGTGGCCCGAGGGTGGTTGGTGTCGCCCGGCAGCACGAAGCCCATGCGTGCTTCGTACTTGCCGGAGTAGGCATCCAGCGAGAAGCGCGCCCACACGTGTTCTGGCTGCACCAGGCAGAGGGAGCGGGTATGGCTGATGAGCACGTCCTCCGGGGCGCGGTCGAGATACCTGGCGAAGAAACGCGCTCGCTTCTCCCCCTCCAGACGGCGCAGCAGCCGTGGCCGGTGGCGGACGAAATCGGTGAGCCAGTCCTCGACGTGGGGCGGATCGGGGCGCGGCGCGAGCAGGTTCAATTCGACCACATCGCTGCACTGCACCAGGCGACCGTCGGCGTCGGTCATGTCGCCCGGCAGGACGGTGCCGAATTCGCGCACCGGGCGCACCCAGCGCAGGCCGGTGACGGGATCGAGCTCGCGGGTGAACCCGGCTGTGCAGATGCCGCTGAGCATTTTGGTCATGGCCAGGATGAGGACTTCTTGTGGTGGCATAGTGTTCTCCTCCGCTCATTTGCCGCAACGGATGAACAACGGATAAGCGGATAACTTGCGCCTTCCCCATCCGCTTATCTGCTTCCTGTTGCTGCAGCGGATGAAAAGCGGATAAACGGATAACTCGCGCCTTCCCCACCCGCATCCGCTTATCTGTTGTGTATCAGTTGCCGTGATGAACTACTTGACCAGCTTACCCCACTTCTCGCGTTGAAACGCCTTGACTTTTTTGGGCGGGAGCAAGCGGTGATACTCCAAGCGCGGGCGACCGAAGTTGATGTACAAGGCCACCGGGCATTCTGGCAGCGCGGCAAAGTAACCGATGATACGCGCCATATCATCTTTGGTCATTAAGTGTGAACGCGCTTTGAGTTCAACGATGACAATCTGTTCAACCACCAAATCAGGACTGTTACCCCCGACGACCGTGCCGTCATCCAGGGTGACGGGAATGAAAGGCTCATCTTCGAAACTGAGGTCTGCTTGCCCACACTTGGCCACCATCGCATCGTGGTAGACCGGTTCTCGATGTCCTGGTCCAAGTTCGTTGTGGACTTCCATGGCCAGGCCAATGATCTTGTAGGTGTATTTGAGCCAGGGTGTGTCCTGGATCACGTCTTTGAATTCTGTGTGCATCTGTTGCCTCCTGTCCTTTTATCCGCTTATCTGTTGTTTATCCGTTGCCGCAGCGGATGGAGAGCAGATAAACGGATAACTCGCGCCTCCCTCATCCGCTTATCTGCTGTCTATCCGTTGCCGTAAATGTGCATGGCTGTCTTTACAAATGCACGATGCTCAACTCCGGCAGATGCGCGGCCCAGTGTTCGGCCACCAGGCGGCGGTGGCAGTGGTCGGGCTCGGGTTCGGCGCACAGCAGACACGGCGACCGGTAGCGGGCCAGGATTTCGCGGCCCACCTCTTCCACGGCTCGCTTCTCCAGAAGAGGGAGAAAGCGGGATTCGTAGGCCGCCCAGTCTTGGTCATCGCGGTAGGCGTCGAGGATTTCGGGGGTAGGAGCCAGTTCGGGGTGGTGCTCGTAGGCGATGCCGAACCCTTCGCGCAACAGAAAGGCCAGGTCGTCGCGCTTGGTGTAGCCGGCCAGGTGGGAGGTGTTGCGCAGGCGAACGTCAATCACCGCGTCCACGCCAGCCTCGCGCAGTTGACCGATGAACGTCGCCAGCGGTTTGCGCCGATAGCCGATGGTGTAGACGGTGGGCATTTGTACCTCCACTATGCGAATAACGAGAGTTGCTGTGGTATCCGTTCCCCCTCAACCGTCGTGCCGTCGGGCTGGATGTGGAGCACGCGGACGCCGCGCCCCAGCAGGGTCTGGGTGATGAGCAGGTGGCGGTGGCAACGGCGATGGTCGCCCTCGCTGCACATCACGGCCACTCGCTCAGCTCCGGCCAGGTCGAGCAACCGATCAATGCCGGCCTGGTAGGCGGGCGTCTGGGCCAGGCGCTGGTAGTCGGGACGTTCCTGCCCAGGGTCGTACAGGGCCGGATCGGTGGGGCGGCCGCCGAGGGCATCGCCCATAAATCGGTAGGCGATACCGGCATCGTCAAGATCACGGGCCAGCACCTCGCGGTTAAAATGCGGTACCCAGCGGCTGTAGGGCTGGCTGCGCACGTCCACCACGAGGGTGATTCCATGGCGGCGCAGCAAGTCAACGAAGGCTGCGGTGGTGTGGTCGCTGTGGCCGACGGTGTGAATCAGCAAATCTTTGGGCATGGTGCTCCACTTTGTCTCTGCATCACCTGAATCGAGGCAGTGTCAATGAATTGTCAACCCACTGCCAAAAACCACGACCATGACTGTGGAGGGGAAGCGGGTCCCGGTGATGTTGACCCAAGTGATCAGCCAGGCTACCCTCCGGCCATCATAATCATCAGCACCACGTTGTCACCGTCTTGTAGGGCGGTGTCAAGCCGGTCGTGGGTCACCCATTCCTTGCCATTGAGCAGCACCTGGACTACCGGGTCCAACTCGCCCTTCTCATCGTATAGCGCTTGCCTGGCCTTCCGGCCATACCGTGCGACCAGATGTTCGATCAGATCGTTGATCGTTTCGCCGGCGAACTCCATCTCTAGCTCCTTGCGACCTATGGCCTCGGGCAACACCGGCAGGAAGATTTTTAGATGGACCCTCATACGCGCTCTTCTCTCCTGGACGCGGACCCACCGACTTGCTGAGGTCAGGGTCTTGTCCTTACCCACAAACTCGTGCCACCGCCGGTCGAGCGCCCATCCCCTCCAACAGGCGGCGGCCCGCTACGCGCTTTTTTTCCATACTGACCGCCGAAGGCAGTTTGTAGGTGAGCGCCCCAGGCTCGCAGAAGCGAACACACCAGGGCTCAACTCCACCGCACAGATCGCACTTGACGACCTGTCGCCGGTCCCTATCGAAGGTGACCGCACCGAAGGGGCAGGCGACTATACACATCCGGCATCCCACGCAGAGGTCATAATCCACGATCATCGCGCCTGTATCTACGTCGCGTGAGATGGCCTGCACAGGGCAAATGTTGGCGCACGCCGGTTCTTCGCACTGCTGGCAGACGACCGGCACATCCAACCCTTCCCTCTCCCACTTGACAATCCGCACTGCCGACTTGGTGGGGTTGCACGCCCGCACGTGAAACACTGAGCAAGCCATTTCACAGTTCCGACAGCCGGTGCACTTTTCATAGTCTACGACGAGCATCCTGTTCATCATTTCGATCTTTTGGAATAGGCTCGCCACAATAGCTTGAGCGGGTGGACCACTTCCCGGCCCGACCCGGCCCGCATTTGCATCTCACACCCGGCGCAATTGGTGACGCCCAGGTCATAATCGGGCGACTGCAGCTCCTGAAACAGATAGCGCCCCATCTCGCGCGACTCCTCACGGTGCGCACGGCGCATCCCGAAGGAACCGGCTAGGCCGCAGCATCCCCGGTCGATATCAACCGGCTCTATCCCTGGGACGAGGCTCAGCAGTCGCAAGTTTTCCGGACCCAGACTGCGCACCCGTAAGTGACAGGGCGTGTGATAACCCACCCGCATCTCCAGCGGGTCAAAGTCGGTGTCCAATTCGCCCTGCTGATGCAACGCCCACAGGAAGTCACTGACATCCTGGGTCTGTTCTGCAACCAGCCGCGCATCGTCACTCTCTGGCAACAGATAGGGAAAGTCGCGCTCCAGCGCCGTACCGCAACTGGGGCAACTTACCAGGATCGTGTACCCCTCCCGGGCCAGCGGCCCAAAGACTTTCAGAGCCTGGCGGGCGTACCGCCGGCCCAGTTCCTTGGCCCCGTAGGGAAAGCAGGCCACACCACAGCACAGGTGTTTCGGCACCAATACCCGGAAACCGTTGCGCTCCAGAATGCCTACCACCGCCCAGCCCAGCTCTGGGTCGGTAAAGTTGACGTAGCAGCCGGGGTAGTAAAGCACCATGCGGTCCGAAGTGGGGCTGGACGAACGGCGATGGTATTGGTTCAAGAAGGTGTCACGGTGGAAACGGGGCAGCTTGCGCTCCCGGTCCATCCCGGCCACCCACTCCATTGGCAGGCGGGCCAATGGCCAGTTGAACAGCCAGTTGCTCAGCGGCGCGATCAGGCTGGAACCCTGAAACAGCAGGCCAAGGTTGCAGTAGAACTGATCCTGCCACCTGGTCGCACCCGCCTCCGCCTTGGCTTCAGAAATCATAGCGGGCAGGTCAATGTCGAGTGGGCAACGCGCCCGGCAGCGCCCGCAGGTGATGCATTCCCGTAGCGAAGGGTTGTCACCCCGCAGGAAGGCCGTCAGATAGTCGCGCGGCGTCCAACCTGTCTCCCTCCCAAAGTAAGGCTGGGCCGGGCACTCGAGCAGGCAACTCCGGCAGCCGATACACAGGAATAGATCCCGGTAGCGGGGATCGCTCAGCCAGGCGCGCCGGCCATTGTCGAGCAGGATGACATGCATGGGTGCGTGTTGCACATCACGGGCAGGAGGTGAGGGGATAAGGCCCCGTCCCGCAGGGAGCTCACCCTTGCTGTCGCCGCCCCGGCGGGGAACGCCCAATGCGATGCTGAGTACGCCATAGCGGGCCTGAGCCCTGGCCACAAACATCGCTGCGTCCCGGTCTCGCACTACGCGCTCCACACCGATCACCAGCACCACCTGGCTCGCCTGCTCCAGTATCTCGGATATGTTGAAAAGGTGCTGTACGAAATAGACCGTCCCGTCTTCGGCGGCGATCACGTTGACGCCCAGGACACCGATGTCGGTAGATTGCTTGGGCGATATATGGATAGATTGAGGATGGAAAGCCTCCCAGGCAGCCTCGGCCGAGGGAAGTTCGAGCTGCCAGTACCGCTCCACACCCTGGTCTGGGTGGCTGAACTGCCCGTCATAAGTCTCCACCACCTCCAGGCCGTGCGCCTCCAGATGGGGGAGCAGCTCGGCCACAGTTGCCGAACGGTTAACCAGCACCCGGCGTGATGGGCCGGCCAGCCGCGCGATCTCGTCAGCCGCCTCCTGAGCCGTCGTCGCCTCCAGCGGCGTTATGCCGTACTGCTCTCGTAACGTGCTCGCCAGTTGCCCCAGTAAGTCGTCCAGGTGTTCGGCCGTGTCGTCGCGGATGGCACGCAAGCGGTCGCGTAAAGCCTCCTCGTCCAGAGGCGGAGCCACCCGATGCGGGCTCGTCAGTTGTTCGGCCAGCCGCGCGCGCTTGGGCTGCGGATCGGGCATCAAAAACCACACCGGCAGTCGAGGCATTCCTCTTTCCACGCTTCACTCTCGCCTTGAGCCGTAGCGCCCCAGAAAACTGCCCAGCCCCCAATACTCGTCGCTGGTGAAGAGGATGGGCCTCAACTTGCCGTTATCCACCCGCCCCCGCTCGTCCAGCACCTCCTGGCTGAGCTGCACCGCCACCACCTCGCCGACGAACAGGTCGTGGCTGCCCAGGGGGAGCGTGTGGGCCAGCCGGCACTCGATGTTGATGGGGCACTCGGCGATGATGGGCGTCTGGATCGCTGAGCCGGGAGCTGGAGTCAGTCCCCGGGCTGCGAACTTGTCCACCTCCCGGCCGGAGGTGAAGCCGCAGTACTCCACCTCGTCGAGCAGCTCCTCGCTGGGGACGTTGACCACGAACTCGCCCGTCTCCTGAATCAGCCCGTGCGAGTGGCGACTTGGTCGCACGCCGATCCCCACTTGGGGCGGATTGGAGCACAGGATCCCCGTCCAGGCGATGGTGATGATGTTGGCTTGCTCGCCGTGGCCGCAACTCACCAACACGACCGGCACAGGACGCAGGGCGACGAATGGTTTCTTTACGATTTTGGACAATTGTTTCACCTCGCTCACAGTAGTCAGTAATCAGTTTCCCGATCCGCCAGGTAGGGGCAGTGATTGGCGTCGGTCGTCATCACCGCTCGGCTGACTCACGCCGCAGCCGCCGGGCGTACTCGACGACGCACGCCTGCTGTATCTGGGGCACGATGGAGCCGGGACGGCGGGCGCGCACCTCGGCTATTGCCTCCTCCGCTCCCCACCCCCGGCTCACCAGGTAACAAGCCAGCATCGTCCCTGTCCGGCCGTAGCCGCCCTGGCAATGCACCAGCACAGCCGTTCGACCAGGCTCACGACAAGGCCCGTCCTGGCCCAGCATCTCGTCCACGAGTGCAACGAATTCATCTATCTGCGCCTGGCTCGGCGCGGTTTCGTCCACGACCGGAATGTGGCGGTAGGTGAAACCCAATGGGTCAAGCCGATGCAGCAGCAGCTTTTCCCGTCGCAGCGAACGCTCTGTCAACGACACGATGGCCCCGATACCCAGTTCCCGCAGCCAGATCAACTCCTCGTGATGGATGGGACGCCCGCTGCCCGCCAGTTGCCCCTCGATCAACCAGCCGAAGTTTTCCACTCTCACGTCAGGCACCATTGTTCAGTAATCAGTAATCAGTAGTCAGACGTCTGGCTACTGACTACTGATATCTGACTACTGACTTCCTCATCACCTCAGAGAGCTTCAGCCCAGCGTCCCGCTTCTTGATCAGATTCACCG
>JBHIAO010000288.1:0-7347 GCA_046758565.1 Anaerolineae bacterium
CCCCGTCTCGTCGGTGCGCAGGTGGGCGGGGTAGTAGGCCGGCAGTTCGGCCATGCGCTCGGCCAGGGTGTCCAGGTAGGGCAGCACCTCGTCCACCACCAACTGCGAGCGAACGTTGACCAGTTGTTCAAGGGTTGCGGTCATGGCGGTTCTTCACCTCGGAAGGATGATAGCCACGGATCAGCGGAAATACACGGATTGGCTGCGAGTTAATCCGCGGCTTTCTGTGCATCCGCGGTTCTGAGTCGTTCAGGCGTTGCGGTCATGCAGGTTCTTCACCCTGATGAGACTCTCCTTGCCTTCCCTACCCAATGTGTCCTCGGCTTCGCGCCGGTTCTCGTCGCTGGCGACAGCAATCTTGTCGAAGCGTCCGTCGGCGGCGATGGCTCTCACCTTCGCCGGCACACCTTCTACCCCTGTGAGCTCTCCGTTCCGATTCACCTCTGCCAGCACGATAACACGCTCGTCAGGGACAGTGCCCCGCAGTGCGTGATACCATCCGAGGGCGGCCGCACCGCCGGCGGAACGGCCGCGGATCTCCTCAATGGGTTGATCCTTCAGCAACAGCCGCCAGCGTCCATCGAAGGCATCGTCCTCCTTCCCAGCCAACGCTTTCGCCGCTTCCCACGCATCCTGCATCGAGTCAATAAAGTCGTCTCGCAGGTAGGTCGTAAGCGCGTCTGCAGGATGATGAAATACCTGCCCTCCACCTGGCTGCAGCGTTTCCACGATAAGCGTGGCGAGGGACCCTTTGCTTTGCAGCAGCTCATCACTCAAGGCAATGGGCATACGCAGCGAGCGCACTGGAGCGTGCACATTTCGCAGGACGCGGATACAGTCCAGTGCCCATCCCTCTTGTCCCTTGATCAAGTCCGGAGTGCCCGCCAGTGCCTTGAAGATACGGTCCATCTTATCCCAGTTGGGACTTGAGATACTGGCAGCCCGCTCGGCACCCCAGAGCAGGCTATGCACCGCCTGCCACTGATGAAGTCTTTTGTCCCGCCCAACCTTCTTGTAGTTGTTGAATATGAAAGGCTCCCACGTTTCGAGGTCACTGTGCAACCCGTCGAAGTCTAAGGCTACTCCCCTGGCAAGGGCGTCTTGCAGAGATGAAAAGAGGCGGGCAGTCAAAGATTTCCAGCGCCTAGCCTGTGGATACCAACCGCCGTCAGGCATCTTGAGATTCATAGGCCCCCTCCCCCCTTCTTCACTCCATCTCCAGCGAGATGTCAGATGGATCGGCTGGTCGCTCGTAGGCGGGAATAACAACCTCTGCACCGACTTCCGTCTCTGATACGCGCCACAACACCACCTCGCGCCGTAGATCACCAAGGCAGAGATAAAAGCGCTCGCCCTCAAGCCCCAACTCCTTGGAAACGAACCAAAACGTCAGGTCTCCGTTTCTGTCCAGAACGGCATACCCTTGCAGGAGGCCGTCGTCGCTCTGCCAGTTCCAGATTTCGCGTTCATCTTCGTCATCCGTCGCGGCGGCCCATGCCAGTTCCCGCCTCGAGAACCTATCTCGCCAGTTCTTCATTGCCTCCTGCATAGCCTGATCGAGGCGCTCGCGCAGCGGTTGAAGTAACCGACGGACGAGGGCAATGTCCTCGGTCGTAGCTTTTCCGTGCTCCAATGCCGTCTTCTCCTCTTGCAGAACCGCCAGACGCTGCTCACAGATCAGGCATAGCTTCAGATGTGCGTTGGCGCGGGCGAGGGTGATGTCGTCAAGGCCGCCATCGCGGTAGGCATCAAGCTCCTCTTCTTTCAGGTGAACGAACTGTGCTCCCCTCAACATGCGTTCGATGTCTTCAGGCTTCATGATCTTTGCCCCCTTTTTGCACCTCGAACCATTCACGGAGTTTCTTCATGGCGCGATGGCGAATCTGTTTGACGTTGTTTGGCGTAAGTCCCAGGATCTGCCCAATTTCGCTGCCTGACAATCCTTCCCAGTAAGTGCGGATCAGGACCTCCCGCTCCCGCTCTGACAACGACTGCAGGGCCGCCTCAACACTGAGAACTGTGTCCCAGTCATCAGCAGAGTCGTACCTGACCTCCGGGTCTTCGTGTAACTCGGGAAAACCGACAGCCATTGCATTGAGCGCGGCTTCTACCTGTTCGAGCGTCAGTTCAGCCTTCTGGGCGATCTCCTCCGGAACAGGCTTGCGCCCCAACTCCTGTATCAGTTCATCGTGAGCGCGGCGCACTTTGCGCAAATTCTGTCCTTGGCGGCGCGGTATGCCACGCGTGACTTCTGGACTGTCCCAGATCTTAGCGCGGATCCAGTAGCGCGCATAGGTACTGAACTTGTATCCGCGCTTGAAATCGAAACGATCAATGGCCTCCAGGAGTCCGATGGCGCCGGCCTGCTTCAGGTCTTCCCGTGAGGCCCAAGGCATCTCCGATGACATTTTGCGAACCCAGAAGTCCACCAAAGGGAGATGCCACACGGCCAACTTCTCGCGTGTGTTCTTGCATACCTCCTCGCGCACCTCCCCATCGCCTCGGCGACAGCGTTCCCACAGTATCCACAGTCTGAGCTCATCTTCCGTCATTTGGCTTGCCTCCCGTGAGCAACTGACATGTCTTCGGTGACACGCTGTTCGTGCTCGGTCCTACTATATATAGACTATAAGCACACAGGCTGCACCGGTTACATGCAGGCTTACGAGTATTTCTTGCTTGTGTCGCAATCTATCCTTCCCTGGTCGGGGGCCGGCCATGTGACATCGGTACCGCCCGATGCCTCGGCCCCCACATCAGGCCGAGTACACGTTCTTTACAGCGAACCCTTCGATGGGGCTCAGGACAAGTTTGAGGATCCACCGAAGTGCTCAGCCCCCTTAGACTACAGCCAAGCTTCGTTTGATCCTCCAATTCGTTGTCAAGCTCCTCCACAGGTTCCAAGTATATCACCGTTCCACCCAGCCGGCAATCACCCAGCCCGCTACAACCATGCCCATCCCACCCTCGCCAACCGACAGCGTCCCGTAACCTGTCCCACGGAGTGAGCCTATGGTCTCAACAGGAGGGGAAGTAGCCTGTTGAGCAACGTCCCCCCAGCAAGCTCGGGACTCCGCGGTCTGCGGCGCGGAGCTTGCTCCGCCATGCCCCCACTGTAACCGTCCCCGGGCATTGCACCTATAGTCCATCGCACAGCAAGTGCATTTCATGTCATGCGAAAGGAGGTTCACCCACATGAAGCAGCAGGTCCTGGAAGCGCCCGTCCCACGCGTGGCCGATGCGCCACCCAACGGGAAGCCGGCCAACGTGCTGGTGCAGTTGTGGGACGAGGCGGAGCAGGCGGTCGTGGCCAGGCGCCGGCCCAGGCCGGCCCCGCGCCAGATGACCCAGGCAGCGCCGGCTCGCGTGCGCTACGCATACGATTAGCCCGGCACGGGGAGGCTGCGAGGAGCACAACGGCCTTGCCGCCTCCCTGCCATTCACCGTGGATGGATGTGATGATGAACACACTCACCTGTCCGTTGCCCACTTTCCGACGCCTCCTGCAGGCGCTGGCTGAAGACCGGGGGCGGACCGTCTTTATCCGTGTAGGCATTCGCCATGCACCACCCGACCACGAGTGGTTGGTGCGTGATCTCATCTCGTCTCCGCCCGACACGCCGGCTCCTCATCAGGGGCCCGTCTTTCGCGTTGCCCTCACGGCGAACCCGCCGGCCATGCCCTTGACGCACTTGCCCTCTGATCCATCGCTCCCTGGAGTGGTCGGCCATCTCTACCTCGGCCACGGTCAGTGGCACGGATACTTATGGGGCGTCGTCCGCACCGATGGCGCCATCGAACCCCTCCACCGTCTCTGCCTTGTCGGCACCGGTATGCACCAAATTCGAAATCCGAAATTCGAAATCCGAAATTCGAATCGGGATCGGGAACGCTGGAGCCGCACGATGGGTGCCTTGGGTGGGGAGGCCGTCTGGCAGAGGCTGGTTGGGTTGCGCGTCGCTGTGGTTGGCTGCGGGCGCACCGGCTCTTTGGTTGCGGTCACGCTGGCGCGGTTGGGCATCCGCCGGCTCACGCTGATAGACCCGGACATCGTCGAAGTCCACAACCTCGGCGAGATGGATGCGGTGACCGACGACGACCTGGGACGCCCCAAGGCCGAAGCGATTGTCGGCCACCTGCGATCACTGTTGCCCCATGCCTCAGCATCCTTGTTTCCCATTGTCGCTCCTATTGCTCAACCGGCTGCCCTGGCCGCGACGAAAGGGTGCGACGTGCTGTTCTGCTGCGCCGACAACGACGCCGCCCGCCTGGCCACGGCAATCCTCTCCACACTGTACCACAAAGTCCTGGTAGACATCGGCACCGGGGTCCACTTCACAGTGCCCGATGACCCAATCCGAAATCCGCAATTCGAAATCCGAAATCGCATAATGGGCGCCGACGTACGGCTCATCCTGCCCGGCGATGGCTGTCTGCTGTGTCAGGGGAACCTCACCGACTATGCCCAGGCGGTGGATGATCTGTGTAACCATCGCCCGCCGGCGGGCCTACAGGTAGGACAGAGGAACTGGCGCCGGCAGCGGGCTGGCTCCCTACGCACCTTAAATCAACTGGCAGCCGCACTGGGCGTTCAGATGCTTCAGGACCTCGTCGCCGAGCGGCTCCGGACATCGACCTGGACGCACGTCGAGTTCGACGAGGTCGGACGGTTAGCGGTCGAGTACCCTCCGATGCAGCAGCCGGCCGGCGCAGACGATTGCGCTCTGTGTGCCAAGGCGGGGTTGGGTGATGAGGGGCTGGGTTGGACGCAGTAATCGTGCCATCCAGCTGCGGACTGTAACCCGGCCGGCGCAGGGGGCCTACAGATGAGTGAGCCCGACAGTCACTCATCGAGTGGCGAAACCGAAAAGGAGGTTGTGACTCGTGCGAATGAGCGAATATGCCGCCATCTACCTTGCTACTAACGACGCCAGTGGCCGGCCCCTGCCGGACCGGGATGACTTGCTTGAGTGGGTCCTGATGGAGATGGCCCGCGAGTTCGGTGGCGCCACCGCCACGGAGACCGTGGAGGGCCGAGGGGCCTGGAGCACGCCGGCGGGGATCGTGGTCGTCGAGCCTATCACCATCGTCAAGAGCTACTTTGGCTCCGCCGGCTCCGCCGACGATCGACTGCGTGCCCTGGCCCGCGTTTTGAAGGACCGCGCGCGGCAGAAAGCTGTGGCAATCGAGACCCGGCGCGGCCTGGAACTTGTGTGAGGTGACCGGCACCTGACAATGTGGCTTGACAGCGCTGATTCAGATTGAGAACGCTCGGTTGACGGTTCCATCAGGGAGCAGAGAGGTGCCGGTCACCTTCACCACATAAGTCCTGTAAGGTGATAGAAGGACACCTTGATCTCTGTTTCGAAAAGAGTAATCGGAGGAGGTGGATTGTGGACACAGCAATCGTTTGGGTCCCAATCGGGATCATCACTGTTCTGTACATTCTCTACTTGCAGATCCAGATCTGGTGGCGCGACCGCGTGATTGAGTATGTGACTCGCCCACCGCGTGATGAATCGGAGCGCGGTTGCGGTGGCCTGCTGGTTGCCATGGCTCTGCTGCTGGGGGTCATCTACATGTTGATCACCGCCGGCAGGTAGCTGGAGGTGACCGGCACCACCAGGTGCTGGTCACCTGAACTCACCTGGGGAGGAGTGAGAGATGATCACAACGCGAACGGACCACGAGGTGGCATCCGCCCGGACTTCATTGAGGGTCGGGCCCCTGGGCGCGGCTCAGGGCAGGACTGGGTGGCGTGGTATTCAGGAGCGCCGGCGGGATCCGCGCATCGCGCCGCGGGCACCGGTTCTGGAGGCGATGGCAAGCCACATGCCCCCCAACGCCTTCGCTGACTACGTGCTGCTGGTCATCCCGCATTTCCTGAAGGACCTGCCGCCTTTCGTGGACCAGCTCGAAGCTCTGGGGATGACGCGAGGGAACGCCTTCTTCGTGCCGGTATACTACTCTCGTCGTGAGTACGTTCAGCACGCTCTTGAGCAAGAGGGTTGGTGGGTGTCCGCCGCACCTGCTTTCGGGCCGGCTTTCTACCAGACAGTCCGTTCGGCGTTGGCCGAGGTGCTGAACCGGGCCGAGAGCACCCGTCGCCGGCTGCTGATCCTTGAAGACGGCGGCTACGCCGCGCCCATGCTCCTGCGGGAGTTCGCCGATCGTCTCCACCTCGCGGCCGGGGCGGTCGAGCAGACCTCCAACGGCTGCTGGCGCGACGGAGAGGCGGTGGCCGAATTCGAGGCCACGCATCAGCGGCCGGTTCCGTTCCCTATCGTCACCGTGGGGGAATGCGCGCTCAAGAAAGTCGTGGAGGCGCCCGCAGTGGCCGATGCCGTTCTCCAGAGCGTCGAGCGTTTGCTGATGCGAGACCACAAGGGTCTGCGCGGCAAGCGGGTGGCCGTCATGGGCTACGGTGCTGTGGGCAGCCGGGTGGCGGAAGCTGTCCGGGTTCGAGGCACGTCGGTGGGCGTCTTTGATCGGGATCATCAGAAGCTGGTGGCAGCTCGCAATCAGGGATTTGAGGTCCCCAGCCTGCGCCTGGTAGATGTCACAGACGATCACGGGCGTCCGGTGGCATGCCGGCTTGATGCGCTGCCACCGGAGATCAGGGCCAGGCTGGAGTCGGGTGGGCCGGCGTCGCGGCAGGGTCGCCGCATCTGGCCCAGGCTGGAGCCTGATTTGTCGAGCTTCGTTGGCCGGCATTCGGTGATCCTGGGTACCTCGGGGCATTGCTCTGTCGGGGCAGAGCTGATCGCCGCGCTCGAGCACGGCACCTACCTGGCGAGTTGCTCATCCAAGCGCCTGGAGATCGACGTCGAAGTCCTGGAGGCTCAGGCTGTCGCGGTTGAGCGGGTGGCCGGCGTGGGCACGCGGTACGCGCTGCCCTCTGCCGGCGGCCAGAAACGGGTCATCACGCTTCTCGCCGATGGGTTTCCCGTCAACTTCTGGGGCGACGATGCGGAAAGCATCCCCACCGAGCACATCGAGTTTGTGTGGGCGCTGATGCTGCACGAACTGGCCCGGATCGCCGGCGGTGCCAACCGGCAAATGGGGCTCTGCGCCCCAGACCCCCGGGCAGCAGAGCGGGTGGCGCTGTTGTACCTGCAGCACAGCCGGCGCTAGACAGAATCTTCGCTCGTGGCGGAGGACACTCCGCCACCTTGCGGGGACTGTCGTCCCCTCGGAGCGAGCGAATCAGGCAAGGAGGCAACAATCGTGGCAGAGAGTACGATCATTAGACTTGACGAGGTTGAGCCGAGAGATGGCTATTGCGGGGCCATCTTCGAGCTGATCAAACCGCACAATTCCGGGGCGGAGCGGCTGAGTTGTGTGTTG
>JBHIAO010000289.1:0-7341 GCA_046758565.1 Anaerolineae bacterium
AAATGTTGCAGAGCAGGCTACGGATCAGGAAACGAGGATTGCAATGAGCGTCTTATATGGAGGCATTGAAGCCGGCGGGACCAAGTTTGTATGTGCGGTGGGGACCGGCCCAGACGATCTGCGGGCGGAAGCGCGCTTTCCCACCACGACGCCGGCCGAGACCATCGCCCGGGCTGTAGAATTCTTCCAGGATGAGCAATGGTATGGGTTCCTGGCGTCCATTGGCATTGGCTCGTTTGGACCGCTAGACCCAGACCCGAGATCGTCCACCTTTGGCCACATCACCTCTACGCCAAAACCAGGTTGGTCCCTAATCGACTTTGCCGGAACGATCCGACGGGCTCTGGCTGTCCCGGTGGGGTTCGACACCGACGTGAACGTAGCTGCCCTGGGCGAACATCGCTGGGGGGCTGCTCAGGGTCTGGATACTTTCATTTACCTGACCATTGGCACGGGGATTGGTGGTGGTGGGATGATGAACGGCGAGCTTATGCACGGCCTGATTCACCCGGAGATGGGCCACATTCGCATCCCGCACGACCGGGAGGCTGATCCCTTCGGCGGTTCTTGTCCTTATCATGGTGATTGCCTGGAGGGGCTGGCGGCCGGGCCGGCACTGGAGCAGCGCTGGGGCCAGCCGCCGGAGACGCTGCCGGCCGACCACCCGGCCTGGGCGCTGGAGGCTCACTACCTGGGCCTGGCCTTGAATAACTTCATCTGCACTATCTCTCCTCAACGCATCGTGATGGGCGGTGGTGTGATGAAGCAACCTCACCTCTTCCCGTTGGTCAGGCAGAAGGCGCAAGAGCTGCTCAACGATTACGTGCAGGCGCCGGAGATTCTGGCACGCATCGACAAGTACATCGTACCACCGGGTCTGGGCGGTCGGGCCGGAGTGCTGGGCGCCATCGCCCTGGCTCAACAGGTGACCGGTGGTGACCAGTTATCAGTGATCAGTAATCAGTGATCAGTGATCAGTAAACAGTGATCACTGATAACTGATGTGGGATGTGGCAGATATGGACAAGACTTTGCAAGACAGAATTGCCATTGTCACCGGCGGCGGACAGGGGCTGGGGCAGGCCATTTGCTGGCGACTGGCACGCGAGGGTTGCCACGTGGTGGTGGCCGACTTGAACGAAGAGACCGCCACCGAGACGGCGGCCGCTATCGCAGACTACCTGCAGAGTGATGGCGAGGCTGGCCGGCGCACCATCGCCGTCGGGGTGGATGTGACGGACGAGGCCCAGGTGGCGGCGATGGTTGACCGTGTCCTCCAGGAGCTCGGACGACTTGACATTCTCGTTGCAAACGCCGGCATCGTGATCGCCGGCGAAATCAGCGAATTCCCGGCTGATCAGTGGCGGGCCGTCATCGATGTCAATCTGGTTGGCTACTTCCTATGCGCCAAGCATGCTGCCCGCGTGATGAAGGCCCAGCGCGGTGGTGTCATCATCCAGATCAACTCCAAATCGGGCAAAAAGGGGAGCTACAGGAACTCGGCGTACGCTGCATCCAAGTTCGGCGGTATCGGACTGACCCAGAGCATCGCCCTCGACCTGGCCGAGTACGGCGTGCGCGTCAACGCCGTCTGTCCAGGCAACCTGCTCGACTCACCGCTGTGGGTCAACTCGCTCTACAAGCAATATGCCGAAAGGTGGGGCATCACTGAAGAGGAGGTGCGTCAGAAATACATCGATCAGGTTCCGATGAAACGCGGTTGTACCTACGACGATGTATGCAACGTCGTCGTCTTCCTGGCCTCAGACCAGGCCGGCTACATGACGGGGCAGGCCATCAACGTAACCGGCGGCCAGGAGATGCGCTGAAACGTGATGCGTGAAACGTGATGCGTGAAACGTGAAGAGGGCGCATCACGTTTTACGTGGCACGCCGGGCTATAGTGAGCAAGATTTGGGTCCCATTGGACACAGAGGATACCGATGCGAGAGCGTCCGTCAGCAGTCATTTTTGGTGCAGGTAGCGTGGGGCGCGGGTTCCTGGGTCAGCTCTTCAGTGAATCGGGTTATGATGTCGTCTTTGTAGACATTGACGCGCCGCTGGTTGAGGGGTTGGCTCGCCGAGGGAGTTACACGCTGCGTCTGGCCGGCGTCGACAAGACGGCAGACCTGACCATCGGTCCAGTACGTGCCGTCAACTCTTTGCACACGGGACAGGTTGCCGATGAGGTGGCACGAGCTGGCCTCATGGCGACGGCGGCCGGCGCCCGGGCGCTACCCGCCATCGCCAAGTCCGTTGCCTCTGGCCTTGCCCGCCGGTGGGAGGCTGGCCAGACTGCGCCATCGAACATCATCGTTTGCGAGAATCTGCGCGATGCCCCCGACAGGCTCCGTGGCTACGTAGAAGATGCGCTCCCCGATGCACTAAAGCCGTACGTGCGGCAGCGTGTCGGGTTTGTGCCGGCCGTTATCGCCCGCATGTCCCCGGTGCCGACACCGGAGCAACGGGCGGCAGACCCGACGTTGATCGTCGCTGAACCATACAAAGTGCTGCCGGTGGACCACGAGGCGTTCGCCGGCTCGATCCCAAACGTCGTCGGAATGGAGCCGGTGAGCCCCTTCATCGCCTACGTGGAGCGGAAGCTATATATCCACAACGCCGGCCACGCCGTGCTGGGCTACCTGGGCTACCGCCGTGGTTACGTTTATGGCTATGAAGCGTTGACCGACCCCTTGGTGCGTCCCCTGCTCGACCAGGCTCTCCACGAGGCGCGGCGTGCGCTCATCGCAGAACATGACTTCGATGCCGGCGCACTGGCGGAGCACGTGCAGGACCTGCTGGCTCGCTTCGCCAACCGCGCCTTGGCCGATCCCATCAGCCGGCTGGCCCGGGACCCGTTGCGCAAACTCGCTCCAGACGATCGGCTAGTGGGCGCAGCCCGCCTGGCGGAGAAGCATGGTATCTTGCCGGAAGGGCTGGCCTGGGGCATCGCGGCAGCTCTCGCCTACGACAACAGAGACGATCCCTATGCGGCGGAATTGGAAGCGGCGCTAGTACAAGCAGGACTGGACAAGACTGTGTATCGTGTATGCGGCATCAGGGCAAATGAGCGCTTGGCCGACCTGGTGCGCAGCCGTTATCGTGCGCTGCAGGAGGACCCGAATTGGCAGCAGAGACATTGGCATGCCACATGGGACATTCCTTGGAAATAAAGACCTGAAACAGAGATTTTCAAAGTGGGCTCCAGAAGGGCAAAATCGGGGTTTTGATTTCTGGACACTTTTTCGCTGGTTTGCCGGGGTTTTGGGTCGAAAGTGTCCAGAAATCAGAATGGAGTCCACCCATGCTTCATAGCAAAGTTCTGTAAGAGCACAGCTATCCTTATCAGTATTAAGTTGAACCACGACCATATATCTGCCAAGCGTTGCCCCCCAGAATTCTCGCAAGATCGCTGTGCGAGAGGAAGTCGCAGTATCGAGCAACGAGGTCGAGCAACTGTGGGTAGGTCGCATAGATGAGCAATCCTGGTACATCCGTTCCCCACATGATTCTCTCGGCTCCGACCATCTCCACCGCCCGGCGGATGTACTGGCGTGCGGTCGGATAAGGATAGTCCTCGGCACTTGAGTAGGCCGGTAAAGCCGAGAGATCGAACCACACATTGGGATTGCGAGCCAGTAGTACCTGATCTTGCCATAGCCGATCGAGTTGCTCATCATGCCCCTTGTTGATGGGTGGTTGAGCCAGATGTGCGATAACGATCTTTAACTTGGGGTGACGATCGAGGATGTTCCTCACTGCATGGGTCTGATACGACTTGCTCCCGACCGCCCCCAGATCCAGGGTCACCACCATGCCCCTGCGTTCGGCCTCTTCCCACACCCATGCCATCGGCTCCTCGTCGATCCGCAAGTCGGAATACAAACCGGTCAACCCGGCCGTCTCACTCAGCTCAAACTTGATGATCCGAAATCCGAATTCATCAGTGACTCGACGGAATGTCTCTGATGCGTCGTGCGAACGGGGATCGACGTAACCTGCCCCAATAAAGCGATCAGGCCATTGCTTGACTGCCCGCCAAACGTATTCGTTCACCTCACCGTAAAACGGACCTTGCAGGAGAATGGCCTTGTCCACGCCGGCCCAGTCCATGTTCTCCAACAACACTTCGGGCGGAAAAGATGTGTTAAGGCCCACTGGCGGCAAGAGCCGGACTACGTGGTCGTCCCCCCATTGCACCTTGCCATAGGCCAGGGAGCGGGTCGCACCTGCGCCAGTTCGGCCCTTTACCTCGCTCATAATGTGGGCATGAGCATCAATGACCAATTCCACAGACCTCCTACGATTTGATGTGACCCACGTTTGACTCCTGTCCGGGGGCATTCAGCGCTAAGAGTTCGTCATCGGCATAATACGGCAAGGGACGAAGCTGAAGACCGCCATCAATGACGATGAAAGCACCCGTCGTGTAGCCGCTGAGTTTGTCCGAAAGAAGGACAACAGCCTGTGCTCCAACTTCCTCAATCTTGCCGGGCCGCCTCAAGGGAATCTGGCTGACCAGAATCTCTTGCGCCTCGTCCGTGATGCCTGCAGCGAGTCGTGTAGGAAAGTACCCTGGGATAAGTGTATTGACCCGAATACCATAAGGTGCAAGTTCGAGTGCCAATACTTCAGCAAAGACCTTGAGGCCGGTTTTAGATATGCGGTAGGAACTCTCCTGATACAACGGGGTGAACGTGGCGGTTGAGCCGACGATGAGAACGCTTCCTTGCCTTCTTTCGATCATGTGGCGGGAAACCTCGCGACAAGCCCAAAGACCTGCCGCAAGGTTGGTGTTGATCGTCTTCATAAAGGATTCTGTGGTGAACCGAGTAATGGACTCGTGCCAGGTCCAGGCGGCGTTGTTGATATACATGTCGAGATGTCCAAAGTGATCGATCGCTGACCGGACCATACTGTTGACTTGGTCTTCCTGGCTTACATCGGTTGGGATGGCCACCACCTCAACTGCGTTTGCTCGCAGTGCATCCAACGCCGTAGGGTCCGGATTGCGGCTAGCTACGGCCAGATTTACGCCTTCCTCGGCCAGCGCCTTGGCAATCCCGAAGCCGATCCCGCTGGCACCACCTGTGATGAGTGCTGTCTTGCCCTCCAGCCCTGTATCCATGATTCCATCCCATGTTACAATGAGTTTCAATGATCACAATTGGTCATCCTCAATTAAGTTGAGCATTACCCAAATGATAGATAATCCACGTCTTCCTCTCGGCCTGCACGTCCCTTGATGATGAGTTCGACGACATCATCTAGCGTGCATTGGTCAACTTCCAGCATCCCTTGTCTTTCTCCTGCCTTTAAGACCATGACGCGGTCGCCGATAGCCAGCACGTCAGGTATCCGCTGGGTGATCAGGATGATCGATAGCCCCTGATTGTCCTTCAACTCCTTGATGAGCCTGAGCAAGGTGTTGGCTTCTTTGACCCCCAAAGCCGCTGTGGGTTCGTCCATGATCAGTATTTTGGACTGAAAGGCGATGGCCCTGGCACAAGCCACCATCTGACGCTGGCCCCCCGACATTTCAGCGACCGGCAACTTGGGCGAGGCGATGTTGATCTTCAGTCTGCCAAGCAACTCTGCAGCCGCGTCAGACATCTTTCTCTTATCAAGAAAACTCAATTCACCAAGAAAACTCGATCCCCCCAGATGCCTTGTTTGTTCTCTTCCGATGAAGATATTAGCGGCGACATCCAGGTTATTGAACAAGGCAAGGTCCTGATAGATTATCTCAATGCCCCGGGCGCGCGCGTCCACGGGGTTACGGATCATGGCCCTCTGTCCCTCAACGAATATCTCCCCTTCATCAGGGATGACGGCACCACTGAGACACTTCATCAGCGTTGACTTCCCGGCCGCGTTGTCGCCCACCAGGCCCAGGATTTCCCCTCGTCGCAATTCCAGGTCTACATCGTTGAGAGCCTGAACGCTCCCAAACCTTTTGGATATCCCTCGCATTTCAACGATGTAATCGTTCGTCACGATAAGCCTCCTGCTGAGAAGGAATCATTGCTTGATAATGTCACGAATCTTGCACTCCTTCTTGAGTTCGATGGCACCTGGATTCAATCATCCACATTCATCTTGAAGATCTCATCATCCGAGTACAGGTCCAAGGGACGGAGGTGCAACCCACCACTGACGGCCAATTCGGCGCCAGTGGTATATGGACTTAGTTTGTCTGAGAGAAGCAGCACTGCTGCCGGCCCACACTCTTCGGGATAGCCGAATCGCCGCAGCGGAATCTGGTGTACCAGCTTCCTGGCCCGATCATCGGGCAGGTCCGCCGTGAGTCTGGTCGGGAAGTGACCTGGCACAAGCAGATTGACCCGGATGCCGTAGGGGGCCATTTCAATGGCAAGTGCAGTCATGAACACTTTGAGCCCGGTCTTGCTGATATGGTAAGACGCCTCACCGTAGGATCGGCTGTACTGCGCGGTCGATCCCACAATCAAGATGCTCCCCTGGCGTCGCTCAATCATGTGCTTGCTGACTTCGCGGCAGGCCCAGACACACGACGAGACGTTGGTATTGATCGTGTTCAGCCAGGCTTCCGTCGTAATGTGTGTAATCGGCTGGTGCCATGCCCACGCCGCATTGTTGACGTACATGTCTAAGTGGCCAAGAGCAGCGATGCTTTGGTGTATCATGTTCACCACATGAGATTCATTGCTGACATCGGCAACCACTCGCAGAGCTCGCACTCCAAAGGCTTCAATCTCCTCCACGGTATTGGGATCAGGGTTGCGACTGGCGATAGCGACATCAACACCCTCTGCGGCTAGTGCCAACGCAATCGCTCGGCCAATCCCGCTACCGCCACCGGTAACCAAAGCTGTCTTACCTCGGAGTCCACTATCCATAGAGACATCCCTCCCGTAACAGCGTTGTTCCAGGGGATGGGAGGGTCCAGAGACCCTCCCATCCGCCAGGTTTAGCGTTCGAAGATCACCAGTAAGCGACGTAATCGTCCACGTTCTCCTTGGTGATCTTCGCAGCGGGACAGATGTACTCCGGCAAGATCGGACGACTCTCAAGGATGTCCCTGGCTCGCTGGATGTCGTTGACCGCGATGCAGGAGGCATCATTCAGGATGGTGCCGTAGAACTCACCCTTCCTGATGGCGTCATACTCCTCCTGGTTGCCGTTGATGCCGACCACCTTGATCTCGTCCATCAGGCCGGCTTCCTTGATCGCTTCGACCGCCCCAAAGCACATGTTCCCATCGTGGCAGTAGACCAGGTCGATCTCACCCGGATGGGCGGTCAGGAAGTTCTCCATGACCGTCCTCGTCTTCGCCCGGTCCCACTCGCCTGTCTCTTTGGC
>JBHIAO010000290.1:0-7333 GCA_046758565.1 Anaerolineae bacterium
CGTGTCACCGTGAAATACATTCCCCCCAAGGCGCCTATCTTCCGGCCGTTGCCGGCGCGCTAGCCGTCAGATAGACGAACGTGAAACGTGAAACGTGATACGGGATACGGGATACGGGTCCCGTATCCCGTATCACGTTTCACGTTTCACGTTCGTCTATCTGCCGGCTAGCGCGCCGGCAACGGCAGGAAGATACGCGACTTGTGGGGAATGTATTTCACGGTGACAGGGATACTTACTGGCTCGGTCTGAGTGTCGAGCGTGCTCAAGATAGTAAGTGTTGCCTCATACGTGCCGTAGTCCTCTAGCTCCGAGCAAATGACGCAGACCTCCAGATGCGAGGGTGTGAATGTTCCGGTCGGTCCATTGATCTGAAGCCAGTCTGTGTCCTCGCTCGCCGACCAACTGAAGGGGCCGGTGGTGGAATTTCGGATGATTCGGCACACACGCGTGTCCAGGTCATCAACGAGGAAGTAGAGCTCCGGCATGTCCAGATGAAGTAGATGGCGTGTCCACCGGACAGCCCGGCCGGCGTTGAGGCGTCCGTGACCATACAACTGATCCGCTCCCGGCGGTCCCAGGTCATCCGCGGTCTCTTGTAAACGTTGTCGCACCTCGTCGGGGGAAAGCTGTGGGTTCACCGACCACACAAGCGAGGCGATGCCGGCCACTTGCGCGGCTGCCCATGCGGTCTGCCCGTAAATATCTTGTGGATACGTACTCACACACGCAGGCAGGTAGGACATGCAGGTGCTCAGAATTAACTTGCCTGGTGCCACCAAACCATCGTTGAGTGCTTCGCCAAAGTTCGAGAAGTCCGTCAGCTCATCGTTGTAGTCCGTTGCGCCAACGCCGAGAACCTCAGGGAACAGAGCCGGCCACACCGCATCGTCTCGGCCCTGATCTCCAACCACGCCAATGACCAGTGAGCCCTTGCGCGTCGCGTACTCAACGGCCTGCCGGAGCGCCTCGACTTTCTCGAACTGGTCTGAGGACACCACAGGCGCCACAAAGATGACCTGCGCACCATTGTCCGCCGCGTAGTGTAGTCCCTGGATCAGATCGGAGACGAACCCATAGGGCACGCGTGAGTTAGAGGTCACGAGTAATCGTACCACCTTAATGGGCATAATGCGCGCGCCCCAGGAGACGCCGGCCATCCCGATCTCGTTGTTCGTTTCCGCGGCTGCGATGCCGGCTGCAAATGTCCCCCAGCCAATGTCATCTGTCGGGTCTGGGTTATCTTCCTCAGAAAAGAACTCGTAGCCGTTTCCGTCATCCACATAGCCATTGCCGTCATCATCGACACCATTGCCCGGAATCTCATCCTCGTTCAGCCAGATCTTGTTCTTGAGATCAGGGTGGTTCATGACGACACCGCTGCTGATGATCGCAATTGTGACGTTTTCACTCCCCGTCGTCACATCCCACGCTTCCGGAGCATCGATGTCGGCATCGCGCGTGCCCCACTTTCCCGTGTTGTGCAGGTTCCATTGATAGCGGTCTGCCAGGAACCACAGGTCATTGGGCTGCGTACTTACGTGCCAGGCGTTCTGGGCAATGACTCTCCAACTCCCTCCAGTTGATTCGTACAGTAGCGTGATATAGTGACCAATAGGAAATGCGCCAGTATCTACGAAGTACTCCCAGGCCGGCACGACGACGGACGCTGTTCCCGAGCCACTCAGGATTTCAACGGTATCAAACACTACAATCGGCGATGTCTCGACACCCGGAGCGTAGACTTGAAGGCGTACGGGCTCCTCGCCAAGCCCCTCGTAGTCGAAGATCGCGTATACCTGAGGGGATTCGGTCGGCAATGTGTTTTCGGGAAGCGGCGGCCCGGCTGGCGCCGTGCTCATGTGAAGCGTCTCGGTGATCACACCACGCGACGTCTGGTCGATGGACGAACGAGCCCGGGTGAGCAGGGGAGCAGGGGAGCGGAGGGGTCGGGGAGAACCGCTCTCATCAGCCACAGCCTGGAGTGGCTGCAGAGGTGGCATCACTAGCTTCAGGTCAAGCATCGCAGACGCGATAGAGGGCTCTTCCTGCAGTCGTCTAGCCAACTCCTCTTCCTGTCCCGGTGGGACGGATACTGTGTAAGTGTCGGCGGCAACTTGCTCCCGCAGTACCGCACCGTACGCGCTCAACAGAGAAGATGCCGACGCCGAGGGAGATCCAGGCCTGAGCTGGACGATAATTCGACCGACAGCGTAGGCCGGTGGTGCAAGCTCACCCGGATGGCTGCCGGCTCGGGGTGTCTGGTCCGGGAGCGCAGCTAGCGCTGCTCGTGCTACCGTAGCAGTCAGCATCAGGACGAGGATCAAGATCAGCAAGCCTATCAGAGTATGTGATTGTGTTCTGTTCATATGCAGTCTTCGCTCCTGGAGAGAACCAGACGCATGACAATCCATACTGGTTGGACAGGATCCAGGGTCCAACTGTCAACTGCATCTGCTTGCACGTGGAAACGTTGAACGTTGATACCTAGCTCAACGTGTGGCGTTCGAACGTGTGAACGCAATCGATAGATCAAGGCGCAGGCTCAAGGCGGAAGCCATGTCCACGTACCGTCACAACATACTGATGATCCGGGTCAACCTCCGCCAGCCGATCACGTAGCCGTCGCACGAGTGCGTCAATAGCCTGCTCTGACACACCGCCGCCCACAGCATCCGGCCACACGACGCGAATGATTTCTTCACGTGTCACGACTTTGCCGACATTCTCGTCCAACAGGCGAAGCAGCCGATATTGCTGAGTAGATAGCGGTGGCTCCAGTTCTTGACCACGTATCCACACCTGCCGGCTGTCATCGTTGATAACCAGACCACGGTGCCCCTCGAAAAACAGGGGTGTCGTCGCACCAGCATCGACGAAAGTCAGCGTGAACCCCATGGCGATTTGAATCTCATCGCCATCCTTCAAAGACACCGGCCCTTGAAGTAGGGTGCCGTTGACAAACGTTCCATTTTTACTGCCACAGTCTCGGAGATGGTATCGATCGCCTTGGCGCTCGATCACTGCATGCCGCCGCGAGACGCGTCTATCTGGGAGCACAACGTCGTTGTCCTCATCGCGCCCGATGCTTACTAGCTCGCCCTCTAGCACCCACTCCTGGCCAACTTGGCTGTCCTCCTGCATAATGATCATGGGCAACTCGCGTTCTTGCATGTTTGAAAGGTCCCTCCTTTCTCTTTGACAGAACTCACAGAATGAGCTAATCTTATATTCCAACCAGGTCCCACGAGGGTTCCTGCCATGGAGGAGTGACGCTCTTGTTCGATCTACTACCCCCCGGTATCGTGCTGCGCGAGCGCTACGAGGTGATCGCCTTGGTGGGGCAAGGCGGCGCGGGTGCTGTTTACCAGGCTGAAGACCTTCGCCTGGAAGGACGCTTGTGTGCCATCAAAGAAGTTCGGCCGCAGCCTGGTGCCACCGAAGAGGCTATCACCCAAGCTCAAGAGCAGTTCCGCCGTGAGGCAAGTATACTGGCTCGACTAGACCATCCGAATCTTCCGAAAGTGTCGGACTACTTCTCGTGTGATGGTCTTGACTACCTGGTCATGGACTTCGTCCCTGGCCGCAACCTCAAAGAGGTGCTTGACGAAACACGCCGGCAGAAAAAGTTCCTCGAAGAAGAACGCGTTCTGGCGTGGGCGCAGCAGTTGTGTGATGCCCTGGAGTACCTCCATAGTCAGGACCCGCCAGTCCTTCATCGTGACATGAAACCGGGCAATATCAAACTCACTCCGGAAGGAAGGATCAAGCTGGTCGATTTTGGACTGGTCAAGCCACTTGATCCAGAAGACCCCCGTACGGTCACTGTGCTCCAGGGGCTGGGATCACTGCCCTACACACCACTGGAGCAATATGGCGGCGGAATTGACCACACCGACACACGTTCGGACATCTACGCGTTCGGGGCAACTCTGTACCATCTACTCACCGGCCGTGCGCCGGCTACCGCCCAGGATCGGTTTCTCAACCCCGATGCACTTCCATCGCCACGATCCATCAACCCTCAACTCTCACCCCGAACAGAGACGGCCATTCTTCGCGCCATGTCTATGCACCCGGAGGAGCGGCCG
The DNA here is from genome assembly GCA_046758565.1 of Anaerolineae bacterium. Lineage (GTDB taxonomy): Bacteria > Chloroflexota > Anaerolineae > Epilineales > JAANWY01 > JBHIAO01. Next base: position 4,092 of record JBHIAO010000290.1, read on the forward strand.
GACAGCATCACCGAATACCGCAGAGCCCTCTTCCCCGGTGTGTCATCCGTAAATCCACTTCATTTGCCGCCCGTGCCGGAGCCATCACCCTGGCTACAAGCGCTGCGTCAGAATGCGATCCTCCTTGCCATCGTGCTTCTCCTGTTCCTTGTCGCGATTGCAATCACGTGGCGCGCAACCGGAACGTCGCTGTCGACGGGGCCGGCGGCGCTGGTATCTGTAGCGCCTGCCATCCCAACACCGTCTCCCTGAAATACCATCTACAACTCCCTGTGCCGCCGATCCCACACCGCCCACACCAATGGAATGAGTGCAAATAGTGTACTGACTAGTGGCGTATGCCATTTCAGCGGGAAATCGGAAAGGCCTGGCAACTTCTGAACCTGAAGCCACTGCAGCCCGACAATCACGTACCCGCTAAAGCCGGCTGTCAGACAGAGCAGGAAAACCCGTAAGCTCTGGGGCAGAGCCCGACCTCCTCTGTTGTCAACCGACATGGCGACTATGCCGGCGAAGAGCATGCCGAGCATGGACAATGCCAGGCTGCCCCACCCCACCGATGCCGTCCCCCGTGGTGGCGTAGCTACCGGCTCAGGAATTGGGGGTGGTGCCGGCGTCGCTGTCGGCTCGAGGGTCGCCGTCGGGGTCGGTGGCTCCGCGGTGGCCGTCGGTTGCTCCGCTTCGCCCTTGATGGTTAGAGCCAAAGGCTCACTCGTCTCAGCTTCACCCGTCTCCACACGAATCTCCACAGTGCCCACTCGCTCTGCCCGCAGCGATGCTCGGGCCACTCCATCAACTGTCATCGCCTCCCGGAGTTCCAGATACGTCGAATCTGTCGGATCGGTTAACCAGAACGTCACCTTCGCGCCATCTGGCACCGGATGACCATTCTTGTCCAGAATCATCGAGGTCTGGATCACGTACTCTTCTCCGACGCGGATCTCTGTATCCTCTTTGTCTGCTCGACTAACGGTGAGATCCTGCGCTCCAGCCGGCTGTAGTTGGGTCCTCAAGTCATACGTGATACCAGGGACACTCACCGGCAATGCTCGAGCCGGCGCGAACTCCTGGAATAGCACCCGGACCGATGCCTCAATCGACGCTGGAATCTTGCTGAAGATCGCGTAATAGGCCGTGAGCTTGCTGATCTCTGTTGCATCCAGGTAATAGGGCGCACCGTACGCCATCACGATGACCCTTTTGTCCACAAGACTGCTGGACTGCTCTGTCAGAAAGATGCGCAGGGCATCGGATTCCGGCGCCGATTCAGGATTAATGTCCTGCATGGCGAACAAGATCCAGGTAGCCACCTTCAGTAACTCTTCGATGTGACTCCGTTTATCATCAGTCAGAGGCGGGATCTTTAAATTGATCGCCTCTTCTTGTTCGTCAGGCGGAATCAAGAAGGCCTTCAGGTCCTGGTACGTGAAACTGTGCACGTCGTTGGTATCGATCTGATCGGTACCGTCGGGCCCATAAAGACGCAGAATTGTATCCTCGATGGCGGTCTCAGGAATCAGTTGGAAGGGTTCACACTCGGGGCAGTCGGATGTGAGACGCGCGTCGGTGAAAATCAAGATGGATTCTCCGGAACGGGGAGCGGTTGGCAAGCGATCCGCCAACTCTTGCAATCCGGGAGCAATAAGGGCTACGGCGCTCTGCGCAATCGCCGCGACCTGGCTCTCGGCCTTGGGCTGCGCCACGAGATCTTCGATACCGGCTGGGCCGACGGCGACCGATGCGAGTTTGAAGTTGGGGTACAACTTCATTTTCAAGTGTAAGATGCGGGTCAGCGCTTCGTCCACGCGTGCCTGGAAGGTGTTGTCAGTCTCATACTTCTCACGGAAGAAGCGAATCGCCGATGTGATGTTGGCGAACTGGGCCGTCCAATCATCATCCTGTAACGCAAACCTGGATACGAGTAACAGGTCATTGCCGGCCAACAGCGCCTTCTGTGCAATCTCTTTCTGCGGAAAACTTTCTAGTGACGGGCTAAAGTGCCGACGTACAGCCGGTACACCCAGTGAATCACTGACCAACAGCCCAGTCTCCCGCCATGGTGCCAGTTGTGGCAAATCCATGACCACTTTCAATCCGCCCGGATCAAAACTAATCGGGGGTGAGCCAGGTCGCGTAGGACCTTGAAAGCCCCGATAGCGCAGATGTGATGTCATCAACGCATCAGTGATGTCGGCCTGCTCCTCCATTGAAACGTCCGTTACTTTCAGAAAAGGTACGAGATCGGCGCGGACCATTTCCTCGAGCGATTTCTCGACTGTGGCAGCTTCCTGGTCAGGGCTGCGATCACTGCTGCCATGTCCTGGGAAGTGTTTGGCCACGGTCGCTACCCGTCCCTCGCTGCCCTCATGAACACCCTGGATATAGGCTTGCCCCATTTGGCCCACCCAGTACGGGGAGCCACCATAGGAGCGTGTCTTGAGATCACCGGGTTGACCTGGACGGGGGGTAAGCAGAGCATCCAGCGGTGGCCCAAGCAGCAGATTGACTCCGACGGCCGACAACTCCTGCCCAACGATCTGCCCAACTGCTTGAGCATTGGCTGGAGTCCAGGTTGCTCCGAGGGCAAGCGGGCTGGGGACGGCTGTCATGCCCTCACGAAGCAACGTCGTGGGGGCACCATCGCCATCCGCCTCAATTGCAATCAACAGCGGAATGCCGGACCCTGGGTCGGCGAGGGCAAACGACTGGAGTTGGGCAGTCAACCTGGCCACCTGCGCCGGCACTCCTTGGGCATTCTGGAAGTTCCCGTTGTGAGGATCGACAAGCACACCGCCAACTTTGAAATCCCGTATCAACTGAGCGATATCTGAACCAGGGCTCGTATCTTCGCCCATGAAAGAGACCAGGAATAGTTGACCGACGCGCTCCTCAACGCTCATGTTATCAATGAGCCGGCGAATGCGCGTGTCGTCTTCCTGAGCCAGCACGCCCCCGGGTACAAACTGAGCCAGCATCGCAATCACCAGGGCCAGATTGACAAATCGTATCGTGTATTGCCCGATCAGTCGCTTGAGCCGGTAGATTGCATCGAGCAATCGGGGCGAGGGACCCAGGCCATCCACATCGGGGTGAGCGCACATCCCCTGACCCCATCGCTGGGACCTCGTCTGGGCGTGAGAGAGGTTTATCGGCATCATCTTCAGAACTCGGTCCCTGCATAGGCCAGCCGGTGCCCCCTTCGAGTGACACCGGCCAGATCGAGTTACCGAACCAGCTTAGTC
>JBHIAO010000291.1:0-7320 GCA_046758565.1 Anaerolineae bacterium
AGGAGGAGACATGCTCACTCGAAAGAATCTGATCATTCTGATCGCTTTCCTGCTCCTGGGCCTGGTCCTGGGTGCCTGCGCGCAACCCACGCCTGGGGTTCGCGTCGAGGAGAAGGTGGTCAAGGAAACCGTCGTCGTCGAGAAGGTGGTTACCCCGACACCTGCACCAGGGCGTCAGACCATCATCGTGGGCCTGACGGGCGCCCCGCCCTCGCTAGATCCCGCCGACCACCGCAGCCGGTTGTCGGAAACCGTGATCCGCAACATGTTCGACGGGCTGGTCACCCGCGACACTCGCAGTGGCGTCCACCTGGAGCTGGCCGAGGAGATGAGCTGGCTGGACAACACGACGCTGGAGGTCAAGCTCCGGAAGGGGGTGAAGTTCCACGATGGCACGGAAATGACGGCCGACGACGTGGTCTTCACCTTCGACCGCATCATCCAGGAGAACGCCATCGAGTACCCCGAGCCCCACACCTCGCCGCGCAAGGGCCTCATCGCGCCCTTGGAGTCCATCGAGAAGACGGGTGATTACAGCGTGGTGATGCACTTCAGTGGCCCCTGGCCGCCGGCCATGCAGATGATCGTCCACCAGCAGATCTTGCCCAAGCACTACCTTGAGGAGGTGGGGACGAAAGGCTTCGTCGAGAAGCCCATGGGCACAGGGCCTTTCAAGTTCATCTCCGCCAAGCCGGGCCTGGAAGAGGTCGTCATGGAGCGCTTCGAGGACTACCATGGCGGCGCACCGGACCTGGAACCAGTCGGGCCAGCCTGCGTGGAGGGCGCCATCTTCCGCGTGATCCCCGAAGCCTCGACCCGGGTGGCGGCGCTGTTGGCCGGTGAGGTGGACATCATCCAGGCCGTGCCGCCGGAGCTGATCGACACCCTGGCCCAAACTCCAGGCATCCAGGTCAAGACGGCGCCGGGCACGCAGCCCAAGTGGATGGAGATGAACGTCAGCCGGCCGCCCTTCGACGACGTGCGGGTCCGCCAGGCGATGAACTACGCCGTGGACAGGCAGCTCATCATCGACGCGATCTACGGCGGTCGCGCTGTAGCCCTTCCGGGTCCCCTGTCACCTTTCAACAACTTCGTCAACAAGAAGCTGAAGCCGTACCCCTACGATCCGGACAAGGCCCTGGCCCTCCTGGCGGAAGCCGGCTGGACGGATTCGGATGGCGATGGTATCCTGGATAAAGACGGCCAGCCCTTTGCCTTCACCATCGACACGATAGAGGCGTGGCGTCCGCTTGCCGAGGCAGTGGCTGATCTGTTCCGAGCCATCGGCATTAATGCCAGCGTACGCTTCTGGGAGTACAGTGTGGTGAAGCCACAGTTGCTGGCCGGCGAGCGTCTGGCCTACCTGGACGACTGGGGTGACTCGGCCTTCGATCCTGTGGGTCACTTCGAGGCCAAGTGGCACGGCCAGGTTGAGGGTCAGCCCTACGGGCGCGGGAACTTCTCAACCTATAACAACGAGCGGGTGAACGAGCTGATCAAGCTGGGCGAGACTACCCCCGATCCCGCAGAGCGGCAGGAGATCTACGACGAGGCCCAGGAGATCGTCTACGAAGAGGCCCCCGCCGTGTTCCTGATCCTGCCCGAGGAGGCTGAGGCAGCGTCCTCCCGCGTGCAGAACTGGGAGCCGGCTTCAGACAGCCGCATCAACCTGCACGACGTGTGTCTGGCCCCGTAAGCAGGTAGATGGGCCAATACGTGATGCGTGATGCGTGAAACGTGATTTTCCCCTCACGCATTACGCATCACGTTTCACGTTCACGTTAGAAGGCTGTTTTCCGACTAGCGTGTGCCTGATTCAGGAGTAGATAACCGTTGAGAGCCATCAAAGTTCTGGAGCGCGTCCTGACCACCATCCCCATCATGTTTGGTGTGGCCATCGTGGTGTTCCTGTTCATGCGCCTGACGCCGGGGGATCCAGTGGACATCATGATGGGCCAGGGTGGAGTGGTGTCCGTCGGGGAGATGGAGCGGTTGCGTCACGAATTTCACCTGGACGAACCCCTGCCCGTGCAACTGTGGCTGTTTCTCAGGGACGCCGTCCGCGGCAACTTGGGCTACTCGTACATCCAGAAACGCCCGGTGACCACCCTCATCGCCGAGCGCCTGCCGGCCACCATCGAGCTGGCTCTGGGGGCTCTGGGCTTCGGCCTGCTCGTCGCGATCCCGGTGGGCATCCTCTCCGCCGTGCGCCAGAACTCCCTGGTAGACCGGTTCAGCATGGCCGGCGCCTTTCTGGGCATCTCCATGCCGGCTTTCTGGCTGGGCATCATTCTGATCCTGATCTTCGCCGTGCGCCTGCGTTGGCTGCCCGTTCAGGACCGAATCTCGTACGGCGCGGATCTGCAGGAGGTGACAGGTCTGTACGTGCTGGACAGTTTGCTCACCCGCAATTGGCCCGCCCTGGTGAGCAGTTTGAAGCATCTGGTGCTCCCCTCAGTGACCCTGGGGGCTGCAGTGGCGGCCGTCGTGGCCCGGGTGCTGCGATCCAGCATGCTGGAGACCCTGCGTTCAGATTATGTCATGCTAGCCCGGGCCAAAGGAGCGCCCGAGTGGAGTGTGGTTCTCAAACACGCGCTGCGCAACGCGCTGATCCCCACGGTTACGGTGGTGGGTCTGCAGGTGGGCGTGCTCCTGGGCGGCAACATGATCGTCGAGACGGTGTTTGGCTGGCCGGGGCTGGGTCGGATGGTGGTCAGCGCCATCTTCGACCGCGACTTTCCCCTGGTGCAGGGCACGGTCATGGTCTACGCCTTAACCTTTGTGACGGCGAATCTGATCGTGGATGTGTTGTATACGTACTTGAATCCGAAGGTTACGCTGTGAGGGGAATAAGGAACGGTCAGTGGTCAGCGACCACCAGAACGTGATGCGTGATCCGTGATGCGTAAGGGGAGGGTGTGGCGTGGAGGTTGTTCCGCCAGTTGATTCACCTTTAGCCCGGCAAATCTATCTGTGGCGTATTCGGCTGAACCTATGGCACCGCAATATTGCCGGCTTCCTGGTCGAGCTGCGCAGACATCCGCTGGCCCTGATGGGCGGCATCGTGATCTTGCTTTACGTGCTGGCGGCGATATTTGCCGCGCAGATCACGGTCTATGATCCCACGCGGGGGAACCTGCGGCTGCGCCTGGATCCGCCGGCCTGGTATCCCGAAGGAAACTGGGCCTACCCCCTGGGCACGGACGCTCAGGGCCGGGACCTCCTGACGCGAATTGTCTTTGGTGCCCGGGTCTCGCTGGCCGTTGGGCTCCTGTCCGTGGGTGTCTCTGTGCTCGTGGGCACAACCTTGGGAGCGGTCACCGGCTACTATCGGGGGCGGCTGGACGAGCTGGTGTCCCGTTTTGCAGACCTGTTGCTGGCCTTCCCCTACCTTATCTTCGCCATCGGGGTTATGGCCTTCCTGGGACCAGGGTTCACGAACCTGATCCTGGCGCTGACCTTCAAAGGATGGGTGGAGTTCTTCCGGCTGGTGCGAGGAGAGATGCTGTCCGAGAAGACTCAGGAGTACGTGGAGGCGGCCCGGGTGGCCGGCCAGAGCCATGTGGCCATCATCGCCCGGGAGATCCTGCCCAACATCATCCAGTCGGTGTTCGTGCTGGGCACGCTGCGCATGGGACACATGATCATCATGGAAGCCAGCCTCAGCTTCCTGGGCCTGGGCATCCAGCCGCCCACGCCGGCCTGGGGCTCCATGGTGGCCGCCGGCCGTGACTACCTGCTGGTCGCCTGGTGGGTCACTACGTTCCCCGGCATCGCAATCTTGATCCTGGTGCTGGCCATCAATGTGTTTGGGGAGGGGTTGCGGGATATTCTGGATCCGAGGTTGAAGGTTGAAGCATGAGGATCCTCCTTCTTGGCACAGGGCTTCAGGGCAAAGCTGCACTGCATGACCTGGCCCGAAGTCCATTCGTGTCCCGCGTCATTGCCGGCGACGCAGATATTGGCGGCCTCACCGCCTACGCTGACAGGCTTGAGACGGACAAAATCACTTGCGTGGAACTGGACGCCTACAACCATGATCAGGTCGCTGGCCTGATGCAGTCAGCTCAGGTGGTGATTGCCTTATTGCCTACCGCCTTCCACGTTTCCATCGCCCAACTGGCTCTCGCCTGCGGCGTTCACCTGGTGAGTGCGTCCTACGCTCCCCGGGAGTTCCAGGCCATCGGACGCGAAGCTGAAGCGAAGGGCCTGGCCATCTTGCCCGAGTTCGGCCTCGATCCAGGGATTGACCTGGTGCTGGCCGGTCAGGCCATCCGGGAACTGGATGAGGTACATGAATTCTACTCGTATGGGGCCGGTGTCCCAGAGCCCAATGTGGCCAACAATCCCATCAAGTACAAAGTCTCCTGGACCTTTGAAGGCGTCCTGAAATCCTACCGGCACCCTGCGCGTATCCTCCGACACAGCCACACCGTGGACATCTCGGACAAAGAAATCTTCGCTGAAGAGAACATCCACATGGTGAAGATCGAAGGGCTAGGCCCTTTGGAGGCCTTCCCCAACGGTGACGTCGTGAAATACCTGAATGCCATGGGGACCTCTCCGACGGTCCGAAACGCTGGGCGGTATACCATGCGTTGGCCCGGGCACTGCGCTTTCTGGAAGCAGTTGGTGGACCTGGGCTTTCTGGATGAAGCGCCCATCCGCGTCGGCGACGACGTCACCATATCTCCCCGACGATTTGTCCACGATTTGCTGGTCCCCCAGCTCCAGTACCAGGACGACGAAAGGGATGTGACCGTGGTTCGGATAGACACGCGGGGGATCAAGAACGGCAGGCGAAAGCGCGTGATCTATCAAGTCATAGACTGGCGGGACCTGGATACGGGCTTGCTGGCCATGCAGCGCACGGTGGGATACACCACCAGCATCGGCGCACAGATGATCCTGCGCGGGGATATTCAGCAGCGTGGGTTGCTATCCCCCATCAAAGATGTCCCGGCCGGCATCTTCTTGGATGAACTGCGCCAGCGGGGCATCGCCGTCCAGCGAAAGGAGGGCGATTGGAAGGGATGATGGGAATTAAACCGCTGTTGGTACTCCACAATCTGACCACCGTCTACCCCACCAAGCGCGGGCTGGTACAGGCGGTGGATAGCATCAACCTCGCGCTGAATGAGGGGGAGATCCTGGGCATTGTGGGGGAATCGGGGTGTGGGAAGAGCACGGTGTTGCTGTCCATCCTGCGGTTGATCCCCCGGCCGGGGCACATCGCCCAGGGGGAGATCCTGTTCCGGGGTCGGAACCTGCGCGACCTGCCATCGCCGGCCATGCGCCGCATTCGTGGCAGGGAAATCGCCATGATCTTCCAGGATCCCCTCTCCACCCTGAACCCCGCCTTCCCGGTGGGTGAGCAGATTCGCGAGGCCCTGTGGCTGCACCACATCGTGGACGGCGCCCGCCTGCCCTGGCCCCTGGATTTCGCCCAGCGGGCGCGCGAGAAGGTGCGCGTCCTGGAAGTGATGGAGGAGGTGGGCATCCCCTCGCCCATGGACCGCTACGCCACCTACCCCCATCAGTTCTCCGGCGGCATGCAACAACGCACCCTCATCGCCATCGCCCTGGCCTGCGGGCCGGACCTGCTCCTGGCCGACGAGCCCACCACTGCCCTGGACGTCACGATCCAGGCCCAGATCCTGGACCTGATGCGGCGTATCAACCGGGAGCGCGGCACGGCCATCATCCTGGTCACCCACGATCTGGGCCTGGCCGCTGAGTTCTGCGACACCATCGCCGTGATGTATGCCGGCCGCTTCGTGGAACAGGGGACGGTAGACCAGATAGTCGAGAATCCACAACACCCCTATACCCAGGGACTGCTGGGGTGCCGGCCGCGGATCTCGATGCGGGACCAGCGCGTCCAGCCGATCCCAGGCAATGTACCAGACCCGGTCGATCTGCCCCCTGGCTGTGCTTTCGCCCCGCGCTGTCCCCACTACCAGACGGTGTGTGACGAAGGGCCGATCCCCATGATCGCGACCGGCCCCGGACACATGAGCCGATGCTTGCTGCACACCGCATACCGGCGTGAGGAGCATTGGGGGTGGAGCGATCAAGTGAGCAGTGATCCGTGATACGTGATGCGTGAAAGTGAACCCGATCACGAATCACGTATCACGCATCACGTTTCACGTTTCACGTCAGTGTGAGGAACCAGATGACGAACCCAGACATTGTCGACACCAACACCCCGCTCATCGAAGCCCGCAATATCCGGAAGCATTTCCACATCCGACCCAGCCTCCTGGCTCGTGCCCTGGCCGGCGCCCGTGAGAAAATCGTGCGCGCCGTCGATGGGGTGAACCTTCGCATCTGGGCCGGCGAAACCGTCGGGCTGGTGGGCGAAAGTGGCTGTGGCAAAACGACCCTGGGACGCGTTCTGACCCGCCTGTACGAGCCTACAGACGGTGAGATCTTCTTTCAAGGCCGTCCGCTCAGCGGCGATACAGTCGTTGTGTCTCTGGACGGCGAAGACAGGCCCCAGACGGTGAAGTTTCACCGCCTGGCCCAGATCATCTTCCAGAACCCTTACTCCTCCCTGAACCCGCGTAAGACGGTGCGCGACATCATAGGCGTTCCTCTGCGCCATCGGGGTGCCACCGACCCCATCGAGCGGGAGGTGGAGACGATCCAGCTCCTGCGCCGTGTGGGGCTGAGTGAACGTCATGTCGACGCCTACCCCCATCAGTTTTCCGGTGGGCAACGGCAACGCATCGGCATCGCCCGAGCACTGGCCATGCAACCCCGTTTCATCGTGGCGGATGAGCCAGTATCCTCCCTGGATGTCTCGATCCAGGCCCAGGTCATCAACCTCCTGGAGGAACTCCAGGAAGAATACCAACTCACCTATTTGTTTATCGCCCACGACCTCAGTGTGATCTACTACATCAGCGACCGGGTGGCAGTGATGTACCTGGGTCACATCGTGGAGGAAGGACCGACGGACGATTTGTTCGAGGCGCCCCGTCATCCTTACACCCAGGCGCTGCTGGCTGCCATTCCGCGCGTCAGGAAGGAGGCCCGGCGGGAGCGGCTCATCTTGCCCGGCGGTGTGCCCAGCCCCATCGATCCGCCACCGGGCTGCCCCTTCCACCCCCGCTGCTTCGCCAAGGTAGGACGCATCTGCGAAGAGCAATACCCGCCCTTCTTCCAGGCGGGTGAGCAGAAGGTGGCCTGTTGGATCTACGACGATCATCCCGTAGCTGGCAGTGAGGCGCAGCCGGCCGACGAATGAATTCGCCGTCTGATACCAGAAGTGAGGCGCAGCCGGCCGACGAATGAATTCGCCGTCTGATACCA
>JBHIAO010000292.1:0-7308 GCA_046758565.1 Anaerolineae bacterium
GGATGAACGCCGGCGGTGCCGCCGCCACGTGTCGTAGGTGACAGCAATTACCAGGACGATTCCGAGTACGACGTCCTGTAGGTACGACGACAGGTTGACCAACACCATCCCGTTGACCATGACGCCCATAATGGCCGCACCCAGGATTCCCCCCAGCACGGTGCCCTCACCACCGAACAGGCTGGTTCCACCGATGACGGTGGCAGCGATGGCCCACAACTCATAGGCCGAGCCCACTGTAGGGGTTCCCTGGCCCAGACGTGAGGCCAACAAGATACCCACCAGTCCCCCCATTAAGCTGCTGCTGGCATAGCAAAACATCCGGGTGCGGTCGACATTGATACCCGATACCCGCGCAGCCTCAATGTTACCACCCACGGCGTAGATGTGCCGCCCCAGGGTCGTGGCATTGAGCAGAAAGAAGGCAATCAGCGCCACGATCGCGAGGACAATGAACATAATGGGAACCTGAAACACCTCGCCCTGCCCGAGCACCAGGAACGGAAAGTCGGAAGGAAAGACGATCGGGTAGCCTCGGGTGATGAACGCCCCCAGTCCACGGGCCATGAGCCAGGTGCCCAGGGTGATGATGAAAGGCGGAATGCGCAGTTTGGTGACACACAACCCGTGCCACAGTCCCACCAGCGCGGCTAATGCGAGCACAATGATGATGGAAGGCACGATGCCAATGGGTGGGATGAAACCAATGCCCTTCATCATGAACACCGCCACCAACACACCTGTCAGGGCCGTCATCGAGCCGACCGAGAGGTCAATGCCACCGGTGATGATCACCAGGATCTCGCCGATGGCCAGGAGGCCAAAGGTGGCCACGAAGCGCATGATCACGGCCAGGTTGGCCGGCTTCAGGAAAACCTCAGGCCTTTGCCACCAGAAGAATACGCACAGAGCCAGGAAGGCGATGACGATGCTCGCCTCGCGAAACTGGAAAATCGCCGACAACGTTCTCGCTCCCCGTCCACTGGGCGCACGAGTCTGAGCTGTGGTTGCTTCCACGGTTAACGTTGCCTCCCGTCTTGGCTAAGCAAGTAGTCAAAAGTTTCTTGCACAAGAATTGGCACCTGTCGGCGCAATAAGCGTAAGGAACTTTTGGCAAGGTGCTTAGTTAAGCCGGCCGATTGACCAATCGTCTTGCCCAAAGAGTAGCACGTAGTGAACCGGTTGTCAATCCACGGCTCGAGAGGGTTCTCGTCTCAGGGCCGGTTACTAGCCCATTAAATGACTGAGAATAAGCCAGTCCAATTCTTCGTAGTCACGTGCTGTGATGAGCTCATGCATCTTGTCGCGATCTAGCGACCGCACCAGTTTCACGAGTCGCAAGAATGTATGCAGGCTGTTGCGCAAGTGTTTGGTCGCAATCTCAGCCGGCTGAGTACGCACAGCCTTCACATCCAGCCCAACCATGCCCACTTCCCAGTAGCGGTTCTCGTCCAGCACGCGTACCTGGTTGAACGCGCGGCGCAGGTCCACCGATCCAAAAGACCGATCCTGGTCGAACTTCAGGCTGTTCTGGTCGTTCAGGTGGACGCTCCATAGCTTGCCAAACGCCATGGCAAAGCTGATCTCATCCGCCGGATCCAACCCCGCCAGGATTGCATGGGCCGACTCCATCAGCACGCCGACGCGGGCCGGCTCTTTGGTCTGGAACCCCAGAGCCAGACCGTGTCCTATTGTTGGAATGTAGGCCAGGTCCATCGGCTCGTTTGGCTTGGGCTCAATGGCGATGCGCAGCTCCGAGTCATATTCCAGTAGTGTGTTGATGGCCTCCAGCAACTGATGCGTGGCCCGGACAGCATCCTTGGCCTCCCGCATGTAGGTGCCCTCCCGCGCCAGCCACAACACCATCAGATTCGTGTCAAGCTCGCGGCCGATCTCCGCCGTTTTCTTGGCACGTTCCATGGCATAAGCGCGCGCTTTCGGATCGTTCGACGTAAACGCACCATCGATTGTCATTGGGTGCTCCCACAAGCGCGGTGCGACAAACTCCGCCCCCAGTCCGTTGTCAGACAGCTTCTGGCGCATGGCCCGCGCCCGCTCACGTATTTGGGCCGGCGACAACTCGTCCAGACCGGGCACGGCATCATCGTCGTGAAACTGCACTGCGTCGAAGCCCAACGCTTTGTAGACTGTCAGCTTATCATCGAAGTCCCGCGACGGGCGCACCGGCGGGCCAAACGGATCCGCGCCTTCGTGGATGTTCCAGGGACCAAACGAAAAGCGATAACCGTATTTCTCCATGGGTCCTCCCGATGGGGGGCTAAGGTAAGGGCAAGGCTGTGAGCCCTAACCTCGACCTCGACCTGCTCTCGTGTTGGTAGATTCCATGAAGGCTAGCGTCTCGGGCAGTGAGCGTACACCGCCTGTTGCGCCAACCCCGGTCACACACAGCGCCCCTACAGCGTTCGCCAGGCGCGCCGTCCGGTCCAGGGGCCAGCCCTGCCACACGCCGGCAATGAAGCCGGCGGCGAAGGCGTCTCCTGCTCCGGTAGCGTCAACCGCCTCGACCGCGAAGGCCGGCATGCGCAGTAGCTCGCCGGCCTCAGTCGTTGCCAAACAACCGTCGACGTCCATTTTCAAAGCCACGGTTCCCACACCCTCGTCCAGCAGGGCGCGGGCGACTTCCTCTGGTTCGTTCAGATCGGTCAAGGCCTGTGCTTCAGCCAGGCTGGGAACGAAGTAGTCGACGTGTGGCAGACACGGCCCCAACAGCTCCATCCAGCGCCCGGTATCATCCCAAACTGTGTCCAGGAAGGTTATCACGCCGGCCGATTGGGCCCTCCGCAAAAGCCTCGCCGTTGGCTCGCCATCAATGCCAGGCAGGACCAGTGCCCCCGCTACGTGCAAGATCGACGCCCCCTCGATCATCGTGAAGTCGACGTCGTCCAGCGTCAGACGGGCATTAGCACCAATGTAGTGCACAAAGCGCCTCTCACCGTCCGGATCAACCATAACCATCGTAGCCGACGTGCCGACCTCCGGATCACGCGACACGCCCCGCGTGCGAATCTCGCGACAGTCGAGCTCACGCACCAGGAAGTCCCCAATCGGATCGGAGCCGACCTTGCCTATGACCTCTACCGGCATGCCGAGCTTCGCTAGGGCGGTAGCTGCGTTCACGGCACAGCCGCCCGTATGCAGGCTCATCTCATCAACCAACACCAGCCGGCCCGGATCAGGCAGCACCTGCACAGGACGCCCCACGAGGTCCGCGACCATGATTCCGAGACACACGATCGGCGTGCCGGCCGTCATGCCTCTTCCTCGGGCGCCAGATGTTTGCTGACCGCGCGTGCCATCGCCTCGAACTCTGGCGCCAAGGCGGGGTACAGCGCTCTGTAGCGCGGATAGTAGTCCGCGTAGACGGGTGCCGCGGCACCAGGTGTCGTGCGGCCTGTCACCCGGATCGCTGCGTCACAGGCCTCGGTGACGCTCCGATAGACCCCCGCCCCCACACCTGCCAGCACCGCCGCACCGTAGGCCGCACCCTCGGTCACGTTGACTGTGACGATCTCTGTATTGAAGACATCCGCCAGAATCTGACGCCACAGCTCGCTGCGTGCCCCGCCCCCTGACGCTCGCACCTGTTCGATGGAGAGCCCCAGCTCACGCATCAACGCCAGCGAGTCGCGCAAGCCGTAGGTCACACCCTCCAGCACAGCACGCGTCAAGTGGGCTTTCCCATGCCGCAGCGTCAAGCCGAAGAAGACACCGCGCGCGTTGGGGTCCGGGTGGGGCGTGCGTTCGCCGGTCAGGTACGGCAGAAAGAGCAGTCCTTCGCAGCCGGCCGGCACCTTGGCTGCCTCCTCGGTCAACAGATCATACGCATCACGCCCGGATTCGGCAGCCTGGGCACGCTCCAGGTCGCCAAGCGTGTCGCGGTACCAGCGGAAACTGCCGGCCGCCGAGAGCATCACGCCCATCAGGTGCCACATACCAGGCACGGCATGGCAGAAGGCGTGCAGTCGCCCCTCCGGCTCAACACGATACGCGTCCGACGCTGCGAACACCACTCCCGACGTGCCAAGCGTGACCGAGATCACGCCCTCAGAAATGATGCCCGTGCCGACAGCCTGTGCGGCTTGATCCCCGCCGCCGCCCACCACCGGCGTGCCCTCCAGCAAGCCTGTCGCCGTGGCAGCGCGAGCGCTCACTTGCGCGCTCGCCACTGGTGATTCCGTCACTTCCGGCAGCCACTCGCGCGGCATCTCCATGGCCTTCAGCATGTCATCCGACCACCGGCGCTCGCCCACGTCGAACAACGAGGTGCCTGACGCGTCCGATACCTCACTGAAGAAGCCACTCGTCAACCGATAACGCACGTAGTCTTTGGGCAGCAGTACCTTTGCGATCTGTTCGTAGACTTCTGGCTCGTGCTCGCGCACCCACACGATCTTGGGGGCCGTGAACCCGGGTAACACCGGGTTACCCGTGAGCTGCAGCACCTTCTCGGCACCGACCTGTTGCGTGATAGCAGCGCACTGATCGGCAGTGCGCTGATCGTTCCACATGATGCATGGGCGGAGCACGTCGCCATGAGCGTCTAACAGCACCAGACCATGCATCTGTCCTGTGAGGCCCACGCCGGCCACCTGGTTGGGCTTCACCCCACTATTCTTCAACACCTGCTGGATGCTGGTGACGCTGGCAGCCCACCAGTCGGTCGGATTTTGCTCCGCCCACAGCGGTTGAGGCGTGGACATCGGGTATTCGGTTGTGGCACTGGCCTTCACGGCACCGTCAGCTTCGATCAGAAGTGCTTTGCTGCCCGTGGTGCCGACATCAATGCCCATCAAGTAGTCCATTTGCTACCTTTCGCCCATTGATCCAGGGATGCGAAGAGGTGAGCGGTTCTCTCCCGCATCCTCGGATGATGCTTAAGTCGTTACTACGAACCACTCCTTTTGAGCGGAGGCAATGGCGGCAGACGATCGGGATGTGATGCCCGTGCGCGTACCAGGTAAGCCTCCAGCCAGCCCCGAGCCTTATCAGGATGGGTGTGGGCATGGAGAATCGCCTCGTGGTCCATCTCGTTAATGCGGTCGTTGGCCGCGCGGATGGCGTCCATGGAAATTCTTATGGCCACGTCCACCGGCATCCGCTCCGGGTTGATGTCGATGCCGAAGTAACCCCGGTAGCCATACATCTTGAGCGTGTACAGCAGCGCTTCGGTCTGTTCAGGCGAGACAACGCCCACATTCAGGTCCTGGTCGTAGTTGCCCAATGGCTGGCTGTTCCAGTGGGTATGCGCCAGCCGGCCCTCAGAAAGCGGCCAACTGAAGGCGTAAGGCAGATCCTCATACCCCATCAACACGTGACCCACTTCGGGATTCATGGCGCACAGCGCGTGCCCTTCGTCGAGAAGCTTACGGTTGTCGGGGTGCTCCAGCAGCGATTCGACCTTGTGCGCGAGCAGGATACCTTCAGGGGTGGTGCCATACAGAATGCGCCCGCGCGGCTCGTAGGGTTTGGGTTCGAAAGCGATGCGCACACCGGGCACGGCGTCCATCGCCTCGGCCAATCCTTCGGCAAAGCGGTCCCGCATCGCCGCGAAGTCAATGCCGAACGGGTTCTCGTAACCATCGATGCCGGGCCACACCACAGCAAAATCGGTGTCCAGCTCTTTGTTCAGTTCCAGCGCGCGTTCCGTGCGCTCAATCGCTGCCTGACGCGGGGCATCGAGTGGATTAGACAGCGATCCCCACTCAAATTGCTCGTCCCAGAACAGCAGCGGGACGATTGTGACAAGCCTGATGCCCGTGTCAGCCGTGAACTGCTGCCACAGGTCGACGTTTTCCTCGTTAATCTCGTTGGGGTAGTGGGCTTCCATGCCCACCAGCCCGTAGTCACCCAGCCTGGCCGCGATATCCAGACGCTGCTCAATGTTGAGATCGGGTTGGTATTTGGCGTGGAAGCGGCTGAAGGGCGGCGAGAAGTACCATATGCCGGCCGAGAACGCCAGCGCCAGCTCGAACGAGTTCAGATGTTCGAGCATCTCCTCCGGCGTACGCCGCGTGGCCTGCGGTCTCAGATCAACCAGTCCCACCGTATCCTCCTCCTTCGTCTGGTTTGTTCGAAATTGGATCTACTGATACTGCTTCGGGTTGCGGCCGTGGCGCTCTACCACCCGCGGGTACTTGCCCTTCGGCGCGTCGGGGTTGACGGCCACCAGTTGGACCTCGAAGCGATGCTCATCGCCGTAGTCGAACAGATAGAGGAAGCGTTGCTTCAACCGCAATCCCAGGTCGCGGATCTTCGCCCCGGCCGCGCTGCGCCCCTCGGCGTGAGGCGAGGCATATTCCGTCGTTTCATCCCAGGCCTGGCCGCTCATGAAGAAGGAATAGAGGTGATCGGCGTCGAAGCTCACAGCGCGCTGGATGGCGTAGTGAAGGTCGTCCAGCGTCTGATCACCGGTAACCTCAATAGTACGCCAGACGTCGGGCTTTTCCAGGTAGGTCACTTTGAAGGTGTAGGTTCCCAGCGCGCCAGGTTGTGGGGCCGGCGCGGGCGACGGCACAAGCGGCACCGGGGGTGGTGTGGCTCGAGCGAGTGCCAGCGTAGGATCACCCCGCAGGGTGGCCAGGGTCTCTTCGGTCCAGGCAGTCGTCACGTTCTGAACGGCCACCAGGTCGGTGCCATAGCTGCGAAGAACCTGTGGAAGATGCTGCACCAGCGGGGATAGCTCCTCCAGGACCTCGTCCATCTCAGTCGGGTGAATCAGGTTGAGACGGGCCAGGAAGTGGAGATAGGCCGGCAGAAGTTCCACGATCGCGACCGCCTCGTAGGGTTGCGAGCCCAATAAGTGGAACTTCTTGGTCAGGAAACGATCCAGCAACGCGTGACGCGGCACCAGCAGAGATCCACTGAGATGTGGCTCTTGCTCTTTCTTCCCCCTTCGCCCCTTCCTCTTTCTCCCTCTCCCCCTCTGCGGCCAGTCCTCGGTGTCGTCCGAGACGGCAGGGTCGGAGAACTGCCAGCTCAGGTATTCCCCCAGTTGACCGTAGGCTATATACCCCCGGCTGAGGGGAACGCCAGCGCGGCGACGGTCGGCCACGAACTCCAGCAATAGAGCATGGAGGTTCTCTCTCCACTGATCGGCGTCCACGGCCTCACCGAAGTCGGCCGGCTGCCAGGGGGTGGGGGTCGGAGCTGTCAGGTGGGGGATTGTGCGTTCCAGCCAGCCGGCCTGCCACTCACCATAGGATTCGGTCACCTCCAGGAGGGCCGGGTCATCGACACGCGGGCTCTCAGCCGTTTCCAGGTAGGCGAACAGTTCCACCAGCATGGCCC
>JBHIAO010000293.1:0-7291 GCA_046758565.1 Anaerolineae bacterium
ACTCCCGCAGCCGGAACCGCTCCTCGATTTCATCTAGCGAGATGTAGCGGAGGTCGGGGTACGTGGCACAGACGAGTGTGGTCTTACCAGTTTGTCTGGCACCGGTTACCATTACCAGGCGACGGGTGTCCGGCAATGGCAGGCGTTGGGCCAGAAAGCGGGAGATCATCATTGTGGATGCTCGTTTTCTGTGAAAATCGTTATCAGTGGTAACGATTTTACCACATTTGGTCATCGGAGTCAAGGAGGCAATCAGATGATCACAGGTAGCTTGTGCCAAATTGTACAAGTGGAGAGGGTAGA
Source organism: Anaerolineae bacterium (assembly GCA_046758565.1). GTDB lineage: Bacteria > Chloroflexota > Anaerolineae > Epilineales > JAANWY01 > JBHIAO01. The sequence continues at coordinate 304 of JBHIAO010000293.1, forward strand.
CCCATTCTCATGCTTCACGGTTGGACCACCGATCATCGTTGGATGGTCGCTGAGCTGGAGCCAATCTTTCGATCGCGTGCCGGGTGGCGGCGCATCTACCTCGACTTGCCTGGGAGAGGGCGGACGCCTGCACCGTCCTGGATCGTCCATCAAGATCAGGTGTTGGACATCATCCTGGATTTCACCGATCGCGTGATTCCTAGACAACGGTTTGCGGTAAGCGATCGACATCCTTGCTGAGCTGGCCGGCGGCGGACGGGCGCTCGAACTTGGCATTGGCACGGGACGGATCGCTCTGCCTTTGCAGCAGCGGGGCGTCGAAGTGCACGGGATTGACGCCTCAGAGGCGATGATCGCCCGGCTGCGCGCCAAACCCGGCGGAGAACGCATTCCGGTGACGGTCGGCAATTTCGCGGATGTGGCTGTAGCCGGCCGGTTCTCGCTGATCTATGTGGTGTTCAGCACGTTTTTCGCCCTGTTGACGCAGGATGAACAGGTCAGGTGCTTCGAAAATGTCGCCCGCCACGAGATCTTCAAGATCATCTCGCTGGTTGACGTGAACTGTCAGGAGATCGAGGCGTTTTCCAACCTCTCTGGCGGGGACAAGCGTGTGCTGAGCAGCGGCGATGGACTTCAGGTGCGATTTGGGGACCGCGAATACGTTTTGCAGCTCATCTATGATCCGGGTGGCGCTGGACAAATCTACCTGGGGTATTTTCAGTCATCGCAACGCGGCGGTTGAAGCTGCGAACACCCAGATTCTAGAAGTGCGTTTGCAGAGATTCTGGCTCGTAGTCGCGCGCTTGGCTTGGGTCACCGCTTTCCTCCTGGCCATCGGGTTGTGGGCGATCAGCAGCTTCGAGCGAGCCGGCGAGCTACCCCATCCTGCGCGCCAGCCCCCACATCGGCATCATCGTGGTCACCATGTTGGAGGACGACGCCTCGGTCTTTGCCGCCATGCGCGCCGGCGCGCGGGGTTACGTGCTGAAAGGCGCGGACCAGGAGGAGATGCTGAGAACGATTCGCGCCGTGGCGCGCGGCGAGGCCCTCTTCGGGCCAGCCATCGCCGAGCGACTCATGAACTTCTTCGCCCGACCCCGGTCGGGGATGCCGGAAGCCTTCTCCGAGCTCACCGACCGCGAACGCGAGATCCTCGACCTGATCGCCCAGGGCCACAACAACACCCAGATCGCCCAGCGGCTGGTGATCAGCCCCAAGACCGTGCGTAACCACGTCTCCAACATCTTCAGTAAATTCCAGGTCGCCGACCGGGCCGAGGCGATCATTCGCGCGCGGGAGGCCGGCCTGGGGCGCGAGGAAGGATAGTGTCTTTGTGCATAGTAGGCCTTGGAGATAGCGTCATCGTACCAGGACAGATCGAGGAGCTCACGAGCGACTTCCAGCTTATCGGTGGCCAGTGCAAACCACAAGCGTGCCTGTTCTAGTTCTTGCTCCATACCTCAATCCCCTCAGCCTGGATAGCCCGAGCAATTGTGAATCCTCATCCAGGCGGTCTTCCGTTAGTACGAGTGGCGAGATATACACATCACGCATCACAACTCCAGCGTTTCCCGCGCCCCCCAGCCCCGGCTTTCGTCGTGCAGGTCTATGCGCTCCGGCGTTACGTGGATCACCAGGTACAGGTCATCCGGCCGAACGGTAGACGTTCCCTCGGGCAGCAAGCCGGCCCAGTCGGGAGAAGAGACCACCTGAGCCGTGCCCCGGTATTCCAGCCAACGTAGAGCCTGCCCTGAGACTGGCGAAGGGCCATTCGCCTGGATGTCCAGGATCACGAGGAACACGCGGGGGTCTTGCTCCAGGTAGTAGGCCACGTCAGCCCAGCGCGGCACCAGGCAGTCCACTTCCAGCCCGTGGTTACGATACCGCACCGGCATGGCCCAGGCGCCCTCCGACCCGGCTGTGCTGAGGACGCATACCCGGTGTTGTGTAAGATAGCCGGCCATCCGGTCGCGCAGTTCGTCTAACATGGGACGCGTGATGTACGACTTTATCCCCTTCGGCGATCAGGTCCTCAATCGTGACGTGCAGGTCGGGGAAGGCCGCGCGGAACATGGTGGCGATTTGTTGCCACTCCTCGCGGCTGTAAGTTCCCTCGGGCGCGTTGGGGTCATGCTGGACGTAGTCGGCGGCCAGAATCTCGTCTGCCACGGCCAGATTCCCCTTGTTCATGACCGCCTCCCAGAAACGGCGCACAAAGGCTTTGTTCTGTTCTGTTGACATGGGATGTTCTCCTCGTGTGAAATGTATGCTCGGAGGGGACGACAGTCCCCGTTCCGTGTGGCTTCATCAGGAGATGATTGATAACCCCTCTGGCTCAGCACATCAGGGGTAACACCTGGAAACGGGAGGGTGGCCCACGAACTTGAACACGCTACTCCCTGAGCGGGCCGCCAGGCGTCAGGCGCCGCGCTAAGCCCCAGCTTCCAGGATATCCTTCAGATTGCCCAAACTGGCTTCCCACTGCCTGTGGGCAAAGCGGGCGACAATCGGCTCGGCCAGCTTGAAGAAGCCACCTACGTCTGCCTTGCCTGCCATAGTGACCTTTGTGCCGCCCTCGACGGTCTCGAAAGTTGTGCAGCCCTCGCCCGGGAAAACTCCCGAAGTGATCTTGAAGCACCACTTCCTGTTCGGCTCGTACTCGGTGATCTCACAGTCTTGCTCGACGCGCCGGCCCAGACCCTGGGCCACGAAGCGATACGTCGTGCCGACGCCTAGTTTGGGTAGGCTGCTCCGAGAATAGTTGGCTAGATGGCTGGGCACTCTGCAAGCCAACAAGCCGTCTAGCCATCCAGCATTTCGGTCGCTAGCCTGGCGGGTCGCTGAACTTAGAGCCTACCCCGAGGCCTGGTCCGGCCCAGGACTCGCCGAAGGGTCCAGCAGAAGCAGGTATTCCTAACTTCCAGCGAATTCACGTCAAGGTCTTGAAAACCCTTGCTGGGCATGTTATAATCTCTATGACCCTCCTTCAGCCCCATGTGACTCCAACGCAATGGTGGGTTTCCTGTCGAAAGACGTTACCGAACGTGCCGTGCCACAGGTGCGATTCCAGCGGCTCGGTGATACCCGGCCGGTCCGCGCACACACAGTAGAATATGGAGGCCAACGATGAACCGCGTACATCTCCTGGCAGCCAGCGTTTTGATCGCCATCGCCTTGTTGGTAACTTTGCCCGCCACAGCCACGCTGACCACCCCGGCCGGCACGTCCTCCCCGCTGTCCGCTAGCGCCCCTGTCAGCCCGGCCGAGTTCAACACCGAGGCTGACGCGATTTCGCGTGGGCCATCCCTGGCCGCAGACTCGGATAGCCTGTCCCCGCCCGAGCACAGCGGTGTCCGATCGTTACCGGCGGCTGTCACCGACCTGCCCGAGCTGGCGGAGCTGCGCACGGCAAACAGCGCCACCTTCAAGGCCGGCGAGGACCGCTATACAGCGGTCATCGCCGCGCAGCCGCTCCACTACCAGGACGCGAGGGGCGCCTGGCAGGTCATCAACCCGGCCTTCCAGACCGGCCGGGAAAGCTTCTACGTGCAGCGCAACTCCATCCGCAGCCGGGCCGGCCTGCGCAGCGCCTGGCTCTCCGCCGCCGTGGGCGAGGCCGCCCTGCGGTGGCAGGCCACGGCGCTCGGCGCTGCCGACGCGAGCGGTGACCTCACCGAACTCGCTCATGCCCTGCCGGAGGCGCCTGACTTCGCCGATCTGCGGGAGGGTGGGCGTGTCCTGCACTACGCCGGCGGCTGGAGCGACAAGAACCTGGCCGAGGAAATCACCAGCGCGCCCGGCAGCGTGGAACATCAGCTCGTTCTGGCCGGGCCGCCGCGCGCGGACGGGACGCCGGCGTTCCTGGAGCTGCAGGCCACGCTGGAACTGCTGCCCGGCATGACCCTCTGGGCCGATGGCCGGCAGCGGCCCGGTGCCTTCCGCACCACCGGCGCGCTCGAAATACGCGACCAGGCCGGCGAACCAGCCATCATCTTCGACCCGGTGCGCGCCTACGAGCAGGAAGCGCAGCACGTGGCCGTTGCGGGCGAGTACGTCGCTGCTCCCGGCGACAAACCCGGTCACTGGACCGTCGGCGTCCGCACGCCGTGGAGGTGGTGGCACGATCCCGCGCGCCGCTACCCGGCTGTCATAGACCCCACCATGCACGTCCTGCTCACCATCGGCTACGGCAACGGCCTGGCCTGGGTGAGTCAGAACAAAGGTGGCACCGATAACCCTGACCCAGGCCACTATCAGCTCGGGAGAGCACTCCTGGGCTCCACCAACAATTCGGACCAGTATAGCGGCTACATGCAGTTCAACGCCATGCCGGCCCTGCTCACCAACCACCCAACGAAGGTCGAACAGGCCACGCTGGTGGTCACGCCGCAGAGACAGGGGAGAGTCGGCTATGAATTTGACCCAGATGATGACATCGACTGGAGCGAAAAAAGTATCTCGCACCCGGTGAAGCTCTGGCCGGTTTCACGGCAGCCCCAAGACCCAAACAGGGTACCACTCTGCGATTGGCATGACCTTACTCCTGTGAATTGCTTCACGCTTATCGACGACCGAATCGGGATCAACCCGAACACCTTCAACTGGGATAGCCGCCCGGAAGGGGACGGGGCGCCCAAGACAGGCACGTTGACCATCGGGCCGAAAAAAGGCAACAGTCGCAAGGGCGAACCCACATCGTTCGATGTGACCCAGGAGATTCGGGACTGGTATGACGAGAGTCCACAGCCTGAACACGGGCCGGCCTTCACCCTCCACTTCACCGACGCGAGCTGTCCGTTCTCAAAATCGTTCCTGGACTCGGATTATATCCCGCCTGATGATAATTCTGTGGTCCCCAGATGCTTCCGATTCAAGATCACGCCTGGTAATGCGCAGTTGCTGATCACCTACACCGCCCTGGAGCTCCAGGCGGGGAGCAATCTGCTCAATGCGCCTGGCGTGCCCAGCTACCTCGACGGCATCTTCGTGGACACCAATCACCTGTACGATCTGAAACCACCGGCCGGACCGGCCCGCTGGCGCGCCGTCGCGGTCCGTGGCAACCACGCCCTCGACTGGACCACGCCTGTCCCTGTCACGGCGGGGGTGAACGTGAAGTATGAGAAAGCAGACGGCTCGCTGGAGCTCCTCGCCGAAGGTGGCAGCTTTAAGGAAGACACATCATACGTGTTCATTGACGGGCACAACCCAAGCATCAGCAGCGAGACACTCAAGGCCGAGGTGTTCAGAGCGGAGAACAACTTCTTCCCCGACGACCAGCAGCGCAACTACCGCATCGAGTACCAGAAGGCTAACCTCTGGACACCTACTAACGGTGTGCCCGGGCTGCCCGACGGATCCTGGAGGACTGAAACATTCTCTTTCCGCTCGGACCGGTTGATCGAGCTGCGCGAGTTCACGCTGGGCGCCAAGTACAGCGCCGGCATCATCGTTACCACAACGGCTGCCCTCGATCTGGCGATCATCGAGCCGACCAGCGGCGGAATCAATTCGGCCGTCCGCGGCCTTTACAACGGCAACGAAGGGGTGCTCACCGACTATGCCCCCGAGCAAGGGCCCGTACGCACGTTCGATATCGGCGGCGCCAGCGTCAGCGGCGCCTACGCCCTGGCGGTCATCAACCAGGCGCGCCCAATCGAGGATCCGAATCCCTTGACCGGACCTGTCGTCGTCTACACGGTCACGGTGTCCATGCTTGCTTGTCCGGACGGGACGATCCCGACGAAGAAGTTTGGCTGTCAGCCGATCATCTTGCCCCATAATGCATCACTGCCTGTGCCCTATAACTTCGTGACACCCTCGAGGTCGGCGCTTGGCTTGACTGTTTACAGCGAGGGGGATTTCGACGAGCCCGGCCCCAACGGGGAGACTTGGTGCACGACGAACGAGCAGTTGGGCACCCCGGTGGTCGGTCCCTTCCAGGGCCGCTGGATCTACGTGGCGCAGGGTTCGGTCTGCTTGGATAGCACGGGTTCGACCCTCTTCACGACCACCGAAAGCAGTGTCGGTCTGGCCTACAAGGATACAGACTCGCCGTTCCTCGATGGCACCGACCGCGGTCAGCGGGCTCCTTCCGGAGGGATCTACGGTTCTGCTCTGCTCTACCCACCCCCCGCTGACGCGACCGGCGAGGTGTCCTGTACGGCCTCTTGCACCACAGCGCTCGTGCCGAAGGAGACCACGCTGCGGCGGCTGAAACCTTTCAAGCGCTGGCAGACCAGCATCACGCCCACTCCCGACTCTATCAGCACAACGGCGACTGGTGGGAAGGCCATTGGCGGCGGTACGATCAGTGTGCCCGTGGTCGTGGACGCGAAGGATGCACCTTACGACAGGGCATGGAACGTCCCATGGGAGCTGTACCCTGACTCCAGCGTGCCTGACCCCAGCGAGTTCAAACATTACCAATTCAACGTGAGCGTCGCGCAACCGCAACCGCTGCCCTCGCCGGCGCACCTGGCCAGCCTCGAGCTGCGAATCCTGAACGGGCCCAACGGTGCTGCCACCGGCCTAATCCTGACCCCCGACAACGTCAAGAAAACCACCGGCCCAACCAACAGCCAACTCCGAGCCGCATACGCCAAGATTACCCAGCCCTCCGGGCTGGGTGGAGCGACGAAGAAGGTGCAGGTGGTCGTTCAGCCGCCCGGCGAGGCGCGTCGCGTGGCCATCGACGACCAGGACCCGGTCGCTAAGAACTGTGGCCAAGGCAAGAGTTGTCTCGATCTACGATTGCCCGACTACCAGTGGAACAACGGCAACGACGAGGTGCGGCTGTGGGAGCTGCCTGACGTCACCGTACAAGGGACGGCCGGCACCGTCATGTTCAGCCAGGCCGGCCAGTTGCTCATCTTCAGCAAGGACCACCCCAACGCCGGCAGCGGGCTGAACGCGACCACGTTCGAGCAGTCGTTCAGCTTCGATACCTGGGGGGCCACCGTCAAGGTCACCGAGGAGACGTGCAACA
>JBHIAO010000294.1:0-7286 GCA_046758565.1 Anaerolineae bacterium
GTGGAACAAATCCGAAATTCGAAATTCGAAATTCAAAATGGACAGCCAGGGTCCCCTGACCCGGTTCTCCGACAAACTGCTAGTGCACTATAATCAGGTCCTTGAGTTTCTCGAAGGTGGCATCGCCGATGCCCTTGACCTGCTTGATGTCCTCGATCGTGCGGAAGGGCCCGTTGCTCTGGCGATACTCGATGATGCGACCGGCAATGGCCGGCCCAACTCCCGGCAGTTGTGTCAATTGCTCAAGTGACGCCACATTGATGTTTATCAACCCTGCAGGCTGACGAGCAACTGACGACACGTTGGCGACCGAGCCTACGACCGCTGGTGCTGACGTAACTATTTCACCTGCGCGGGGAACGTGAATCTGTTGGCCGTCGACCAGTGAGAGGGCCAGATTAATGCCGGCCTCCACAGCGTCATCCGCAAAGCCGCCGGCGGCTTCGACGGCTTGTTCGACCCGACTATCGGCAGGCAGGGTGTAGACACCGGGGTCGTTCACGGCGCCAGTGACATACACCGCCAGGACCACTGGCGTAAATGTCGGTGCCGGTGTCGTTGTGGGCGGGGGCAGGATTTCAACGACACTCTGGGTGGGCCGGCGAAGTGTGAGGACGACGCCGGCCATGAAAATCAGGTTGAGTAGGATGACGACAAGGTAACCACGGTGGCGTTCTAGCCAGTTGTTCATCGCTGTCTCCCCCCATGTGAGCAGAGGAGCAGGGGTGCGGAGGAGCAGAGGCGAATTCTCCCCTGCTCCTCTGCTCAATTACGAGGCAGGTTTTCGTGCGCCGTCGCTCGCGACGGATGGCATCAGGCTGCTAATCATGTCGATGGGCAGCGGGAAGACGACGGTGGTATTTTGCTCGACACCGATCTCGGTCAGTGTCTGAAGGTAGCGGAGCTGAATCGCTGCCGGCTCTTCTTGCAGCAATTGAGCCGCATCTCGGAGTCTCCGCGCAGCCTGAAACTCACCTTCGGCGTGAATGATCTTGCCCCGTTTCTCGCGCTCGGCTTCAGCCTGTCGGGCCATTGCGCGCTGCATGGCCGGCGGCAGCTCCACGTCCTTCACCTCCACCAGGCTCACCTTGATGCCCCATGGTTCCGTCTGCTCATCGATGATCTGCTGGAGCTTGGCGTTCACCTGCTCACGGTGAGCCAGGAGTTCGTCCAACTCGCTCTGTCCGATGACGTTTCGTAGGCTTGTCTGTGCCAACTGCCAGGTGGCCCGCCGATAGTCCTCGACGTTCACGATGGAAGCTGACGGATCGATGACCCGGAAGTACACAACGGCGTTGACTTTCACTGTGACGTTGTCCCGCGTGATTGCCTCTTGGCTGGGTACGTCCAGTGTGACAACCCGCAGGTCCACTTTCATCATCCGGTCGACGATTGGGATAATCAAGAACAGGCCGGGGCCTTTAGCGCCAATCAGCCGGCCCAGCCGGAAAATGACGCCTCGTTCGTACTCCTGCACAATTTTGATGGCGGCGCTGCCGAGAACCACTGCGGCCAGAATCAGCACGCCAATGAATGTTAGTCCTTGAAACATCTAACTACCTCCTCAATCAGTGATCAGTAACCAGTGATCAGTAACCAGTGATCAGTGAACAGTGAACAATAATCAGTGTCTAGTGAAGTGAACGGAGTTGGACTGATTACTGATACTGATCACTGATTACTGGTCACTGGTCACTGATTCGGGCGCAACGACTAACGCAAAGCCATCCACGGCTACTACACGAACCGTTTCGCCCTGCTTGACCGGGTCACCTTCCGCCCGAGCCTTCCAACGCTCGCCATACAGAAACACGGTTCCTTCCGGATCCAGGTCGCTGCGCACCTGAGCTTTGGCGCCGACGAGGCCCTCTAGCCCAGTTGTCGGCTTCCGCCGCTGAGCGCGCAGGGCGGCTCCGACGGCAAAAGCAAAGAACGTAGCCGTGACGAACGCCACACTGACGATCAACCCTCGCGATATGGTATAGAAGGGTGTGTCGAACAGAATCAATGAGCCTAGAACGAAGGCAACGATGCCCCCCACCGTGAGAACACCGTGGGTTGGGGCTTTGATGTCGGCAACGAAGAGAAGAAACGCCAGCGCAATCAAGCCGAGGCCGGTGTAGTTAACGTCCAGGACGCCCAGGGCGTAGAAGCCCATTACGAGGGAGATCGCACCAATCACGCCTGCCAGGAATCCGCCCGGATTGGCGAGCTCAAATAACAGACCGTTCAGGCCAATTATCAACAAAATGTAAGCAATGTTGGGATCGGTGATGGTGTGCAGAAACTGCTCGATCAACGTCATCGGCAGATCGACCACGTCAGCGTTGGATGTGCTCAAGGTCACTGTCCGCGTCTGCAACTTGACTTCCTGGCCGTCGATCTCAGCGACCAATGCGTTGACGCTGGGGGTGATGACATCGATGATCCCGATGTCCAATGCCTCTTGGGCCGTAGCTGCCTCAGCAGACCGAACAGCCTTTTCAGCCCATGCAACGGCTCGCTCGCCTCGTCGGTCGGCAAGGCTCTTGATCTGGGCGACCAGGGCGTTCGTCGCCTTCTCCCTGGCTGTTTCGGGTAGGTCCTCGCCCTGACCGCCAACCGGTGAGGCTGCACCAATGGTGGTGCTAGGCGCCATGGCGGCGATGTGGCCAGCCAGCACAATGAACGTGCCGGCCGATGATGCCTGGGCACCGTCCGGTGCCACGTAAACAGCAACCGGCACGTCAGCGGCAATCATCGCCCGGACAATGTCCTGCATCAGGTTTACGGAGCCCCCTGGTGTATCCAGGCGAATCACCAGGAGTTGCGCTCCGTTGAGCTCGGCCTCCTGAATCCCGCGCTTGATGTAGCGAGCGACTACGGGGGTAACGGCTCCCTCGACGGTCAGCACATCGACTTCTGCACGTCCTTGAGCATGCCCCGGCGGCATGAGAAGAGACAGGAGCGCGAAAACAATCAGCAATACGTTGAAGACGCGAAATGCAGCAATCTTGCGCATGCCCCCACCTTTCGAGCGGCTCTCAATGGTGTCAACATTTTCAATTATACTTGATTTCATTGGTGACTGCAACGAGGTGAACGACAACAAGAACGGTCCCTCTCACGTTGAGAGGGACCGTTCCGTTTGACCATCAACCCGCTTTACAGTATAATATGATTGTCATCACAGCAACAGCGATGACGGAGAGAGTAAGCCGGTCAAAGCTGGCAGGGAGAGCGGGTCACCGACTGAAAGCCTGCTCCAGGGGAAGCCGGCCGAAGTTCACTCCCGAGCTGGATGGGGGAAAGGGCTGAGAGGAGTCAGAAGGGCCAGAAGGGCCAGATGAGCCAAAGGGGCCCTTGCTGGTTTCTCAGCCTGAGTAGTTCATCCCGGAGCGCCCACCGTTAACCGGGCAGCCGATAACCTGTAGCGTAAGACGTGAAACTTAACGCAGCCTTTGGCCGCAACCAAACTGCGTAAAACGTGAGGATTTCCGGCGTGAGCTCATCACGTTTCGCGTTTCACGTTTTACGAGGCGATAATTCACGCACATGACGCAAATGTTGCGGGGTAACGCCGTAAGTTGATCCAGGCGTCGGTGAAACGAGCGGGCACAGTATGTCTGTGTCAAGCAGGGTGGTACCGCGGGAACATACTCTCGTCCCTTCAAGGGGCGGGAGTTTTTTGTTTTGGGGCTTTGCCCGACGAACGACCAAGGACCAACGTTCGTCGTTGGTCGGCAACACGGAGGATACGATGCTGGATGAACTGCTGGAGCTAAAGGAAAAGGGACTAGATGAGCTCGAGGAAGTCGCCGACCTTGATGAGTTGGACACGTGGCGGATCAAGTATCTGGGCTCCAGGGGCCGACTGACCCAACTGATGCGGGGCATTGGGCAGTTACCGCCCGAGGAGCGCCCGGAGGCCGGCAAGGTCGGCAACCAGGTGAAGAATGCGCTGGAATCGGCCTATGGGGAGACGGTCGAGCGTCTCAAGCACGCGACGCGGGAGCGGACGCTGGAGGCGGAGCGCGTCGATGTGTCCCTGCCCGGCCGGCCGGTCGACCTGGGCCGGCTGCACCTGGCAACCCAGACGCTGCGCCAGATTTACGATATCTTCGCCGAGATGGGGTTCCAGGTCTACCGCAGCCGCGACGTCGAGACCGACGCGTATAACTTCGAGCTGCTAAACATTCCCAGGCATCACCCGGCGCGCGACATGCAGGACACGTTTTACATCGACGAGGAGCGGCTGCTGCGAACCCACACGTCGCCCGGCCAGATTCGGGCCATGCATGACTACTATCCCGAGCCAATCCGCGTGGTTCTGCCGGGGATGTGTTATCGCTACGAGCAGATCACGGCGCGTTCGGAGATCATGTTCTACCAGGTCGAGGGGCTGGCCGTGGGCCATCGTATCACCATGGCCGATCTAAAGGGCACACTGATCGAGTTCGCACACCGGATGTTCGGGGAAGGGACACAGGTGCGTTTCCGGGCCTCGTACTTCCCTTTCACCGAGCCCAGCGCTGAGATGGATATCGAGTGCATCATCTGCGGTGGAGACGGCTGCCCAGTGTGCAAACACACCGGCTGGCTGGAAATCCTTGGGTCGGGCATGGTCCACCCGCAGGTGCTACGCAACGGCGGCTACGACCCCGACATCTACACCGGCTTCGCCTTCGGCATGGGACCCGAGAGAATCGCCATGCTCAAGCACGGCATCGACGACATTCGATACTTCTGGTCCAACGATCTCAGGTTCCTGGAACAATTCTGACAAAAGGGGAACTACTGGAACTAAAGCGGAACCAAGGGGAACTCAACAGACTCTTAGTTTCCCTTAGTTCCCTTAAGTTCCTCTTTGGATGGAGGGAAGGCATGAAAGTACCAATATCCTGGCTGAAGGACTACGTTGAAATCAGCGTTTCCATTGAGGAACTGGCTGAGCGGCTGACGCTGGCCGGCCTCGAGGTGGCCGACATCGAATACGTCGGGGCGGAGTGGGAGCGGGACAGGATCTTCGTGGGCGAGATTCTGGAAACTAAGCCGCATCCCAACGCCGATCGGCTGGTGCTGGCCGTGGTCGAGTACGGCGGCGCCGAGCCGATGACGGTCGTCACCGGCGCACCCAATCTGAAGGTGGGCGACTCGGGGCTGAAGGCGCCCTTCGGGACCGTCGGCGCACGGGTCATCAACGGCTACGCGGAGGAGCTGGAGCACATCCGCATCAAGCCGGCCAGGATCCGAGGCGTGCGCTCGGAGGGCATGCTCCTCAGCGAGAAGGAACTTGGCCTGTCCGACGATCACAGCGGCGTCTTGCTCCTGGACGAGGATGCTCCTGTCGGCACACCGCTGGCCGACTACCTGGGTGACACGGTCCTCGATTTCGACCTGACGCCCAACCTGGCACGCTGCTTTTCTGTCATCGGCGTAGCGCGGGAGGTGGCTGCGCTGACCGGTCAGAAGGTGTCCAATCCGAGCTACGAGGCAGTGATGGAAGGCCAGCCGATCGAGGGACAGGTGAAGATCGAGATCGAGAATCCGGACCACTGCCCCCGCTTCACGGTCACCCTGATCCGCGACATCGAGATCGGTCCGTCGCCACGGTGGCTGCAGCGCCGGCTGCTCCTGGCCGGCATGCGGCCCATCAACAACATCGTCGACGTGACGAACTACGTGATGTTGGAGACAGGCCAGCCGTTGCACGCCTTCGACTGGGATGTGCTGGTTCGGCGTGCCGCTGAATCGGGTCAGCCCACGCATCCGGCGACGGGCGAGGCGGTGCCGACCATTATCATGCGTACCGCCGAACCTGGTGAGAAACTGACGACGCTGGACGACGTGGAGCGTGCGCTGCAGCCCGACGACATCCTGGTGACCGACACCGCCGGCTCACTGAGCATTGCCGGTATCATGGGCGGCGCCGAGAGCGAGGTCAGCGAGGAGACGCGCAACGTCCTGCTGGAGGCGGCGAACTGGAACAACATCAGCATGCGGCGCACGGCCGGCTACCACAAGCTGAGCTCGGAAGCGGGCGCTCGCTTCGGGCGTGGGGTTCACCCGGCCGAAGCGCTGCGCGGCAACCTGCGGGCTATCGAACTGATGCGCCAGTTGGCCGGCGGCACCGTGGAGCAGGGCGTCGTGGACGCTTACCCGGCGCCACCTGAACCGGTGAGCGTTGAGCTATCCACCCCTGCGGTGGAGCGCAGCCTGGGCATGCACTTCGAACGTGACAAGATCGCCGGCATCCTGGAGGCTTTGGAGTTCGACGTCTCGCCGGTGGACGAGACTACCATCCGGGCGGTGGCGCCCGATCATCGGCTGGATGTCGCAGGGCCACACGATCTGGTGGAAGAGGTGGCGCGCATCTACGGCTACGATCGACTGCCATCAACGTTGCCCAGCGATGAACTGCCGCCCCAGCGCACCAACTGGCCCCTGGTCCGCGAGGAGCAGGTGCGGGACATCCTGGTGGGAGCCGGCCTGCAAGAAGTCATCACGTATCCCTTGCTCAACATCGAGCGTGAAGCGGCCTTGAGCACCAACGAGCATGCCAAGGTCGATCCCGAGAGCTACCTTACCTTGACCAACCCTATCAGCCCCGAGCGGGCGTCACTGCGCCACACGTTGCTGGCCAGCTTGCTGGAGGTCACGCGGGACAACCTGCGCTTCCGTGACCGCGTGGCAGTCTTCGAGGTGGGTCGCATCTACCTGCCGACGGGCGATGGACAACTGCCGGAGGAGCCGCGCCGGCTGGGGATTGTGATGACCGGACCGCGCTGGATGGCTGGATGGCTAGGTGGCTCGGATGGCTCGATGGATTTCTTCGACTTGAAGGGTGTCGTCGAGGCGTTGCTGGTGCGGCTCCACATCGAGAGGGTGGAGTTCGAGGCCGGCGAGCACACGGCGCTGCACCCGGGCCGGACGGCGATGTTGAGCATCGGAGGCCAGGAAGTGGGTGTGTTGGGAGAGCTACACCCCATCGTGCGTGAACGCTTCGACTTGCCCGATCAGCCGGTGGCGGTGGCCGAGATCGATTTAGACGCGCTGCTGGAGCATGTCAAGGAAGAGGGTCTGTACGAGACCATCTCGCGCTACCCGGCGGTGGAGCAGGACATCGCGCTGGTGGTGGATGAGGACGTGCCGGCGGCGCAGGTGCGGGATCTGATTCGCGAGGCCGGCGGTGAGCTGCTGCGCCGGGTCGAGCTGTTCGATGTCTACACCGGCGCACAGATCCCCGGGGGCAAGAAGAGCCTGGCCTACAGCCTCACCTATCAGGCCCAGGACCGCACCCTCACCGA
>JBHIAO010000295.1:0-7283 GCA_046758565.1 Anaerolineae bacterium
GGGCTTCCTTGACCTTTGTGATGATGAACTCCGGCGGCTCTACCTCGTCGGAGCGTGGGTTGACCACGCCAAGTCCGATTTCTCGAGCCCGGGGATAGTGTTCGAACACTGGAGGCACACATGAAGGTACGCTCTTTGACATCCCGGTTGAAGACCACGTCCGTAAGCACCGGTTCATCAAATTGGACAAAGTCAGCGCCGGCATCCCGGAGGGCGATCAGTTCATTGCGTAGAATCTCAATAATGTCAGCCGCCAAGTCCTCCTGGGTTGGATACACTGAGTCAGAAACCCCCTTGACCCACATCGAGCAGTGCTTCCAGTACCGCCTTATCCGCGACCTCGTTGAATTCTTTGAAGCTCAACCGGCCCGCCTGGCGCTTTCGGAGAGCTTCCAGCAACCAAGGTGGCCTGGGCCAGCTACCAACGACGGTGACGGGAAATAAGGGTATTTCATTGTCAGACATCGTTTGATCCTCTCGATTATACTCAGCACATTCAGACGACCTTGCCCCTCGCCGTTGAGGGACAAGGCGGTCTCTTTATCAGTCAACCAACTCGGTGGATACCTGGACCGGCCGCTCCAGGATACTCCCCACGGGCGAAGTGCGAACTACCGCCTCGTGGAGCTCCTGGAGTTGCTCGGGCGTGGCCTTTGGCGCCTTGAGATGCACCTTGGTCCGAATCTGGGTATAGCCCGGCCAGACCTCGTCGGGGTCTGATAGACCTAGGAAGCCTCGCAGGTCCAGGTCGCCCTCCAGCTCAATTTGCACGTCCTCCAGCTCGATGCTGCGTAAGGCAGCGTTGGCGACGTAGCCGGTGGTCAGGCAGCAGCCGTACGCGCCCAGGACAGCCTCGACCATATTGGGAGCGGTGTCGCTCCCGCCCAACGGCGTAGGCTCGTCCATGGGGACGGTGTGGTCACGAATCTCGGCCTGGCTGCGAAAACCACCCTGCCACCGGGTTTGCGCCTTCCAGACCGTCTTACCTACTTCCGAGTTCTCACGGATGGTCTCAATCAAGCCCTGGAGCTGGTCCTTATCGAAACCCAGGGTAATTGTCGTTGTCATTGGTGTCTACCTCCTGTCGATGAGAATGCTGGCTACGGATCGGCTGGGCCGATACAGTCGCGGGGACAGGGCCGTTACCCTCGTGGCTGGCCAGGTTTGGCCCTCAAGCCGGCACAGCAACGAGCGGCTGGCTGCCCCCGCCACCAACAGATACACCTCCAACAGATACACTTCCAAGGGTAGATCACCATGCCACTGTTCTCTCTACAACTGGAGATTCTTTCAGTCTTATGCTTTTGGCAGGTCCGCTCTCTGTTCCCATTCCGTCCACGACCCATCGTAGTTGCGCACGCGAGGATAGCCCAGCAGGCGCAGTGTTAGATACGTGTGTGCCGAGCGTTCGCCGGTGCTGCAGTAAGTCACGATCTCTTTGCTGTCGGACGCACCTACCTTGGCAAGGTCAGCCTTCAACTCATCCGCTTCCCGGAAAGCATGGCAGGCGCGACGCGTCATGGTCTGGTCCCACGCCAAGTTTCGGGCGCCTGGAATGTGGCCTTGATCGTATTCCTTGGGCGTGCGGCAGTCCAGTAGGCACACGTTGTCGGCTTCTAGACGGGACGCGATCCATTCTGCTGTCGCCAGCCGGTCTTCGCGCAGGGCCGGAACAAAGGTTGTCGGCTCGACAGTGGGCTGAGAACGGGTTACCAGTCGGCCTTCCGCCATCCAGCACTCGACACCACCTTCCAGCAGACAGACCTGGTCGAAGCCCAGATACTCCAGCAACCAGAGAGCCTGTGCCGCGCGGGGTCCGCCGATTTCGTCGTAAATGACAACCTGCTTTTCTGGCGCCAGACCCAGCCGGCCCAGCACGGCTGCCACCTCTTCCACCGGACCGACGGTGTAGGGCACACCGCTGGCGTGCCCGGTTAGCACCTCATCCAGATTCAAATACACCGCGCCAGGGAGGTGCCCAAAGGCGTAGCCCGCTCCAGGCGCCGTTACATCCACCAGGCGCAACTCAGCGTCGCTCGGGTGATCAGCCAACCACTCGGTGCTGACCAGCAAATTGCCGTTGGGAAACCGTTTTTCGCTCATACGCCCCTTCCCTGCGAGAGAAACAACCCCGTTTCATCCATTCAGCGTACGAATGCAATCACCTGCGCTCTAACATCACGGTCTGAAACACGAGATCGGGGTGGGAACAATAAAAAACTCATCGCTCGACCCTCTAGATGCCTCCAGCGATGAGTCTACACGGCCGATGGCCCGGCTAATCGGCGATTCGTACAAGGATTCCGATGCGCTGCCCCTGTCTCGAAGGACAGAACTCCAGATCAGGCTAGTGATCGGCCGCCGCGCAGCACACCACCGCTGCTGCTTTTTCGTGAAGCTGCGGGAGCAGTGGCGGCCCAGCCTGCACCGCTTGCCTGGGCTCACTACCACAGCCAAGCGATCGGGGGGGCCTTTCCTACCGCCCCCGCTTAAGACAGACGCATCCCACAAAAGCCATACTTTTCGCTCCCTCGCACGCCTCCGGTATCAACCGGAATTGTATACAAGATCGTTGATTTGTCAAACACGCCGCTGCTGTGAGGGGTTGCCCTACCTTCAGCCACTTCTTCCACGTCGCGCCTTCCGTTGCTGATACGCCGGGTCCCCCCGACCGGGTTTCAGGTCTCGCATGATTTCCATCTCCTCATCCCTGAGCCGATACCCGGTACACACCCGTACAGGCAGCTCGGGATACTTCGGGAAGGAGGGGTCTACTTTGGAGAGTGTGCATAAGTAGAAGAGACTGCCTCTGGCGCTCTTCACGATCTGCACATGCCTGCAACTTTCGCACAGTCCGACTTCCATTGATCTCTCTTACCTCAATTGATGGCTGCTCATCTGGTCCTTCTACTCAAACACGCTCTCAGTTTCCCTTATTCCGGCGGGCGCGCCGGCGTCGGCGATGTCACCCCCGCCATCAGGTCCTCGTAGCGTGCCAGGACGAAAAGAAGAGCTGAGAGCCGGTTCAGGTAGGCAATGATCTGGGCGTTATGCAGCGCACCCTGCTGATCCAACAGCGTCACCAGCCGCTCCGCCCGACGCACGATGGAGCGTCCGAGCTGTACAAAGCCACCGCTGGTGCTATCGCCGGGAACAGTGAAATGCGGCTCTAATGGTGCCTCGGTCTCTAGATCTGCCATCGTGTCCGACAACCAGTTCACCCGTTCGGCAGTGATGTGGATGCCGGGCCGCGCCTCCTCTGTTGTAGCTGCCAGTTCTGACATCATCCAACACAGGTCCCGTTGGATAACCAGGATCAGAGACGCACTTGATTCGTTGGCTGTCATCGCCCGGGCAATGCCCAGGGCCGAGGATACCTCGTCCAGAGTACCCAGTACCTCGATTCGCAGATCGTGCTTCGGGACGTCCTGCTGGTCCAGTAGATCTGTATACCCCAAGTCACCCCGCCATGCCATGGGTCCCTCCTATATCAGTAATCAGTGAACAGTGATCAGTGAACAGTAACCAGCAATCAGTGATCAGATCGAGACTACTGACAACAAACGGCTGATTACTGATCACTGATTACTGTTCACTGATCACTGGTTACTGATCACTGCACTTCCAACAGCCCGTCAGCACCCCATTCCTTCTGCCGGCGTTCAGCTCGGAATTTTTGGCTCAAGTCACGCAGTACGCCCATCATATTTAACGCTTCTTGCAGAGCATTGGGGGCATCCTTGCCAGTGGCGTCGGCGCCCCACTTGCGAGCGATGTCCTCGTTGATGGGCGCCCCGCCAATCATTATCTTGGCATCGGGGTTTTTCTCTCGAATTTTCTCAATCACGACGGGCATGCCGATCATCGTGGTAGTCATCATCGCGCTCATACAGACGATGTCGGCATCGGTCTCCAGGTACTTATCCACGAACTGCTCTAGGGGCACGTCACGGCCCAGGTCGTGGACAGTGAAGCCGGCCACATCAAACATCATCTTCACCAGGTTCTTGCCGATGTCGTGGATGTCTCCCTCCACTGTTCCAATGACCACCGTCCCCTTCACCTGTTGTGACGTATCGAGTTCAACGTGTGGCCGCAAGATGTCCAGCCCTGCATATAGGGCGTCGGCACACATGAGTACCTCCGGTACGAAATACTCGCCGTTGGCAAAGTACTGGCCAACCACATCCATCCCTGCCGCCAGGCCATCCATGATGGCCTTGTAGGGGTCCATACCCACCTCCAAGGCCTCCTGGGCTGCCTCGATAACGTCTTCTTCCTCGAACTCAATGACCCCGTTCTGCAGCCGTTCTAAAATGTCGCGTTCCTGCTCAAGTGTTGGCATAAGATCCCTCCTCTTCGTCGTGTAGTCGGGTAGTCGGGCTACGAGACTACGAGACTACGAGACTATGAGACTACCTCCGTACCCCATACCGCCGCGTCGCCTGGATCATGGCCTCCATGTTTTCTGGTGGAACGGTAGGCCAGATATCGCAACCCGGCCAGATGCCATCGACCCCGTTTTCCACGATCTCCTTGATGGCCCGGTCTACATCTTCGGGCGTACCGTTACACAGCACGTCGAAGGGGTTGTAGTTGCCCAGCAGCACCATATCCGGCAGCTTCTCCCGGGTCTGGGCGAGGTCGTTGAGCTGGTCTACACTCAGGGCACTGGCGCCAGATTGGGCCATGAAGTGAATGATGGGATTGGTGTTTCCACAAATGTGCAGCACTTTGGGCACTGAGCGGTGTCCTGAGTTCATCGAAGGGATGCGGCCAAACAGGTCCTGCAAGTGGGGCAGCACCAGCTTCTCGAACAGGCGCGGGCTGAGAACACTGCTGGTGGCCCCCATCTCGCGTACTGTGACGAAGTCCGCGCCGGCATCCACGTAGAGACCCAGGATGCTGGACAGATACTCGACCATCGCATCCAGGTGCTGGTGCACCAGATCTTGTTTCTTGAAACTCATCTTTAGCAGGTTTTCCAGTTCTACCACCTGCCCCAACTCGGTGAAAGGACCCAGTACCCAGGCACCTACGGGTATCTCGTTCCCAATCTCCTGCTTCAGGATACGGATGGCTTCCACCACTATCGGAATCCGACCGGCCTCGGGCAGGTTCCCCGGAATCCTAATCTCCAGCTTCTCCACCGAATCGGCCAGCTTCTTTGATATGGTGGGATAGATCACCTGGTCGTCCCTTTTATCGTAGTATTTGACCTCGGCGCCCAGCGCCTCGGCCTCTACCCCCATGTCGAAGGGAACCACGGCACTCTCGAAGCCGAAGAAGCGATGGGTGGAAGCTGCTGCCTCGGCCATCTTGCGCGGTTCAACGTGGACCTCGTTGAACTGGTAGCCAAGCTGTTTGAGCCCATGTAGGGTGATGCTGCCCATGCCACTGAAGTTGGGCACGTAGTCGATTTTTTCCCCTCGCAACAGTTTCAGAATCTGGTCCCGTGAGTTACTGGCCATCAAGAGCCTCCTTCGCCAGAGATTAGAGATTGGAGATCGGGATGTTCAGCTAGCAGTGATCGGAGGGGCGCTGCTGGGATTACCAGCACGCGGGCGTTCAGGGCGTTGGAGCGGGCAGTGACGGGATAGCGGCCGCCATTGACCAGCGTGTCCCCTCCAAAGATGACTCCTTCGCCGGCCTGCTCTACCACCTCCTCCGTACCATCCCGATACGCCACGAGATTCACCTGTCCCTCCCGAACGATGTAAAGGGCTTCGGGTTCACCCTCTTGTTCGAAAATGACCCGATTCTTGCGATAACGCCGTTCCTCCATCACTGTTGCCAATTTGCGGAGCGCCTCCTCGGGTAGGCCGTCCAGGGAGGCCAGATTCTGGAGGAGGCGCAGGTTGCAGTCCCGGCGCGCCTTGGCCAGCAGCCGGTCCAGATGGGGGAAGGGATCGCGCATGTGGGGGAAGTGCATGGCTGCCGCGAACTGCTTCTCGAAATCTGGCTCTACGGTCAGCTCTACGTACTCCACCTGCCGCGCTACCTGATTGGCCTCCGCTCGCTTGTCCACGTTCAGCAACGCGATGCGGGCTCCATCGCCGGCGGCGTTACCCACAGCGTAGACGTTGCGCAGCTCACAATCCGGGAACAGCCCCATGGCCATGGCTTTGACCTTGTCGATGTAGCTGCCAAAGGCGCCGGCCAGCACCACCTTGTCCAGGCGCTCCACCCCCTGGTGCCGCATCATGATCCTGGCCGCAGAGTACATGGCTGCCTTGGCCAGTTGCAGCGCCCGCACGTCGTTCACGTCAAAGGTGATGTCCCGCCCAATGGCCGTCTCGAGGGCCCAGGCGATGACGAACTCCCGCTGCTCACCCTCGCCCCGCAGTCGCGGGTGATGGGTTTCCCTGCTGAAGCGACCAGATGGATCGATGACGCCGGCTTTGAACAACTCCCACCCCAGATCGATGATTCCGGAGCCGCAGATGCCTCGGGCCCGGATCTCCTCCGGTAGCAGCTCATCGCTCCAGGCTTCCTGCCCAATGACTTTGTAGCGCACGTTCCAGGTGACAGGATCGATTTCCACCTTCTCGATGGCCCCATCGGCGGCGCGCATGCCGTACTTGATCTGTGCCCCCTCGAAGGCCGGCCCCGTCGGCACGGAGGCCGAGATGAGCTTCTCTCGGTTGCCCAACACCATTTCCCCGTTGGTGCCGATGTCGATGACCAGCATCATCTCATCCTGTTTGTGGGGCTCCTCGGCAATGATGCAGGCTACGTTGTCAGCTCCAACAAAGCCAGCTTCATTGGGCAGCACATGGACATTGCCCGCGGGATGGATCTTCAGCCCGAAGTCCCGGGCTTTCACGTCCACCGAGTGGTGAATAGCCGGAGAAAATGGGGAGATGCCCACGTATTTGGGATGGATGTTTAGGAAGATATGGTCCATGCAGGTGTTACCCACCAACACTGCCTCGACGATCTCCGTGGGCCGGAAACCAGCCGTCTCACACACCTGTTCCACGATGTCGTTCAGCCCCTCCAGGATAGCCGTGTGGAGTTTCTGAAGGCCATTCGGCTGCGTCATGGCATAGGTAATGCGGGCCATCACGTCGTCGCCATAGGGCGTTTGGGGGTTCATCATGGAGGCTGTGCTGAGCACCATGCCGTTGTCCAGGTCGCACAGATAGCCGGCCACTGTGGTGGTGCCCACGTCCACCGCCAGACCCAGACCGTACTCGGTGAAGCCTGGGTCCACTTTGATAATCTCTGCGGGATGCGGGATGCGGGATGCGGGATGCACGTGGACGGTAACTTTCCAATCG
>JBHIAO010000296.1:0-7264 GCA_046758565.1 Anaerolineae bacterium
GTGCCAGCTCGGCGTTGGACTTCCACAGGTCGTTAGATAATGTCACCGCTCCCTCCCTTGAGCGATGTTGCATAGTCACTCTAGCTATATCTGAGAGCGTGAAACGTGCGAAATAATCACGTTTCACGTTTTACGTTTCACAGTTGAAGTGATCCCATCCACCAGCCTCCAGCCCCACCTCCTGCCCATCTTCGAACACCAGCCACCGACCCTCATCCGCCGGCAGGACCTCGCCCACCATCGTCACCGGCGTACCGGTTGCTCGTTCCACGGCGACCGCCAGCTCTTCCACCGCCTCGGGCGGCGCAGTGAAACATAATTCGTAGTCCTCGCCACCCTCCAGTGCCAGCCGCCAGGGGGCCCTCTCGGTCAACTCGGCCACTCGTCGGGCCGCCGGCGACATCGGCAGCCGATCCGCCCACAGCCGAACACCCACCTGGCTCTGGTCGCAGATGTGGCCGATGTCGCCGCCGAGGCCGTCACTGAGATCGATCATGGCCGTGGCCGTACCCAGGCCGGCGATCGCCGCCGATTCCGGCAGACGCGGCGTCGGCATGACGTGGCGTGCCACCAACATTTCACGGTCAGCGGCCGGCACCGACAACTCCGAGTCCAGGAGCAGATTGAGGCCAGCCGCCGAATCCCCCAGCCGGCCAGTGACCAGCACCTGATCCCCGGGACGGGCGCCCGAGCGCAGGAGCAATCGATCAGGCGTCACTTTCCCCAGCAAGAATAGGTCGATCGTCACACGATCGTCCCGAGCGACGTTGCCGCCCACCACGTCCACGCCGAAACGTTGACATTCCTCGACCAGGCCGTCGTAGAGGCCGTCGACGAAAGCCACTTCGGTGTCTTTGGGCAGGACCAGCGAAACAAGGAAGTGGCGCGGCGTCCCACCCATGGCGGCGATATCGCTCAGGTTGATGGCGGCTGCCTTGCGGCCCACCTGGTAGGGCGTCACCAAATCGGGCAGGAAGTGCACGCCGGCCACCTGGACATCGCACGTCGCCAGCAGATAGTGGCCGTCGTTCATTCGCAACACGGCCACGTCGTCCCCCACGCCGACCACGACGTCTTCGCTGTAACCGCCCAGCCGGCTGGCTAGCCGATCGATGAGCGCAAATTCACCCAGGTCTCCCACGCGCATAGCCTTAGGCTCCGCAACTAGTCAGACCACCCCGGAAAGACCTCCGAGGTTTTCGCGCCGACAGCCAGTTTCTTGGTTTCGGGACTCTCACTGGCATCCCAATGTAGCGACATTCCCAACCCAAAACCCCGGAGGTCTGAGCATGTGCTACGCTCCCGCGGACACGGGTTCAAGCTCCACAACTCTGGCGCCCAGGGCCAGTTTCTCCGGCGTCAAGTGGTACAGATGATCGAACAGTGCAACCCTGAAGCTGGCCGGCCCGTTGGCTTCTTGTGCGGCCAACTCCGCCGCCAGCCCGAAGCAGGCCAGTCCGCCGGCTACGGCCACCAGGTACTCGCGCTCCACCGCCACGAAGGCGGCAACCATCGTCGCCGCCATGCAGCCGGTGCCGGTGATGGCTGTGAGCCATGCATGACCGTTATCCACACCCAGGACCCGCTCGCCATCCGAGACGACGTCTCGCTGGCCAGTGATAGCGATGACCGGTCCCCACTCGCGGGCCATGATCTGGGCCACTGCAGCCGGATCGCTCACACCTCCCACGCTCTCCACACCTTTGACTACACCGCCGGCCCCGCTCAACGCCCCCATCTCCCCCGCGTTGCCTCGCACCACCGCAATCTCCAGTTCGTCGAGCAGGCGCAATGCGGTCCCTGTGCGCAGCTCCGTCGCCCCAGCCCCGACCGGGTCGAGAACGATGGGGACACCCAGCTCGTTGGCCCGGTGGCCGGCGATGAGCATCGACTCAACCCGGGCCGGGGTGAGGGTGCCCAGGTTGAGCATCAGCGCGCCGGCCATGTTCACCATCTCGGCCACTTCCTCAGCAGCGTGGGCCATGACTGGCAGCGCACCCACGTGCAAGGTCACGTTGGCCACGTCGTTCACCACGACGAGATTGGTGATGTGGTGAAGCAGCGGCCTTTCTTCCCGGATGCGGGATAGGATTTCGGCAATACGGGTGTTAATCTCGACTATCTGCGGCATAGTGATTTATGTTTGTGAAAGCGTGATCCGTGATCCGCGAAATCGCCCTCTCGCGCATCACGGATCACGCATCACGCATCACGCCCTCTGTTCGCTCCGCCTCAATGACTGCCCGCAGTCGTCGTGCTGCCCCCTCTGGATCGTCGGCGCCGATAATGGCCGAGAGCACAGCCACGCCGGCCGCGCCAGCTCGAATCACCTGAGTGGCATTCTCAATCGTGATGCCACCAATGCCGATCGTCGGGATGGAGACCGAGCCGGCAATCTCTGCCAGGCCGTCCAGGCCGATGGGCACGCCGGCGTCGGGCTTACTGGGCGTTCCAAAGACGTCGCCCACACCAATGTAGTCGGCGCCGTCGGCTTCGGCCTCCTGTGCTTCGGCCACCGTGCCGGCTGACACCCCCAGGATGCGGTCAGGTCCAATGAGCCGGCGGGCCAGCGGCGCCGGCATGTCATCCTGCCCGACGTGGGCGCCCTCAGCGTCGATAGCCAGGGCGACATCCACCCGATCGTTGACGATCAGCGGGACGCCGGCGGCCCGGGTGATCTCGTGCAGCGCCTGCCCCAGTTCGATTATCTCGCGGGTGTTAGCCGTCTTCTCCCGTAGTTGCACGACGGTTGCGCCGCCGGCAACCGCAACTCGAACGATCTCCGTGAGCGAGCGCCCGCCGGCCCCCTCGCGATCCGTGATGACGTATAGACCCCAATCGATCATTCGCCAAGCTGTTCTCCTGCGCCGCGCAGCGCCGGCACCCCGACCCGAACCAGGGCCAGATACAACAAGAACGCGGCCGCGAAGCTGGGAATCGACGCGCCAAGAGTCGGCAGCGTGCGGGCAATGATGTGGTAGATGAGGATGCCGGCCGCCCAGGCTGCTACGGCCACCCAGTTGATGCCCTGGCGATACCAGTATTGGCCACCGGTACGGTACAGCTCGTCCACATCGATATGCCGGCCGCGCAGTACAAAGTAGTCGGCGGCCAGCAGGCCGAACAGCGGCACAAAGACCGAGCCGATGAGCAGCAGGAAGTTGAAGTACTGGCCCATGGTCAGGAAAGCCGCCAGCCCCAGCCCGACCGCCCCGATAAGTACGATCAGCAGACGTTGGCTCACTTGCGGGAAGATGTTCTGGATGGACACCGCCGCCGAGTAGATGTCGGCAAAAGCGTTATCGGTCTCGTCAACCAAAATCACCAGCAGGGCGACCACGCCGCCAGTCAGGGCCATGATGGCTGTCGCCAGATTCTCCGGGGTGGGAGCTGTCATGTTCAGGGTGAGGATGAACAGCGCACCGAGGCCATAGAACCAGACGTTGGCCACGAAATAGCCCAGGTACGTGCCCAGGAAGGTGCCACGCGAGTCCCGGGCAAACCGGTTGTAGTCGGCTACCAACGGCATCCACGAAATCGGCATGGCGACCACCAGGTCCACACCCAGCCAGAAGGGCATTTCGCCAGTGCCGGCCTGACTTAGCAGCGCCAGAATGTCGTAGTGGGTGAAGAGGTAAAAGGTCATCCAAGCCGTGGCGCCGTAGACCAGCCACACGCCGAACTTCTCCAGCCACTGTCGGATGACGACCAGCGGACCGCCCAGGGCCAGCAGGACACACCACACGGCGAAGATTACCAGCCACACGCCATAGCCCGAAAAGCCGAACAGGGTCTGGCTGATGCGATTGGCCGCCAGGGCCATCACCCATAACTCGAAGGCGGTCCAGCCGATGAGTTGCGCCAGGTTGAGCAGACTGGGCAGGTAAGATCCTCGCCGGCCAAGGACTGGGCGTAGAAGTACCATGGTAGGTACGCCTTGGTCACTGCCGGCCATGCCGGCCAACGCCAACAGCAGGTTGCCGATAAGCGTCCCTATGACGATCGCCAGCAGAGCCCGCCCTAGGCTCAGCCCCGGCACAAGGAGCGCGCCGGCCTCCAGTACCAGCAGGCCAACCCCCAGGCTGGACCACAAAACAAAGTAGTCAATAAAGCGCAGAATCCGGGAATCCTGAGGAACTGGCTCGATCCCCCACTCGGGGGGCGCCTGGAGTAGTGGTCCTTTATCTTGCACACTTTGAGTCGCCATCTGATCGCTCCTCCATCATGAATCTTGACTCTCGAAGCTGACCAACGACCAACGACGACAATCAATCATTGGTCCGTTTGACAGGCTCAGGACGCCGCGTTGGCCATTCGTCGGACTGTAGGCGCCTGGTTCTGCGCCACAAAAGAATACCCTCATGCAATCTCCTGACACACAAAAACGCCGCTCTTCGGAGGGCGGCGTCTGCGGTTTCCTCGATAATGGCGTTTCCCTCCGCTGGCATTACCCAGATCAGGTTCATAGGGTCGATGGCGAACATGGCCATCCTCTCAGCCCAGCTTCCCCGGGCTCCCCTAACATAGTATTCCAATGCGAACCAAATCAATTGTAGCACGGTGTTGCCACGCTGTCAATCATATGTTGACGGGGATCACAGTTCGTAGTATAATCCCGATTGGACAGCTAACACGAAGCTCCTCCCTACTAGCTTGTCGTAAGAGTCTTCACCGATATCCCGTTTGGGATTCTATGGGCCTGGTCCTGATGTCAGAGAGCGCAACAACTCGACTTGGCCACGATGGATCGGATACACGGGACTCACCATCGAGGCAATTCACTTCCGCTAGGTCGTTTGTCTCCGGATAGCTTCGGGGAAGGTCAGCTTCTTCCACACTTCTAAACCTATCCGATAATTCCGAAGCGATGACGTGATTCTTGAAAGTCAGTTTCACCTGTGCAGTCGGTATTGCCGCTGTGACGCCTGCCCATGCAGCGTCCGGGATATCCCACGCCGGCGGCTCGGGCATCCGAGGCTTGTGAGCAATGTTCGTGCCGAAAGGGGGTGATCTGTAGAGAGCAAGAGAATACAGACAAACCTGCTCGCCACCTGACTGTGCCCAGCCACAGGATGGAGTAGGGAGGCTACTGCGAGTCGTTTCTGGCTGGGCCACGGAGGTTTCCCTAACGTGTGTGCTGCCAGCAAGCAGCAAAGGAAGGAGGAAGCACGATGGAGATAACCAGCGAAGGGTTGATTGACCTCTATCGCTCAATGGTAAGGATTCGCAAATTCGAGGATCGGGTGGCGGAGATCTACTGGGAGGACAAGCTGCCTGCCTTCGACATCGGGGCGGGTACCATCCCAGGCGAGATGCACCTCTATCAGGGGCAGGAGGCGGTGGCTGTCGGGGTGTGCGCGCACCTGGGTCCGGACGACGCCGTGGCCAGCACGCATCGAGGCCATGGCCACCTCATAGCCAAGGGGGTGGAGTTCAGGCCGATGATGGCGGAGCTCCTGGGCAGGAAGACCGGCCTGTGTCAGGGCAAGGGCGGCCACATGCACCTCTTCAGCGCCGATCTCCACTACGGATGCGGCGGGATCATCGGAGCCGGCATCCCCCACGCCACCGGTGCGGCGTTGGCCTTCAAGAAGCAGGGCCGGGACAACGTGGCGGTGGCCTTCCTGGGCGAAGGCGCGGCCAACATCGGTGCCTTCCACGAAGCCATCAACCTAGGTGCGCTATGGAAGCTGCCGGTAGTCTACATCGTCGAGGACAACCTGTACGCCGTGTCGGTGCCCAAGACCGCGTCCACAGCCGTCAAGAGCAACGCTGAGCGGGGCGCCGCCTACGACATCCCCGGCGTGCTGGTGGACGGCATGGACGTCATGGCCGTCTACGAGGCTGCTGGCGAGGCCATCGCACGCGCCCGCCGTGGCGAGGGACCCTCCATCATCGAAGCCCTATGCTACCGCTACAGGGGTCACTTCGAGGGCGACGCCGAGCCGTACCGGACGCCGGAAGAGGTCGAGGAGTGGAAGCAAAAGGACCCCATCCCGCGCTTCCGCGAGCAACTCGTTGACCAGGGTGTTCTCTCTGAAGCCGACGCGGATCGGATCGAGGAAGAGATCACCGCCGAAGTCAAATCGGCGGAGGAGTTCGCCCGCAGCAGCCCGTTCCCAGAGCCCCAAGAGGCCCTGGAGCACCTGTTCGCCTAATCGCTTATCGCCCGCTTCGCTCTACCGCTGATCGCCTCGGCGATCTGTAGCTTGTATTACGCGATATGCGATATGCGATATGCAGAAGGAGGATTTTCAGATGTCAAACGAACGAGAGCTTCCGGTATTTCAGGCCATCGCCGAAGCCATCGGCCATGAGATGGAGCAGGACGAGCG
Organism: Anaerolineae bacterium; assembly: GCA_046758565.1. GTDB lineage: Bacteria > Chloroflexota > Anaerolineae > Epilineales > JAANWY01 > JBHIAO01. The sequence goes on from JBHIAO010000296.1 coordinate 6,336, forward strand.
GGTTTTCGTCATGGGAGAGGACATCGGGGTATGGGGCGGTGTCTTCGGGATGACCTATGGACTGCACGAGAAGTTCGGTCCAGAGCGGGTCATGGACACGCCCATTTCGGAGATGGGCTTCGTGGGCGCTGCGGTGGGGGCCGCCCTGGAGGGCATGCGTCCCATCGCGGAGATCATGTTCGTGGACTTCGCTGGCGCCTGCTTCGACCAGATCCTGAACCATGCCTCAAAGATCCACTACATGTCCGGCGGTGCCATGAAGGTGCCCCTGGTCATCACCACCGCCATCGGCGGCGGCTACAACGATGCAGCCCAGCACTCGCAATGCCTCTACAGCCTTTTCGCTCACCTCCCCGGGTTGAAGATCGTGATCCCCTCCAGCGCCTACGACGCCAAGGGGCTGATGATCCAGGCCATCCGCGAGGACAATCCAGTGATGTACTTCCTCCACAAGGGGGTTGCCGGCCTGGTGTGGATGGCGCCTAACCCCCGGGCCACAGGCCCCGTCCCTGAGGAACCGTACACTATCCCCTTGGGCGTGGCCGACGTCAAGCGGGAGGGCAACGACGTGACCATCGTTGCCGTATCGCTGATGGTCCACAGGGCCCTGGATGCGGCCGAGGAGCTGGAGAAGGATGGCATCAGCGCCGAGGTGGTGGACCTGAGGACCCTGGTCCCGCTAGACAAGGAGGCCGTCGTCAACTCTGTCAAAAAGACCCATCGTCTGCTGGTGGTGGACGAGGACTACCTGAGCTACGGGATGACCGGTGAGGTCGTGGCCAGCGTCGTTGAGCAAGCCTTCGACTACCTGGACGCCCCGCCGGCGCGTCTGGCCGTCCCGGACGTGCCCATCCCATACAGCGATCCCCTGGAGGACTTCGTCCGGCCCGACGCCGAGAAAATCGTAGCCGCCGTGAAGGAGTTGGTGG
>JBHIAO010000297.1:0-7247 GCA_046758565.1 Anaerolineae bacterium
AGTAGCAAAGCGTACCGAGACCAAGCGACGTATCGAGGCCAAGCGGGTTATTCAGAGAGCCGCTCGCTTGGTTTCGATACGCTGGTTTCGATACGCCTTCGGCTACTCAACCCAAGCCGCTACTCAATCGGCGCTCGCTGTCGTTTGTTTCTTAGTAGGAGCGGGTTTTGCGACGAACTTGGAAGTGGAAACGGCGCAATCCCCAACCTGGCAGGAGATTGCTTCGCCTTCGGCCCACAATGACAACAGAAAGCCTACTTGCCCCCAAATTGAAATGCACCCAATCCGGCTCGTCAGAGAGAATGCCGATGGACATGACAAAGTGGATGTTGGGCAAGGCGTCGCACAGGCGATAGCCGTTGATGATGTCCGCCTGGGTGAACTCGCGGTGCTCACCTGCCCCCCCATCCCCCCCAAAGTTGGGGGGGAAAATGGAATCGGATCCCCGTCCGCCTCAGCACCTCCAGGGCAGCCAGGTGGAGATCCTGGAGTTGAGTGTCGGAGAGAACGGCAAACTGGGGCGATGAGAAAATGACAGAATTGGCTGTTTTCATTGTTTTCTCCTTCTCTCACCCCTCAGAAAACAACCCGCTCGCAGGTTTGCACCTACGAGCGGGTTGTGATGCTTATCTCTCTTCAGCCTCTCGCTCCTTGAGCACCTCGGCGATCACTTCCTCCGCTGCTTCTGGCAGCGGGGGTACTTCGTGCTCGGCCAGGATTTGGCGGGCGCGCTCGTTGGCGCGGGTGGTCATGTCCTGGCGGCCCTTTTCTACCCAGTTGTCGTAGCGCGACCGGTCTATCAACTCTGGCCGCCACTGGGCCCATTTCCAGTTGTCCAGGGTGTGATCGTCGGCCAGGAAGCCGCCGCCGGGCCTGGCGCGATGGATGGCCTGGCGGGCCAGGGTGCGCTGGCTGACCTCCACGCCGCCCATGACGTAGCGCACGTCGCGGATGATCTCGTCGGCCACCACCAGCATCTCCATCGAAGAAGTGGTGCCGTACTCGATGTACCCCACGTCGTGCACCAGGTTGCAGCGGGTCAGGAAGGCGGTCATGACCGTGACCGTGGCCTCGATGCCAGCCTGGGCGTCCACTACCTTGCTGTCGGTGGCGCCGGCGGCTCCCCACACCGGCAGGTCGTACCAGCAGCCGAGGTCGGTACAGGCGGCCATGCCCAGCGGCCACTCGGGGCTGCCATAGCTGACGATGGCCGATTTCATGTCCAGCGCAGCGGTGTTCATGCCGTACAGGAAGGGCGTGCCCGATCGCACCAACTGGCTGAGTACCAGCCCCGCCAGGCACTCGGCGTTGCCCAGGGCCAACGCCCCGGCCAGGGTGATCGGCCCGCCGCCGCCGGTGTTGGGCGAAGGCACATAGGCTACCGGGATGCCCTTTTCAGCACAGAACAACAGCTTGTCCACCGACTCGTCGTTGAAGAGCAACGGCGAGATAGGCTCGGCGTAGTGCAGCAGGAAGGGCTTCTCGCGTAGTTCGTCTTCGCCGCCGGCCACCGCGCAGGCGATGCGGTAGATGTCTTCCATGTCGGCCCGGTCGTTGGCCGTGTACACGTTGGGCTTGACCGAGCCCCGGATCATGCCGATGAACCCGTGGAGAAAGACGTCCATCGCTGGCACGTCGGAGGGGGTGGCCATGGACATGACGAAATCTATCTGATCCAGGCCGTCGCACAGATGGGCGATACGCCGCACGTCCTCGGCGGTGGCCTTGCGTCGCTCGCCGGTTTCCACGTCCATGGTAAAGATGCAGTCAGAGCCGGAGCCAAAGAAAACCTTGCCCGCCTCCAGCGGCATGGTCAACTCACCCAGGCGGTTGTGCATGGGGATGCGCGATGGCGCCGAGGCGATGGCGTCCATCACCATGAGGGGCGGGATTTTGATGCGATTTTCGGATTCCCAGGCCCCGGCGTCGAGGAGTAACTCGCGCCCGGCCTCGTTCTTCATCACGATGCCGGTCCGGGACAAGATGTCCAGGCTGGTGTGATGGATCTCTTGAATCTGTTCGTCGGACAGCATCCGGATAGTGGGATGCAGGGTTGCAATGGGAATTTGTTTAGTCAAAGGAATCTCCTTGTCAGACCCTTAGGGTTTGTGAAACCCTAAGGGTCTCTCTCAAATTTTCAACTCGAACCGCTTACGAATCCAGCTCTCCACGGCCGGGTCCAGCGGCTCCGGCTGGTGCTCCGCCAGGATGCGGCGGGCGATCTCTTTTGCCCTCTCCTGGGCATCCAGGGCGCCGGCCTGCTGCCACATGTCCCGGCCCTGCCGATCCACTACGTCCGAGGGATAATGAAGCTCGGAGCGCATGTGGCGGAGGGTGTGCTTGGCCATCAGGTAGTGGCCGCCCGGCCCCACTTCGTCAATCACGTCCAGAGCCAGCGTCTCGTCGTTCACCTCGATACCGCGCACTACCCGCATGGCCATGCCCAGGATGTCGTTGTCAATGACAAACTGCTCGGCGGCGACGGAACTCATGTTCTCCAGCATCCCGGCCGCGTGGTGGATGTAATTGCTCCCGGCCAGAGCAGCCAGCACCGCGCTCATGGCCTTCTCGAATCCGGCCTGAACGTCGGGGACCTTGGCGTCGGTCATGCCGGCCGAGTTGTAAATTGGCAGGCGGTAGAACTGGGCCATTTGGGCCATGGCCGCATTCGTCAGGCCGAACTCGGCGGCTCCGGCCAGATAGCGTCCGCTCTTCATGTCCGCCGTGGCCGGGATGGGGCCGATGAGCAGCGGCGCGCCTCGTTGGGCCAACTGGGTCAGCACCACCCCCGAAAGCTGCTCGGCGGTGAGCTGAGCCAGCATCCCGGCCAACGTCACCGGCGCGGTGGAGCCAGCCATCGGCGCGGCCGAGAGCACCACGGGGATGCGCTGGCGGCAGGTTTCGATGAGCAGGGTGGTGACGTCGGTGGCAAACTTGAGGGGGCTGACTATCCAACAGGTGATGAAAGAAACGATGGGGCGTTCGCGCAATGCGTCAGCCCCACCCATGATCCTCTCGCACATCTCGACCGTGTCGCGGATACCTTCCACGCTGTACACCCCGGACTGGACGTGTTTGGTGGTATTAGCCAGGCCGGCATAGTACTGGTTGATGTCCACGTTCTCCTTATCCATGTCGGTGGGATAGACCGGCACCAGGTAAAAGTGGACGTTATCCAGCGCATCCACCAGCCGGGCCAGCTCGGCCACGTCGCGCAGCACTGCTGGACGCGGCTGGCCGGTCTCCAGGTCGAGGACGGTCAACGCCGCGCCGCCCGTGCCGATGTGGACTCGCGCCCCTTCCAGCTCCAGGTCCCATTTGGGATCGCGCCCGGCCAGCACCACCCGCGAGGGGGCCCAATCCACCGCGTCTTCGACCAGCGAACGGGGCAATCGCACGCGGTCGTCGGTTATATCCGCGCCTGCTTCCTCAAACAGCCGCCGCGCCTCAGCTTCCTCGACCTGCACGCCGGTACGCTCCAGGATACTCAACGCGGCCCGGTGGATACGCTGCACCTGATCGTCGGCCAGGGGTTTATACTGGCCGCCGACCAGGCCCTTGACGGGCTGTTGTTTCCTCGCCATTATGCCTCTTCGGATCAGGCTGTCAGATCGCGGGCCACGTCCACCGCGCTGGCCGCATCGGGTGCGTAGGCGTCGGCCCCGATCTGCTCGGCGAAGGCTGCCGTCACGGGCGCACCGCCGACCATGATCTTGACCGTGTCGCGCAGTCCCGCCTCCTCCAGCGCCTCAATGGTTGCTTTCATCCCTGGCATGGTCGTGGTCAGCAGCGCCGACATGCCTATGAGCTGCGGTTGATGCTCCTGGACGGCGGCCACGAAGGCATCGGGGCTGACGTCGGTGCCCAGGTCAATGGTCTCGAAGCCAGCGCCCTCCAGCATCATCTTGACCAGGTTTTTGCCGATGTCGTGCAGGTCGCCCTGCGCCGTGCCGATGACGTACTTGCCCGCGGTGGGCACATCGCTCTCGGCCAGCAGTGGTCGTAAGATGTTCATGCCGGCATGCATGGCCCGGGCAGCGATGAGCACCTCAGGCACGAAAAGGTCGCCAGCTTTGAAATCCTTGCCCACCTCGTCCATGCCGGCGATGAGGCCGCCGTTGAGGATCTCGGCTGGCGACATCTCCTGATCCAGCGCCTGCTGGACCAGGTCGGCAACGACTTCATCATCGCCGTTGTATAGGTTAGAAGCAACCTGCTCTAAAATGTGTGACTTAGTACCCATGAATTGACTCCTTTCCAAAGTAATTTGAAGGCTGCAATGATTACGACAAGCGTCTCGACTACGCCGAGACGCTCATAACAATCAATGGAACCTGTCCAGGCCTGAACAGGCTCTATTATATAACCCTATTTTCGCTCTGTCAAATGGCGACCAACCGAAGGGCTTGCGCAGCGAATCCGGTTGGTGAGGCAACCTGCCCCAAAACCGGGTAGAAGCCCAATCGTATTGGGCGGTTCTGGCGCAAAGACGGCCAATGCGATTGGCCTGCTACCCCACGATGATGAACCGCTGCGCAAGCTCAACCGAAGTGGGCCCGGTGTTCCTCCCAGGCTGCATCCACCAAGTCTGGATTGGAAAGGAGGTCAATGGCCGTCATGGCCAGCGCTTTGGCCGCGTCCAACAGGCCGGCGTGGCCCTCTGAGGAAGCTGAGGCGGCGCGGAACTCCGGCGAGTGGCCTGCTACCTCTTCGGGCGCGATGGTGACGTAGGCATGCAGAGCCGGGACGACGTGGCTGACGTTGCCCATATCGGTGGAGCCCATGCGCTCGTTGGGTAGTGGCAACTGCACCTCTCGGCCCAGCGCGGTCAAGTTTGCATCGAAAAGGTCGGCCAGGACGGTGCTGAAAACCATGTTGGCGTAGTACTCGTCGGCGCGCGTCAGTTTGACCTCGGCGCCGGCGGCCAGAGCTCCGGCCCGGGCGCAATCCTCCACCTTAGCCAGCACAGCCAGCGCATCGTCCTTCTCCGCCGCTCGCACCAGGAACTCAGCCGCGGTGTAGTCGGGGATGATGTTGGGGGCCGAACCGCCGTGGGTGATGATGCCGTGGATGCGGACATCGTCGGTCAGTTGCTGACGCAAGGCGCTGACGTTGTTGTAGGCCAGGATGCAGGCGTCGAGAGCGTTGATCCCTTTATCTGGCGAGGCAGCGGCGTGGGCAGACTGGCCGAAGAATTCCATCTTCAGCTCGTAGCAGGCCAGCGAGGTGCGGCGGGTCATGGTGCGCGTAGAGGGATGGACCATCATGGCCGCGTCCACGCCGTCAAAGATGCTGGCCTCAGCCATGGTGATCTTGCCCCCACCGCCCTCTTCGGCCGGCGTGCCGATGACCTGGATGGTGCCGGGAAGTTGATCGAGGACTGGACACAACGCGAGGGCCGCGCCCACTGAGGCGGTGCCTATGATGTTGTGGCCGCAGGCGTGCCCCAGGTCGGCCAGAGCGTCGTACTCGGCCAGCAGGGCCACGACGGGCCTGTCCCCCTTCTGACTGGTGTGCGAGGCCACGAAGGCGGTCTCCAGTCCAGCTACGCCGCGCTGCACTGTGAATCCCTCTCGCTCCAGGACAGAGGTCAGCAGTGCTGCGGCCTCGAACTCCTGGAAAGCGAGCTCCGGCTTGGCGTGAATCGTGTCTGAGATGCGGATCAATTCGTCGCGCCGGGCATCCACCTCAGCCACGACGTGCGACTTAAGGTCGTCAACATTGCTCATGTTCTCTCTCCTTAAAAAATGATGGCCTATCGTAGTTACTCACCTGCTCCCGCTGGGCCTCCGCGTTAACTGACCTTGCTCCACAGGAACCATCCACCTTTGAGCTTGCGTCCCTTGGGCTTGCGGTCGTAGTAGATGTCGAAGACCTCGCCGCTGTCAGTCAGGACGCGATAGTAATCGCGCCCCACGCCCCAGGAGCCCCGCCGCTGGCTGGCCTGCACCCGGTAGGCTCCCCGCTCCTTCTCGTAGAAAGCCGCGCTCTTGCCCCGTTTGGAGTAAAACTCGCCTCCAGACTCGTCACCCTTCATGGAAACCTCACGATCAACTTTGCCACAGGCTCAACTGGCAGGGCGGCTGCTCGCCATTCAGCAAAATGAAGGGGGCGGCGCGTTTGGCTACGGCTCCGATCTTGCGGAGGTCCGAAAGCTCGCAGAACTTGCCCTTCCGGCGCAGCTTGATGATGCGGGAAGCCGAGGTGGGGCCGATGCCGGGGACGCGGAGAAGTTCCTCGCGGCTGGCGCGGTTCACCTCCACGGGGAAGCACTCAGGATGGGCCTGAGCCCACATCAGCTTGGGGTCGGCCTCGCTGGGCAGGTTGCCCGAATCATCGAAGACCAGGTCCTCGAAGGTGAAGCCATACTGGCGGAAGAGGAAATCGCTCTGGTAGAGGCGATGCTCGCGCAGAGGCGGCGTAGGAGGATGATCCTCCAGGGGGGTATCCACAATCGGTTGGAAGGCGCTGAAGTAAACCCGCGCTAGATCCACCTCTCGGTAGAGTCGCGCGGTGGTCGAGAGGAGCTCGCGGTCGCTTTCACCCGCTGCCCCGACGACGAACTGGGTGGTCTGGCTGACCGAGGCGAGCCTGCCCTGGCCTTCCTCGATGAGGCGATTGGCCCAATGCAGGGGTTGGAGGAGATGGGCGGTGAAATCCTTGGGGGGAGCGATACGGGCCAGGCGTTCCGGGCTCGGTGCCTCCAGGTTCACCGAGACCCGATTGGCGAGCTGCACCGCTCGCTCCACGTGGGCGAAGGTAGCGCCAGGCAGGATCTTGAGGTGGACGTAGCCGGGGAAGGCGTATCGGCGGCGCACCAGCTCGACCGTGGCGATCATGCGGTCCATGGTACGGACAGCATTGCACACACCGGAGCTGAGGAAGAGGCCCTTCACCAGTCCCTTGCGGTGCATTTGGTCGAAAGTGTGAGCCAGCTCCTCAGGGGTGAAGCTGAGGCGCCGGAAGTTGCGGCCGGCGCGGTTGGCGCAATAGTAGCAGTTGTTCTCGCAGGCGTTGGTGAGCAGTATCTTGAGGAGATTGATCCTTTTGCCGTCGGGCAGCACGGCCGGGTAGATCCAGCGGCCCAGGTCGTCGCGCACCCGGTTCGCCTCCGTGCCGCAGGCCTCACCACACAAATCATATTGAGCCGAACGGCCCAGCACCTCGATCTTTTGGCGCGTATCCATGCTAACCACCTCCCCGCCCAGGTTCAGTACATTACAATTTGCTCCCGCTGGATTTGGCGA
>JBHIAO010000298.1:0-7228 GCA_046758565.1 Anaerolineae bacterium
ATTCATGAGTTGACCGGCATCGACCGCTGGTTTCTGTGGCAGATCGAAGACATCGTCGATCTGGAACGCGAGTTGTGCGGTCACACATTGCAGACGGTTTCGGCTGACCTGCTGCGGGAGGCGAAGCGGTACGGTTTTTCGGATGAGCAGCTTGCACAGACTCTGAGTTGTTCCGAGGCCGTGGTCCGAGAGCACCGACGAAATCTCGGCATCCGCCCCGTCTACCAGCGCGTCGATACCTGCGCCGCCGAGTTCGAGGCGTTCACACCCTACCTGTACTCGACCTACGAGACCCAGGACGAGGCACGCCCCTCTGGACGACCGAAAGTGATTATTCTGGGCGGCGGACCCAACCGGATCGGTCAAGGTATCGAGTTCGACTACTGCTGCTGCCATGCCGCTTTCGCCCTGGCGGACATGGGTTACGAAACCATCATGGTTAACTGCAACCCGGAGACGGTGAGCACGGACTACGACACGTCGGATCGGTTGTACTTCGAGCCGTTGACGCTGGAAGATGTGCTGAATGTGGTTGACGAGGAAGTCGGAGGAACTGGGCACCCTCCGAATTCCCCTGAATTCCCCCGAGTTCCCCTGAGTTCCCGTTTGCTCGGCGTAATCGTCCAATTCGGGGGCCAGACGCCGCTGAAGCTGGCGCAAGGTCTGGCGGCGGCCGGCGTTCCCATTCTGGGCACCTCGCCCGACGCCATCGACCTGGCCGAGGACCGGGAGCGATTTGGCGCGTTGCTGGAGGAGTTGGGCATACCGCAGCCGGCCCACGGCACGGCCCGCTCGCCGGCGGAAGCCCGACAGGTGGCCGCTCGTATCGGCTATCCGGTCCTGGTTCGACCCTCATACGTGCTGGGTGGTCGAGCCATGGCGATCGTATACGGCAAAGACGAACTGGATCGATACATGGCCGAGGCCGTGCGAGCATCACCGGAGCACCCCGTCCTCATCGACAGCTTCCTGGAAGACGCCTTCGAGGTGGATGTCGATGCCGTCGCCGACGGGGAGCGCGTAGTGATCGGCGGGGTGATGCAGCACATCGAGGAGGCTGGCGTGCACTCGGGTGATTCGGCGTGTGTGTTGCCACCGTACAAGGTCAGCCTGTACCACCTGAGCATCATCCGCGAGTACACGCAAGCCCTGGGCGAGGCACTGGGGGTCGTCGGACTGATGAATGTACAGTACGCCATCAAGGACGACATCGTCTACGTTCTGGAGGTGAACCCGCGCGCGTCGCGCACAGTGCCCTTCGTGAGCAAAGCGACGGGCGTACCGTTGGCGAAGATCGCGGCCCAGGTGATGGCCGGCCGGACTCTACAGGAGATCGGATTCACTGAGGAGCCGAAGGTGAACGGCTTCTTCGTGAAGGAAGCGGTCCTGCCATTCCGAAAGTTTCCGGGCGTCGATGCCCGGCTAGGCCCCGAAATGCGCTCCACGGGTGAGGTGATGGGGCGTGCTCGGCGCTTCGGTCACGCCTTCGCCAAGGCACAGCTCGCCGCCGGCGACGAACTCCCAATGGAAGGCACCGTGCTGGTGACCGTCAACGACTTTGACAAGAGCACCGTGTTGAAGATCGCCCGCGACCTGGAGCGAATGGGCTTTGGGCTGCTGGCAACCCATGGAACCGCCGAGTTCATGCGCCGCGTCGGCATGGCCGTGGAGCCTATCAACAAGGTCAGCGAAGGCTCGCCGCACGTCGTGGATGCCATCCGGGCCGGCCGGGTCGACCTGATCATCAACACGCCGCTGGGCACCACGTCCCACAGCGATGGGCAGGCCATCCGCTCGGCAGCGACTCAGAGTGGCGTGTCGCTGATCACCACTATGTCGGCGGCGCGCGCAGCCGTTAGTGGCATTCAAGCACTGAAGGAGAAAGCGCTGACCGTGCAATGCCTACAAGATATCCAGTGAACAGTGAACAGTGAACAGTGAACAGTAGTCAGTGAACAGTAATCAGTGATCAGTGATCAGTGGCCGAAGCAACTGATTACTGATCACTGGTTACTGTTCACTCACGAGGAGGTATAAGCAATGCGAGATCGGATCCAAAAGGTTGTGCTGGCGTACTCCGGGGGCCTGGATACGTCGGTGATCATTCCCTGGCTGAAGGAGAATTACGGCTGTGAGGTGATTGCATTTTCTGCCAACATTGGTCAGGAGGAAGAGCTGGAGGGGCTGGAGGAGAAGGCTCTGGCTACTGGCGCCAGCAAGGTCTACATCGACGACCTGCGGCACGAGTTCGTCACAGGGTTTGTCTGGCCTGTGCTACAGGCCGGCGCCGTCTACGAACGGAAGTATCTGCTCGGGACGTCGTTCGCGCGGCCGCTGATTGCGCGCCGGCAGGTCGAGATCGCGGAGCTGGAAGGCGCCGATGCCGTATCCCACGGCTGTACTGGCAAGGGCAACGACCAGGTGCGCTTCGAGCTGACGTACAAGGCGCTGAACCCCAAGCTCAAGGTGATTGCGCCATGGCGGGAATGGGACATCCGGTCTCGTGAGGATGCGCTGGCCTACGCCGCTGCCCACGACGTGCCGGTGGCAGCTACAGAGAAGTCAATCTACAGCCGCGACCGCAACATGTGGCACATCAGCCACGAGGGTGGCCTGCTCGAAGATCCCTGGAACGAGCCAGAGAAGGATGTATTCACCCTCACCGTGGATCCCGAGGATGCACCGGACAAGCCCCGCTACGTCATCATCGAGTTCAAGGAAGGGGTTCCGGTGAAGATCGACGGTGTTGTCTATGGACCAGCGGAGTTAGTCGAAAAGCTCAACGCCATTGGTGCGGAGCACGGCGTTGGGCGCGTGGACCTGGTCGAGAATCGACTGGTCGGCATGAAGTCGCGGGGTGTCTACGAAACGCCCGGCGGGACGATTCTCAGCACAGCCCATAAGGAACTGGAGTCGCTGTGCCTGGATCGTGATACGCTCCACTACAAGGACCTCATCGCCCAGCGCTACGCTGAACTCGTGTACGACGGCAAGTGGTTCACGCCGCTCCGTGATGCCCTGGATGCGTTCGTGCGCCAGACGCAAGAGACAGTGACCGGCGAGGTTCGGCTGAGGCTGTACAAGGGTAATTGTATCGTGGCTGGCCGGCGCTCGCCCCACAGCCTGTACCGCGAGGACTTCGCCACCTTTGGCCAGGAGGACGTCTACGACCAGACCGACGCCGTGGGATTCATCAACCTGTTCGGGCTGCCCATGAAGGTGAAGGCGCTGATGGACATCGACGGGATGGGCGTGTCGCGCTATCGTCAACCGGACTACGCGAAGTTCAAGCGAGATTGAGGAAAAGGGGAACTCAGGGGAACTTGGAGGAACTAAGGGGAACTGGAGGGATGGGTGTGCAGACTTCCGAAGTCTGCCAGACTTCGGAAGTCTGAGGTCCTCACGCATGCGCAGTGAGGAGGCCGATCGTATCACACAGAACCCTAAGGTCAACGAGGTCAGATCATGCAAGATATTCGAAAGGGAACGATCACGGACCCTGCCGGCTTTCGGGCAGCCGGCGTTCACTGCGGCCTGAAGCTCGGCAATGCGCCGGACCTGGCACTGCTCGTGTCGGAGCGGCCATGCACCGCTGCGGCGGTCTTCACTACGAATCGGGTGAAGGCCGCGCCGGTGCTGTACAACCAGGCGCTGCTGGCGCGGAATCCGACCGCTATCCGGGCCGTTGTCACAAATAGCGGCAACGCCAACGCCGTGACCGGCGACCAGGGCCTGGACAATGCCCGGCGGATGGCGGAGCTCACGGCCAAGGCTGCCGGCTGTGAGCCGGGCCAGGTGTGGGTGATGTCCACCGGCGTGATCGGACAGCCGCTGGACATGGTGAAGATCACCGCTGGCATCACTCACGCCGCCAGCACTCTGTCGCCCGACGGCGGGCACGACGCCGCACGCGCTATCATGACCACCGACACTGTGCCCAAGGAGGCCGCCGTGCACGTTCGGCTCAGCGCCGGCCAGGTGACCGTCGCCGGCATGGCCAAGGGGGCCGGCATGATCCATCCCAACATGGCCACCATGCTGGCGGTTATCGCCACCGACGCAGCCGTGTCTCCTGACCTGCTGGACCAGGCTCTGCGCTGCGCCGTGGACCGTTCTTTCAACTGTATCAGCGTTGATGGCGATACCAGCACCAACGACACGGTCCTGCTGCTCGCCAACGGCGCGGCGGGCGTGAGCGTCGACCAACTCGAATCAGACGATTTCCGCACGTTCCGAGACGCGCTGACAGCCGTTGCCACCACGCTGGCGAAGAAGATCGTTCGCGATGGCGAAGGTGCCACCAAGTTCGTGACGATCCACGTCCGCGGAGCGCCGACGGCCGGCGATGCCAGAAAGGTCGCGATGGCTGTAGCCCGCTCACCCCTGGTCAAGACCGCGCTGCACGGCGAGGATGCCAACTGGGGGCGCGTGCTGGCGGCGGTGGGGTACAGCGGGGTGGAGGTGGATCCGGCGCGGATTGGGCTGTGGTTTGCTGCCGGCGGCGATTCAGAGGGATCGAATGGGCAGTCATTGCAGTTGGTGAGGGATGGCCAGCGATATCACGTTGACGAGGTGATCGCGGCGCAAATCCTGGCTGGCGAGGACATCGATATCGTCGTCGATCTGGGGCTGGGGGATGGCGAAGCGACGGTGTGGACATGTGATCTGTCCCACGAGTATGTGAGCATCAACGCGGACTATCGGACGTGAGTCTGGACAACGAACACGGGAATCTCCAATATCCAATCTCTAATCTCTAATACCATGAAACTCTGGGGTGGGCGTTTTGAGAAACCAACCGATGAACTGATGGAAGAGTTCAACGCCTCCATCGGGTTCGACCGCCGGCTGTACGATGCAGACATCACCGGGTCGGTGGCCTACGCACGGGCACTGGCACGCGCCGGCCTGATCGGCGATGCCGAGCGCGACGCGCTGATCAATGGGCTGGAACAGGTGCGGGCGGAGTTCGCCGCCGGCACGTTCGAACTGAAGCCAGGCGACGAGGACATCCACACCGCGGTCGAGCGCCGGCTGCACGAACTGGTCGGCGAGGTGGCCGGCAAGCTGCACACCGGCCGCTCGCGCAATGACCAGGTGGCGACAGACACCCGCCTGTTCGCCCTTGATGCCATCGCCGAGGTCGATGGGCATCTGCGCAACCTGCAGCAGGCCATCGTGACCCAGGCCGAGGCCCACCTCGACGCCGTGATGCCGGGCTACACCCATCTGCGACAAGCGCAGCCGCTATTCTTCAACCACTGGTTGATGTCGTATTTCTGGATGTTCCAGCGGGATCGAGAGCGGCTGGCGGACTGCCGCGAACGCACGGCGGTGCTGCCCCTGGGGGCCGGAGCCCTGGCCGGCAACGCCCTGGGGATCGACCGCGAGTTCCTGGCCCAGGAGTTAGGGTTCCGCAGTGTAACCCAGAACAGCATCGATGCCGTGAGCGACCGCGACTTCATCGCCGAGTTCCTCTTTGCGGCCTCGCTCATCGGCGTGCACGTGAGCCGGCTGGCCGAAGATCTGATCCTGTTCTCGACCGACGAGTTTGGCTTCGTGCGGATCGATGAGGCCTACGCCACCGGGTCGAGTCTGATGCCGCAGAAGATGAATCCAGACGCCCTGGAGTTGGCTCGTGGCAAAGCTGGCCGACTGATCGGCCATCTCGTCGGGTTGCTGACAATGCTGAAAGGGCTGCCTTCCACGTACAACAAAGACCTGCAGGAGGACAAGGAACCGCTGTTTGACAGTGTCGACACCCTTGTGATAACCTTACCCGTCGTGGCCGGCGTCGTCGAAACAATGCACGTGCACGAAGGGAGAATGGCCGACGCCCTCGACGACGCCATGTTGTCCACCGAACTGGCCGACTACCTGGTGCGGCGCGGTGTCCCGTTTCGTGAGGCCCACGGTGTTGTTGGCCGGCTGGTGCGCAAGGCGAGTGGGCGCAGCGCACTGTTGCGGGAGCTATCCTTGGAGGACTTCCAGGCCGAGCACGCCGCCTTCGAAACAGACGTCTACGACACGTTCGACTTTATCCGTTCAGTGCAGGCCAAGGACGTGATTGGTGGAACAGCGCCAGCGGCGGTACAACACCAGATTGCCCAGGCCCGTGAGCTGTTAAGGACAGCAAGCGAAGCTTAGCAACGCATGCGTGAAACGCAAAACGTGAAACGTGATGATCACGCGACACGCTTACAGTCTTCACGTTTCACGCTTCACGTTTCACGCACCTCTATTGTGTGTGCAGAAGCAAGATCTGTCAAGGAGAGGTGCATGAAAGACAAGAGAACCTTACGAGTAGCATTTCAGGGTGAACGCGGTGCTTACAGCGAGGCGGCAGCCGTTGAATTCTTCGATGGAGAGGCGGTTGAGCCGGCGCCGTGCGAGACCTTCGACGAGGTGTTTGGGTGCGTCGAGACCGGCGAGTGCGACCGCGGGATCGTCCCCATCGAGAATTCCCTGGCCGGCAGCATCCACCGCAATTATGATCTCTTGCTGGAGCACGACCTTTCGATTGTCGGCGAGCAATATCTGCGCATCGTCCACTGCCTGATCGTACATCCTGGCACTAAGCTCACCGACATCCGCCGGGTTTATTCCCACCCCCAGGCGCTGGCGCAGTGCGAGAGTACGCTGGACTGGCTGCCCGATGCGGAGCGTATCTCGACCTACGACACTGCCGGCAGCGTGGCGTTGATCAAAGCCGAGGGGTTCAAGGATGCTGCGGCTATCGCCAGCCGACGCGCTGCTCAGGTGCACGAGATGGAAATCTTGAAAGAAGGGATCGCGGACAACCCCGAAAACTACACCCGGTTCCTGATCCTGGGCTGCGAAACGATTGAACCAGCTCTGCCGGCCAAGACCTCTATCGTTTTTGCCACCAAAAACGTCCCCGGCGTGCTCTTCAAGGCGCTCAGCGTCTTCGCGTTGCGCGATATCGACCTGACCAAAATCGAGTCCCGCCCCCTTAAAGGGAAGCTGTGGGAGTACCTCTTTTATCTCGACTTTGCCGGGAGCACGGCCGAGGAACGTTGCCACAACGCTATCAAGCATCTTGAGGAGATCGCCACCTACCTTCGAATACTCGGATCGTACCCGAGGGGAGAAATGTGAACTTGTGAAACGTGATGCGTGAAACGTGAAACGTAAGAGCATTCCGTCGAAGGGCCTTACGGCGTTACTCCGCAACATTTGCGTCATGTGCGTGAATTATCGCCTCGTA
>JBHIAO010000299.1:0-7190 GCA_046758565.1 Anaerolineae bacterium
CCCACTTACCCCGAGTGACTCCGAGGAAGTGTGCGGGGCGTACGAGGTGTATCTCTACTACGACCCCTTCCATGCGTCCGTCCAGCGCTCGCAAGCCTGGATCTGGGGCTCGGTCGCTGTCGCACTGGCCGGGCTGTGGGTGGGTCTGTTTTGGGTGTTCGAGCGCGCCTCGCGAGCGATCACCCAGCAGCGGCAACTGGCGATCACCGATCCGCTGACCGGCCTCTACAACCGCCGCTACCTGCTGGAACAACTGGAGATCGAGGGCGAACGCAGCCGGCGCTACCACGTCCCGTTCTCACTGGTCCTCCTGGACCTCGACCATTTCAAGAACTACAACGACGCCTACGGCCACCCGGCCGGCGACACCGCCCTGCGCGACCTGGCGAATCGCCTGCTGGGGTGCGTGCGCGGGCTGGACACCGTCGCCCGCTATGGCGGGGAGGAGTTTGCCATTTTGCTGCCGGCAACTGATCTGGCCGGCGCCGCCCGCACAGCCGAGCGTATACGTGAGTGGGTGGCCGCTCAACCGTTTGCCCATGGCCCGCTGACTGTGAGTCTGGGCGTGGCCTGCTACAACGGCCATACTCCAGGCGACCGGATTGCAGAAGCCGACGCTGCCCTCTATCGGGCCAAGACCCAGGGCCGAAATCGAGTGTGCGTGGCCGGGAAGGACTAGAGCATGCCGACCCTTCGACACGCCCTTCGACGATCCTTCCCTTCGACGAGGCTCAGGACAAGCGACCGGGCTCAGGACATTGTCTGGAAACGACCGATCCGGCTGGGCCTGCAAGCCCGAATCACCGCCTTGACCATTCTCGGCCTCTCGGCCGTGTTCGTCGCCATGGGCTTCATCGGCCTGCGCGCTCAGGCCGCCTCGGTGCAGGTGGCGCTGGAACAGCGGCTGGCACTGGCGGAAACCGTCGCCGCGCACGTGGACTACAACATTGGCCACATGCTGACGGAACTCGCCGCGCAGGCCGCCAAACCCGGCTTCGACCCGAGCGATGCCGACCTCGAACGCGAAAAGGCGGCGCTGGCCCACCTGTACCGCTCGGGGATGTTCACTGTTGATGTATTTGTCGCCGACGCGGACGGCGTGGTGCTGGCCGTCGAACCGGACATCCCCGGCCTGGTTGGGGCGGACCTGTCCAAACACCCCCACGTCCGCCGGGCGCTGGACACAGGCCAGCCACAGGTCAGCGGGGTGATCCCTGACATGGCTGTGCCCAGGCCGCTGGTCTCGCTCGTCGTCCCGGTGAAAAATGGGCTGGGGGAAATCGTCGGATTGATCGGGGGCGCGCTCGACCCGACCAGCCCAGCCGTCTCCGGCTTCATCGGACCGATGGGGCTGGGCGAGACCGGCTACGCTCAGATCGTAGATGAGCAGGGGATGGTGATTGCCTCGACCGCCCCCGGTGCGGCGGGCGCGCCCAGCGAGCACAGTGATTTCATGCTGGCTCTCATCCAGCGCGGGGAGCCGACCATCTCCTCGGATGCGTTTGTCACGGTAAAGGGGAAAGAATCACACGAGGTGATCGCCTTTGCGCCCATCTCACGCCTGGGGTGGGGTATCATGGTGGAACAAGACCGGGCCGAGACGCTGGCACCGATCGTGCGGAGCCGCACGCAAACCACGCTGGCCGCCATCGTCGCACTGGTGGTCGCCGTGCTGTTCGTCTGGTTCGCCACCCGACGGGTGACCCGGCCGGTGCTGGCCATCGCCGGGGCTGCGCGGCGCGTGGCCGACGGCGACCTGGATACGCCGCTGCCAGAATTCGGGAGCGACGAGATCGGACGACTGGGCCGCGACTTCGAGACGATGCGCGAGCACCTGCGCAAGTCGCGTGAGTTGCTGATGCGCTGGAACGCGGAACTGGAGCAAAAGGTCGCGCAGCGCACGCGCCAACTCACCGGCCTGCAAGAGGCCACGCGCCGACTCACCGCTGACCTTTCGCTGGAGGCCACGCTGGAGGCGATGGTCGAAGAAAGCCGTCAACTGTTTGGGGCCGACCGCTGCGCCGTGTTTGTGCTCAACCCGGGCACCGACGAATTGAGTTGCCTGATACGGCAGGGTGTGGCGCAGGATTACGTCGATGCCGTGTGCCAGAACTACATGCGCATGGCCGGCGGCGTCGCGCGCGCGATGGCGAAGCCGGTACTCGTGGCCGACGCACAGACCGACCCGCGCATGGCGCCCGTCGCGGACCTGGTGCGGCAAGAAGGGTTCCACTCAATCCTGATCCTGCCCCTCGTCCACCATGGGCAGGTGACGGGCGCATTTGCGCTGTACCACGACCGGGTGCGTGAATATCGCCCCGACGAAATCTCACTCGGGGAAGCCTTCGTCGCGCAGGCCGCCAGCGCCGTGACGAACGCGCAGTTGTACGAGGAACTCCAGCGTCGGGTGGACGAGTTGGAGCGCTTCAACCGGCTGGCCGTGGGGCGCGAGTTGAAGATGGTGGAGCTCAAGAAACGCGTCCGCGAACTGGAGGCCACGAGGGAGGTCCACGCATGACGACCAAATCGCCTCTGCCACCACCCGCACCCCCACCCCTGCCCTCCCGCGTCGCGGAGATCGGCGACGGCGCGCAAGCCGGTGCCGGGGGTGGGGACGTCCGCGCGCTGGAAGCGCTGCACGCCCTTCGCACGACGGCTATTCTCCAGCCCGGCCTCACCGAGGCCGAGGTGATGCACGGCGTCGTCAGGCAACTGGAGGCCCTCGGGCTGCGCGGCGCCATCAGTAGGCTGGACGACGAGGGAAGAACGCTCGTCATCCGCGCGTTGGCCTTTCCCAACCAGAAGGCGCTGGCCGTGCTCGAACGGCTGACGGGCTTGAACGCCCTCGGCTTCACTTTCCCCGTACAGCGGGTGGAGGCTTACCGGCACGTCGTCGCGACAGGCGAGGCCTTGTTCGTTTCGGACAGCGCCAGGGTGATCGCACAACTTGTGCCGGAGTCGGCCCGCGGGTTGATGGAAAAAATCCTGAGTGTGTTCGGCTCGCAGCAGAGCGTCTTCGCGCCCATTCACGCCGGGGGTCGGGTGGTCGGCGTGCTAACCGTCTCGGCCCGGACGCTGGACGAGGCCGACCAGGCGGTGGCAGAGGTCTTTGCCGCTCAAGTGGGCGCGGCGCTGGAGAACGCGCGGCTGCTCAAAGAAACGCGCGACTCGCGCGATGCCGTGCTGAACATGCTCGAAGATCTGGAAGAGACCGCCCACCAGTTGCGCGAGAAGACCGAGCGGCTGACCGTGCTCGGCCAGATTGCCCGCGTCGCCAGTTCCAGCCTGGACCCGGACGAGGTCATGGAAGCCGTCACCCGCGAAGTCCGGCGTCTGATCCCGTGCGACCACGCCACCATCGCGCTGCTCGACCGGGAAGCCGGGCAACTCGTCATGCGCAGCGCCAGCATTGACGGCGCGAGCCAGATCGCGGCCGGGGTGAGAGTGCCGATTGCCGACACGCCGGCCAAAGTGGTGCTTGAGACCGGGCAACCCTTGGCCCGGCCGGACCTGAGCAGACACGAACGAGCGTATCCATTGGACGAGTGGCTGCTGGCGGAGGGTATCCGCAGCGACATGCTCATCCCCCTGATCGTGCGCGGCGAGGTCATCGGCTCCCTCAACCTGGCGGCCTACCGCCCGCACGCTTTCGACGAGGCGCACCTGGCGCTCGCACAGGAATTGGTCGGGCACGTGGCGGTGGCTATCGAGAATGCCCGGCTGTATGAGGAGATCCGCCAGCGGGTAGCGGAGCTGTCCAGCTTGCAGGATGTAGGCGCGGCGATCGCTGGCGAGCTGCATCTGGACGACGTTCTGGAGCTGGTGGTCCGCAGCGCGGCCGAATTGACGAAGGCCGAGAACGCCTGTGTATGTCTGCTCAGCCCCGACGGCCGCACCCGCACCCACGTCTATTGCTTCGGCGAGCAGGCTGCTCTCCTGCGCGATAAGACTCAGCCGAGCGACACGGGCCTCCACGGTGCTGTCCTGACCACCGGTGAACCACTGCTCGTCAACGAGGTGGCCGCCCGCCCGCGCCCGACGCCGCTGGGTTTGGAGATGGATATCCGTCGGATAATCATCGTGCCCCTGCGGATCAAAGGACGAATCATCGGCACCCTGGACACCTTTAGTACCCGGTCGGACCACACCTTTGACGAGCGTGACCTGCGCCTGCTGTCCGCCGTTGCTGACCATGCGGCCATCGCCATCGAGAACGCCCGGCTGTTCCGGGAGATCACCGCCACTGCGGACGAACTGGGGCAGCGCAACCGTGAGCTCGGGGCGCTGTTCGCGATTGCTTCCGTCGCCGCGCAAACGCTGGAGCTGGACGAGGTTCTCAAAGACTCGTTGGACACAGTCCTGGAAGTGCTGGAAGTCGAAGCCGGCGGCATCTACCTGCTGGAGCCCGGCGGCGAGACGTTGGCCCTATCCGTGCATCGAGGACTGTCGGATGAGCTTGTGAAGAAGGTCAGCATCGTCAAGATGGGCGAAGGGTTGGCCGGCCGCGCTGCCGCCGAGCGGAAGGCGGTGACGATGGACATCGCCGAGTACCCTTCTGAACGGTTGGCACCTTTCCTCCGCCAGGCAGGTTTTCAATCGCTGGCCAGTGTGCCGCTCGTCGCCAAAGATCGCGTGCTGGGCGCGCTGAATCTCGCCAGCCGCAGGCCGCGCGTCTTTCCGGAGGCGGAGATTGACTTTCTGACCTCCATCGGCTATCAGCTTGGTGGGGCAGTGGAGAATGCGCGGCTGTTTGAAGAAACGCGGGTGCGGGCCGAACAACTTGCGCTGTTGTACGAGGCCGGCCTAACGTTGAACAGTATGCTCGAACCGCGCGCCCAGTTGGAGTTCTTGTTCAACATTGCGATGCGAGCGCTGCGCGCTGACCGTGCGGAATTCTTCCGCTTCGACCCGGCGCGCAATGAGA
The DNA here is from genome assembly GCA_046758565.1 of Anaerolineae bacterium. Classification (GTDB taxonomy): domain Bacteria; phylum Chloroflexota; class Anaerolineae; order Epilineales; family JAANWY01; genus JBHIAO01. Next base: position 4,925 of record JBHIAO010000299.1, read on the forward strand.
TGGCCTTTGAATTCGGCCTCGGCTACAGCGCAGAGATTCTGGACACCTTGCACAAGACGCGTTTTCACACTGAGGAGGAGCACGGTCTGATCGGTTGGGTGAAGAAAAATCGTGCGCCTCTCAGGTTGCCGGATGTGTCCGCCGATCTGCGCTATGTCGTCATTGACCCTGAGATCCGCTCGGGGCTGTGCGTACCGGTCGAACGCAACAATCAGTGCCTCGGCACTCTCGCCGTGTTTCGCACACGCGCCGACGCATTCACGCCGCAAGATGAACGATTGTTGGTATTATTCGCCAATCAAGCCGCGGTCGCGCTGGAGAATTCCCGGCTGTACCAGGCCATCGAGCGCCGGCTGGCCGAACTGACCGCGCTGTTCGAGGTGAGCAGCGCGCTCCGGCAGGCTAGAACCGTGGACCAGATGCTGCCGATCATCCTGGAGCAGACGGCGCGCGTCATGGGCGCGGACACGGGCGTGATGCTTCTGAGGGAGGCGGAGACCGGCGACTTGATAAGTCGGGCCTTCTTCCCCCCGGAGCGGCCATGGACTGCGATCCGCCAGCGTCCCGGCGAGGGTATCACCGGCCACGTGGCCCTCACGGGCCAGATTCACGTCAGCCCGGAGCTCTCGCAAGACCCGCTGGCCCACATCCGGCCGGAGGAAGCCGACACCCTGGCCGGGATCCGCAGCAGTGTCGCCGCACCGCTCAAGGTGGGTGAGGCCGTCGTTGGAGTGATGCACATCGGCACACTCGAACCGAAGATATTCGACGAGACTGATTGCCGGCTGCTCACGGCCATCGCCGACATGGCGGCCAATGCGATCCGTCGCACCAGTCTGCATGACAAGACGGTCAGGCAAGCCCAGGAACTCGCGCGGCTCGTAAGCGAACTCGAGGCCACCTACGATGCCACCCTCGCCGCGCTGTCAGCCGCGCTCGACGCGCGCGACCACGAGACCGAAGGCCACTCGCGCCGCGTCACCCAGTTGGCTGTAACCATCGCCCGTGCAATGGAGCTCCCCGAGTCCGACGTGGAAGAGCTGATACGTGGGGCGCTGCTGCACGACATCGGCAAGATCGGCGTGCCCGACAGCATCCTGAGCAAGCCCGGTCCACTCACCGACGAGGAGCGCGCCGAGATGCAGCGCCACCCGCAGATCGGCTACGACATGCTCAAAGACATAAAGTTCCTCGCGTCAGCCCTGCCGGTCGTGTTGTGTCATCACGAGCGCTGGGATGGCGGGGGGTATCCGCGGCGGCTGCAGGGTGCGGCTATCCCACTGGCCGCGCGCATCTTTGCCGTAGCAGACGCCTACGACGCAATGACCTCTGACCGCCCCTATCGCGCGGCCATGTCGCATGCCGAGGCCCTCGCCGAAATCCGGCGTGAAGCCGGCAAGCAGTTTGACCCCCAGGTGGCGGATGTGTTTCTCGCCACGGTGCAGCAGTGGCCATCTGACGAAGATTTTCACATCCTCTACGCGTAGTGGAATTCCCTGACACGGCGGACTGCAAACGATAGGGAAGTCCCTGACAAAGATGCGGGATTTCCCCTCTACCGCCGGCGGTGCTCGGATGATACAATGATCATGAAACCGAAACTGGGGTGAAGGGGAAGGGCTCCTCCGGCGTCTGCTCCGCCCACACCAGTTCACCGTGGCGTATTGTAGCTCCTCCGGCGGTTCCAGGCGCGGCTTGGGATGCGGACCGCGGTTGCCTTTGCGCTCCGGCTGCACCCAACGCCCAAAGACCTGCAAGCCTGTCCTGAGCTTGCCGAAGGGATGGCTTGCGCGTAGTGAGGTAACTGGTCGCTGGTCAGCACCGGCAGACAACCAGCCACCAGACAGGCCTTGAATCGACTCAGAACCCCCACCGCCTGCTCTGTCTCGCGCTCCCCGATGAGGATGGCCAGCACCAGCTTGTTGACCGGGTCGAAGACCACCCACACCCAGAGCCTGTCCTGAGCGAAGCCGAAGGATGCGGATGCTCACCCCTTCCGCCAGCGCCTTGAGCGCCCGATAGACCGTCTCTTCGGGGGTCTTGAGATCGTGGAAGACGGTGCCTTTGGTCTCGGAGAAGCAGGTCTTGCACCATTGGCACTGGTACAGTTGTCGCCGGCCATTGGCCTTGGTGGTGTAGGTGCCCGCCCCCACGATCCAGTGATCGGGGTCCGGCCCCAGTTTGTGATACCCCCGGCAACCCGCCACGGGACAGAAGACGTGGTTGGTCGGGATGGTCGCGGGCCGGCCGCGCCCATCGGAGGCCT
>JBHIAO010000300.1:0-7174 GCA_046758565.1 Anaerolineae bacterium
GTGCCGGAGGCCGGCCCTGGGTGGGTGCGGCCTAGCGTCGTTGGTGAGTCCGCCGGGCTGCAGTCGGCGCTGCAGTTACTTTGCCGGGCTATGCAATCATTTGATGACGCGCAGGAGCAGCTTCAACGGGCCATCCAACTTGTTGAGCAATTCGCGAAGGCCCGGGGTTCAGAGCATACGCCACCTAGGCGACCATACGAATAAGCGAGTGGAAAACTTCTGAGTCACCAATTCGGTTTGTGAGACTCTGGTGATGCCGGCGTGATGCCGGCGTGAGACCGAGGTGGTAAAATGCTGCTATCACGTGATAGCAGCATTTTTCTTTGATTGGCGCCGGCCGGGAAATCACTGAGTCCCCCCCTCAAGACATCTGAGGCTGAGCCAAGTATGTGAAGGCAGCCGGCGAAGAATGACCTCATTCGAAGACAACACACATGTTTTCATTGTACGCATCTGGCGCGAGCCTCGGGAAATAGACGGTGCAGCACCAGAGTGGCGGGGTGTGATCGAACATGTGACTACTGGGGAGCGGCGCTATCTGAAGGACGTAGACGCAATCGTGGCATTTATCTTGCCTTATCTGGAAGGGATGGGGGTGGAGTTAGGACTGCGCTGGCGGGTGAGGCGATGGTTGAACCAGTGGAAGCCACATAAGGGCGACCAAAGATGAGTGAGTTCACGGCCATCGCGGCAGTCAGCGAGACTTTACGGTCGCTGCTGGTAGAGCACATCACCAATAGCACCGATCCGCAACTGGCCGGCGTCAGGATTGACCTGCGATCGCCGAAGGAGATGCGAGAAGACAACGAGACCGTGGGGATCTCCCTGTGGCTCTACCGGGTCGCTCGCGACGGGTATACTCTAAATCACCCGCCAGAACGGATCGCCCCTAATCAGCTCAGGCCTCATCCGCTTCCAGTCAATCTCTTCTATTTGGTGACGCCCATCGCCCAGAATCCGGAGGATGAGCAGATTCTCCTGGGCAGGGTGCTGCAAGTTTTCAATGACCATGCCGTTCTGCGTGGCAGCGACCTGCGGGACACGCTGGAGGGGGGCACAGAGGAGTTCCGACTCACCCTGGAGACCCTTTCTTTGGAGGAGCTGACGCGGGTCTGGGATGCTCTGAAGGAATCCTACCAGTTATCTGTCTGTTACCTGGTTCAGGTCGTGACCATCGACTCTGATCACGAGCCGGTCGAGGCCGCACCTGTCCTGGTTAAGGAAGCCACTTACACACAGATTCTGGACGCCAGTTGATCCTTATTTCCGGAGGTGGCCTTTGGCTGTTGCCTACCAGGTTGAGGTCCGAAACCGATTCTACACCGTCGTTGACGATCTGACCATCGTCTATCGGGCGTTGATCGCCGGCATGGTCAGGGACGAAGTTACTGGCGAACCGCCACGGACGAAGTACGCCGTCCGAGTCGGGCGTGGGGATTTGCATGCCAAGACCTTGGATGGGGGACTGTTCTGTATCGCCGGCTATCCGGAGCAAGTCTTCCCTGACCTCAGCACCACCGGCTACTTGGTTGAGCTGGTGATTACTGCACCCGGCTACCGAGGGGCGTCGCTTCTCGTCAACATTCCTCCGAATACCACTTTTCCCGTGGATGCGGGAGATGTCTCGCTCCGGCGCCCCCCGGTCCGGGTTCAGGGGCGCGTAGTTGACAATACAACAGACCGGAACCCCATCGCTGACGCAAAGATTCTCATTGTGGATGATCCGAGCCCACCTGCTCCGTTGACAGAGCACGTCGTGGCACTGCGCACCCCGCTCCACTTCGAGCATGCTGGTGGCGTCACCGTCCGTCTGCGCCAGCTCACTCCGGCTGGACCCCCAAAGCAACTTGGGGCGGATGCACTCGCGGGAAGCCGGACCTTGACCCTCAAGGACCGGATCGGCGTGGCGGTCAACGACGTTCTCCGCATCGGCCCCGAAATCCGGGTCGAGTACGCAGTGATTGAAAGTCTGGCTCCGCAGCCGGCCGATCCAACCCAACCTGGGAACGTAACGTTGCGCAGTGCTCTGAACCGCAGCTTCCCCGTGAATACGGAGGTTCAGAAGGTCACGCCCGGAGCAATTGGGACGGTGAGGACCCTGGTCCAGGAGGCCGATGCCGGCGATGGCGTCCTCATCCTGGACGACGTTCTGAATGTGGATACCATTGAGGTCGTAGACCCAACCCCTGAGCAAGTGGAATACCACGCCCTCGGTGCGCTGACTGACGCCGAGGGCTTCTACCGGCTCGACGGTGTTGGCCGGGTTCGCACGGTGCATCTGGATGCCAGCGCAACCGGCTTCACAACGTTGCCAAAACCTATACCCTGGACGATCAACTACGAACAACCAGTCAATGTTGTCAGTTTTCGGCTTTCACCTTAGGAGATCCCGAAAGGAGGCACTGCTATGCCTGAATATCTAGCCCCTGGTGTGTATGTCGAAGAGGTGGACACCGGGCCGAAGCCCATCGAGGGCGTCAGTACCAGCACCGCCGGCTTCGTAGGTATAACGCAGCGTGGTCCGGTGGAGGGGCTCCCAGTGCTGGTAACCAGCTTCGCGGACTTTCGCCGTCGCTTTGGCGGGTATCTTCCCGAGACGTGGGGGGATTCGCGCTTCCTGGCGTATGCGGTCCAGGGGTTCTTCGAGAACGGCGGCAAGCGTGTTTACATCAAGCGTGTCCCCGGCGACGGGGCGACCCGTAGCGCCCAGGGCGTACCCGATGGGATCGTCACCCGCCTACGGGCTGATATGGCGCCGGGCCCGACCAGCGCTCGGCTGGCCTCACTCCGTGGCATCAGTGCGGGCACCAACGTTACCTTCAGCGAGACGATTGATGGCGTGGTGGTCTCCGAGACACGTGCTGTAGATAGCTACAACAGCGATACGGGCGAGATCACCTGGCTTGGTCCGCTGGGTAGGGCCTTCACTCAGGCCGGCACGGCGGTGATCATCCGCCCCTCGACACCAGCCCCAACCCTGACAATCCAGGCCCGCGATCCGGGCCTCTGGGGTGACGACCTGCGCATCCTCATCGAGTATACCACGCCTGCACGGTCCGAGATGGTCTCCAATGTCATCATTCCTCTCGAGCCGCTGACCGCAGCGCCAGCCTTTGCCGGAGGTGTCGGCCCTGATCCGGTCACCAATCCGACGAGCATCAACTTGGATCCCGGCCACGGGCTGCAGACAGACGACGTGGTCGAGTTCGTGCGCGGCGTGACGCGCGAACGCCGACAGGTGACCGTCGTCGGCGACACCATCTCCTGGACCGATCCTGTCGAGAACGACTACTCGGCCGGCAGTACCATCCGTCTGATCACCGCCGCCCGTGCCACCGTCACCACTCAGGTGAATGTGCCGGCGGCCATGACGGCCGCACTCCAGGTGGGCGACACGCTGCGCCTGAGCGGTGGCGGCCTGAGTGAGGATGTGACCATTGACCCAGCCTGGCCGGGCGGTTCGCCGTTGCAGTTTACCGGAGCGGTTACTAACAGCTACCTTGAGGGGGCCACGCTGACGCTGACCAGCGTGGCCGTGCGCGCCGGTGATAACTCAGTGCGCGTGCGCTCGTCGCGTAACTTCTACGTCGGCGCCCTGGTCGAGCTGGATAACGGCACCAATCGTGAATACTTCACAGTAGACGCTATTACCGGTAACGACCTGACCCTGAGTGGCGCCACTGCCAACGACTTCCAACTGGGCAACCTGGTGCGCCTGTGCGAATTCAAGCTGTCGGTGCGTTACCTGAACGAGGCCGAGCGTATTGACGAACTTGAGACCTTCGATGGGCTGTCTATGAACCCGGCCGTAGCCAATAAGTACGTCGTCTCGGTGGTTAACGCCAGCTCCAACCTGGTGCGCGTGATCGAGGAGGCGGGACCCGCCGTGCCCTTCGACAACCCCTGCACGCCTGACGGTTCTTGGCGGCGGCTGGCCGGGGGAGACGATGGCAACCCGCCGCCCGACGAGGCCTTCATCGGGCAGGACCTGGGTCCGGGGCAGCGCAGTGGCATCCAGGCCCTGACCGACATCGACCAGATCAGCATCGTATCCGTGCCCGGCAAGACAGCACAGGCTATCCACAACGCGCTCATCATCCACTGCGAAAACTTGATGGACCGCTTCGCGGTGCTCGACCCGTCAGAAGGTGTCGACATTCAGGAGGTGCAGGACTTCCGCAACCTGTACGACACCAAGTACGCAGCCCTCTATTACCCCTGGCTGACAGTGCGCGACGCTTTGGTCAGTGCGGACCGCAACATTCCGCCCTCCGGCCACATCATCGGCGTCTACGCTCGGACCGATATCGAACGCGGTGTGCACAAAGCGCCAGCCAACGAGGTCATCCGGGGGATCGTTGGGCTGGAGCAAATCATCAACAAGGGGGAGCAGGACATCCTCAACCCCAGCCCCAACAACATCAACGTGCTGCGCGACTTCCGTGCCAGAGGCCGGGGTTACCGGGTGTGGGGCGCCCGCTGCATCACCAGTGATTCCGATTGGAAGTACGTCAACGTGCGGCGGCTGTTTATCTTCCTGGAGGAGTCTCTGGAGGAAGGCACCCAGTGGGTGGTCTTCGAACCCAACGATGAGCCCCTCTGGGCTCGCGTGCGCCAGAGCGTGACTAACTTCCTGACCAGGGTCTGGCGGGATGGGGCGCTCATGGGGACGACCCCGGAGGAAGCCTTCTTCGTCAAGTGTGACCGCACCACCATGACCCAGGACGATATTGATAACGGGCGGTTGATCATGCTCATTGGTGTTGCTCCGGTCAAGCCGGCCGAGTTCGTCATCATCCGCATCGGCCAGTGGGTCGGCGGGTCGGAGGTGGAGGAACTCTAGAAAATCAAGGAGGGGTGAGTCATGCCCACAGGAGAACGAAACGATCCGTACCGTGGCTTTAACTTCCGAGTGGAGATTGACAATGCTGCCGTTGCTGGCTTCAACGAGTGCAGCGGCCTGACCTTTGACGTGGACCCAGTGGATTACCGGGAAGGCACTGACATCCCGCTACACGTGCGCAAGCTGACGGGCCTGCGCAAGTTTGCCAACATCGCCCTGAAGCGCGGCTTCACGGACAACACGGAGCTGTGGGACTGGTACAAGAACGTCCTCAACGGCGTTCCTGACCGGCGCAACGGCTCTATCACCCTACAAGACGAGGAACACAATGACGTCCTGCGCTGGAATTTCGAGAATGGCTGGATCTGCAAGTGGGAAGGTCCCGCGCTGAATGCCACCAGCAACGACGTGGCCATCGAGAGCATCGAAATCTGCATCGAGCGGGTAGAGCTGGAGTAGTCTCTGCGTCCTGGTGAGTTCTCATGCTGACCTATCTCACACCGGGGGTGTACTTCGAGACGGTTGACGTCAGCCGCAAGGGCATCACCGCCATCCGCACCGATATTGCGGCTTTCGTTGGAATCGCCGAGCGGGGTCCTCTCCACGAGCCGACCCGGGTTGACTCCTGGGAGCAGTTCCGATCAGCCTTCGGGGGCTTCATCCCCAATGGCTACCTGGCCTACGCAGCCAAAGCCTTCTTCGAGAACGGTGGACAGACATGCTACGTCGTCCGCGTCGCTGCAAGGGTCGCCAGCACCCAGACCGATCCCGGAGTCTCGCAGCCGGCCGATGGCACGGCCTCGGTGGTGCTCTCCGTCGATGGCTTCGCTCCTGGCGCGGTCGTCACCGTGCGTCAGGACCTGGGTGTCCAGAAAGACCACCTGCTGCGGGAGGTCGATGCGACAACTCGGCGTTTGATCTGGGAGCATCCCCTGGAGGCCAATTTCGATCTGGGTCGGCCGATCCACTTCGACACCGGTTCCTCACCGGCTTCGGGTGTGCTTCTGGACGAAAATGGTCAACCGACACTGCGCATCGAAGCCAGCAGTCCAGGCGCCTGGGGCAACGGGCTGAGCGTGCGCGTCGCCCGTTCAAGCCCGGCGGCGACACGCACCACGGACGAAACCCAGCCGGCCCACCGCTCGGCCTCCCTGGTTGAGAGTGTGGTCGGCTTTCCGATGGGCTCGTTGGTCAAGGTGTTCCAGGAACAGCCGCCGGCCCCTCCCCTTGAGACATACCGGATCATCACCGCCACTGACCCGGGCGGCAAGCGACTTACCTGGGACGCGCCGCTTGATGCAGCCTACGACCTGACACGGCCCATCTTCTTCGAAACTCTGGAGTTCGCGTTCACCGTGTACCTCGAAGGACGGGTTCGCGAACTCTTCTCAGGTCTGTCACTGGTCGAGGGACATGAACGCTACGTGGAGCGGGTCATCAACGAGGAGGAACTCTCGCATTTCATCCGCGTCGAAGACCTCGTTTCGCCCTCTCCCTGGCCGGCCCGCCTGCCCGACCCGGAGGCAGCGAACCTGACACGAGGCGTGCTCAGGCTACAGGCGGGACGGGACGGCGTCGCAGCCTTGCGGCCGGAGGACTTTACCGGCGATCCAGGGGCGCAGGACAAGTGGGGGCTGCGCACCCTGGAAGACGTGGACGAGGTAGCCATCGTGGCCGTGCCCGACATCTTGATCCAGCCGGCGCCTCCGGTCGAGGCGGCGCCACTGCCTCCACCTGAGGTAGACCCGTGTCTGCCCGGGGAAGAGCCGCCGCCTGTGGCTGAGCCGTCGAGGCCCAGGTTGGTCGAGCGGGCGCCGGAGTTCTCCCTGGATGAGGTTTTCGCAGTGCAGCAGGCTCTCGTAGCTCATTGCGAGGCGCAGCGTGACCGCATCGCCCTGATCGACCCGCCGATCTTCTCCCGCAAAGCGGAGATGGTCGATGTCGGGGAGATCCAAAGCTGGCGCCAGCGCTTCGACTCCAAATACGCGGCCCTGTACTACCCCTGGGTGCTGGTCTACGACCCGCTGCGGCTGGGCGGCCAGGCTTCTGCCCTGAAGGGCTTTCAAGCCCGAAGGGTGGTGCGGGTGATCCCGCCCAGCGGCCACGTGGCCGGCATCTTCGCCCGTACGGACATCGAAATCGGTGTGCACAAAGCCCCGGCCAATGCAGAGCTCCACTGGGCCCAGGACGTGACCACAGAGGTGACCGCCGAGATGCAGGGTTTGCTCAACCCCCTGGGGATCAACTGCATCCGAACCTTTCCCGGTCGCGGAATCCGGCTTTACGGGGCGCGGACGGTGAGCAGCGATCCCGCGTGGCGCTACGTCAACG
>JBHIAO010000301.1:0-7157 GCA_046758565.1 Anaerolineae bacterium
GACTGAGAGCAAGCTCGCCAGGGAAAACTGGAACAGCAAGTTTTCGCGTAGAGTTTTCCTAATCTCGCGTAAAGCCTTCATTACACCCCTCCTGTGCGTGATCACATCACCCTCGCCACTGCCAGCTCCCCCGTAACCAACGCCACAGCCGCTTCGCTATCCAACGGCTTGGCGAAATAATATCCCTGCCCATACTCGCATGCCAGTGCCCTGAGGTGGGCCAGTTGCTCCCCGGTTTCCACCCCCTCCGCGATCACATCCATGCCCAGATCATGCGCCAGCGCCACGATGGTCTGCACAATCTCCGAGTTGTCGCCGTCAACGTCCATCCGGCTGATGAACGAGCGGTCAATCTTGATCGCATCAATCGGAAACTGGTGCAGATAACTCAAGGATGAATAGCCTGTCCCGAAGTCATCCATCTGCACTTGTACCCCCAGGGCGCGCAGTTGCGAGAGCATAGCGGCTGCAGACTCGATATTGCCCATGATCACGCTCTCCGTGATCTCCAGCCTCAGACTCCGTGCATCAAGCCCCGTCTCCTGCAGAATCTGTTCGACCTGCTCGACAAGATCCGGCTGCGCGAACTGTTTGCTGGACAGGTTCACGCTGATGCTGAGCGGTGGGTCTGTGCGAAACTGTGTCTGCCACGCGCGCACCTGCCGGCATGCCTCACGCAGCACCCACCGGTCGATGGGGACGATCAGCCCGGTTTCCTCTGCCACCGAGATGAACTCGCCTGGGGACACGAGACCACGCTCCGGATGCTGCCAGCGCAGGAGCGCCTCGAAGCCGGCGATCCGGCCGTCCGCCAGCGATACGATGGGCTGGTAGTGGATCTCAAACTCCTGGCGCTCGACGGACCACCGCAGGTCGGTCTCTACCTCCAGGCGCGCCACCGCACCAGCGCGCATCGCCGTGTCGAACACCTCATGACGTGCCCTGCCCAGCTCCTTGGCACGGTACATCGCGATGTCGGCGTCACGCAGGACGCCCTCCGGCCGGTCATAACCTGTCTCACTCAGGACGATCCCGATGCTCGCGGAGGCGAACACCTCGTGCCCATCCGCGTTGAAGGGCAACATCACTGCCTCCCCAATGAGGTCGGCAACGTGTGTGGCGTCGCTGACGTCATTGATGTCCTCAAGCAGGATCGCGAATTCGTCTCCGCCCAGACGCGCTACTGTATCTGCGGCGCGCAGGCACACGCGCAGCCTGTGAGCGATGGCGATCAGCAGCTCATCCCCGACGGTGTGCCCAAGGCTGTCGTTGACCACCTTGAAGCGATCGAGATCCAGGAAGAGCACGGCGAACAAATAGTCCGCCCGCCGCCTGGCACGTTCGACGGCCCGCCCCAGGCGGTCCATGAACAGGGCCCGGTTGGGCAAGCCCGTCAGCCCATCGTGAAACGCATCATGCAGTAATTGCTCCTCGGCGCGCTTGCGCTCGGTGATGTCGGTCTGCGAGCCGGCCATGCGGTAGGCCGTCCCGTCCGCGTCTCGAACGGCCAGCCCCCGGCTGAGCATCCAGCGGTAGGTCCCGTCCTTGTGCAGCATGCGATGTTCATTTTCGAAGTGGGAGGTAACCCCTTCGAGATGAGCGGAGATGTCCACCTTTACCTGCTCCAGGTCTTCGGGATGCAGCCGGTTGAACCATTCGTCGGGACTATTTTCGATCTCGTCCTCCTCGCAGCCGAGCATGGATTTCCAACGGGGGGAGAAGTAAACCTCATTGGTTTTCAGATCCCAGTCCCACAGCCCGTCGTTGGCACCACGCGCGGCGAGGGCGTAGCGCTCCTCGCTCTCCCGTAGCGCCTCCTCCGCTCGCTTACGTTCGGTGATCTCGCGGGCGAAGACAGCAATTCTCTCTACCTTTCCCTGAGAATCGAGGACTGGATAGAGAACGTTATCAAAGTATCTTCCTTGCCTTACATCTTCGAAATAAACGGGCTGACCAGAGCGAATGACTTCATCCCCTTTTGCGCTTCGTTCTACTGCGACATCTGGCGGCATGAAATCGTAAATACACGAGCCGACAAGCTCATCCACACTCTTGCCTAGTCTTTGGGCGCCGATTTCATTTATAGCAAGGACAGTCCCTTCGATGTCTACTAGCAGGGCTGTGTCCAGAGGAGCGTTCAGGAGAGCCCGCGCGGTCTCCTCGCTCTCCCGCAGCGCCTCCTCCGCTCGCTTGCGATCGGTGATGTCCACCGCCATCGCACGGCTTTCCACGATACGCCCTTCCGCGTCCCGGAAGGGCCGCACCGTGATACTGATCCACACCGACCGGCCGTCTGCCGTGCGCCACTCCAGCTCTTCGCCACGGATCTCCTCGCCAGCGCGAAACCGCTGAAACACCTCTTGTGCCTTCTCTTTCCCGGCCGGCGTGTCGGCGTACAAATCGAACACCGATCGCCCGACCAGATCATCCAGGGCATACCCGCTCATTTCCGCAGTATACCGATTGGCCCTGCAGATGCGACCGTCAGTGCCAACCGAATAGTAGGCAATAGGAGCCTCTTCGTACAACTCTCGATACCGTTCTTCACCCTCCCGCAGCGCCTCCTCCGCCCGCTTGCGCTCGGTGAGGTCCTTGCTGTAACCGACTGTGCCTTGCTCCTGCCCGTCGGCATCTCGGAGGATCGCCGCCGAGATCAGCACCGAGATCTGCCGGCCGTCTTTGTGGCGGAGGGTGGTCTCCAGGTTGCGGACGCGCCCCCTGGGGTCCGCCCGCATGGCACGCATGACCGCCCTGGCGGCTTCCAGGCTCGGGTAGACCTGCTCGACCGGCTGGCCGAGCACCTCCTCGGCCCGGTAGCCCAGCAACTCCTCGGCCCCCGGGTTAAAGACAGTGATCCGGCCTTTCGCGTCGGCGGCGATGATGCAGTCGGGGCTGCTTTCCTGGAGCGTTTGCAGGTAGGTCCGGGCCGCCTCGTTCTGGGCCGCCTGTTGGTATATCTTTCCTTGCTGCACCTGGATGGTTCTCCAGCCCTGCCGCACGATAAGAAAGAGAACGCCGTAAAGGAGCATCGCGCCGGCGCCGATAGCGACGGAGGTGTGCCGCTGCATCGCAGCGATGGTCTCCGCGTAGGGCGCGTAATACTGGTAAACCTCGATGGCCCCTACCACTTCCCTGGAGCCGGGGAAGATGGCCGGGGTATAGACCTCGATGAGGGTGCCCAGGAGTCGCTCTTGAGTGCTCTCCATATCCCGGGGGACAGAGATCGTCCCAGCGGTTTCACCTTGGAGGGCCTTGGCCAAGGTGGGTTTCATGGGGAACGTCTGGCCCACCTGGGATGGGTCTGTGGAGAAGATCACCCGACCTTCTCTATCCCAGATCTTGATGCGGGCGATCCGCCTGGAGACGATGAACTCCGTCATAAACTGGTCAAAGGCCGCATAGCGCTCTCCAAGCATGGGGTGCAGGAAGTCCTCAGGCGTCAGGTGGCGGAGCGTTCTGGCATTGACATCCTCCATGGCGCTTCGCATCGCCTCCTCGAGCACTTGCGAGGCCGTCGCCCTCCCGATGAGGGTAGCTAACGCCACAGCCAGGACCATGACTGAGAGCAAGCTCGCCAGGGAAAACTGGAACAGCAAGTTTTCGCGTAGAGTTCTCCTAATCTCGCGTAAAGCCTTCATTACACCTCTCCTGCTCTCACAAAGCGTTTCTCGAGATCCTGCCTGTATGTCGGCATATCTGTCGTCTTATCCATGGCTTATCCATGAAGAAGACGTGAATGTTCGGGATTTGCTTCTACCCTGCTTTCGTGATATTATCTCCCCACATTGAGGGTTGATGACGATGCTGGATGAACAGGAACTCAGTCAGATTCGAGACTACGTGATCCGAATTCTGCCGGAGTTGCTGCGCGAAGAGCCGGAGATCGCGACCACCATTGAAGGCATCCTGGCACAACACTTCCCGCGCCGGGACGAGTTCGCGCGCCTGCTGGATGAGGTTCAGCTTCTGCGCGAGCAGACGGAGCGGCGCTTTGAGCAGGTGGAGCAGCGGCTCGACCTGCAGCGGGAGGAGATCGCCTTGCTGCGGGAGGAGATGGAGCGGCGCTTTGAGCAGGTGGAGCGGCGTCTCGATCTGAAGCGGGAGGAGATCGTCCTGCTACGGGAGGAGATGGACCGACGCTTTGCCCTGCAGCATCAGGAAATCCTCGAGGTTCGGCGCGATATCGCCAGGCTGCAACATGGACAGGAGATGATCCTCAAGCGGATGGATGGCCAGGAAGCATGGCTGCGTTGGGTGATCGGCGATTTGCGCGCCGAGAAGGGGACGCACTCTGGAAGACCTCTTCGCCGAAGCGTTGCGCTACGGGTTGAAGAATCCGGACATTCGGCCGAAGAGCCTGCGCCTGCGCCAGAAACTGGTGGACCCGGAGGGACACGTCTTCCGGCCGGGGCTTGCAACGGAAGTGGATCTGATCGCCGAGGATGGCAGGCTCACCGTTTTCGAGGTCAAGGCCACCGCCGAAGTGGGGGATGTGGACCTCCTGGCCATGAAAGTGGGATTGATGGCCCTCCAGAATCCGGACAAGGTGGTGCAGGGTGTTTTCATCACCCTGGCGGCACCGGAGGATGTGCGCCGGCGCTGTGCTGAGCATGGGCTGGCGTTGGTGGACTGAGTGGTCTGGCTCAATGGCCTGGATGTGTTGACACGCTGAGAACACGTTGGAGCTTTTCCAACACGACCTGCCGCCGGATGGGCTTGACAATGAAATCAGAGGCCCCCACCTTAAGGCTGCGTAGGACAATGCCCTTTGTTGGGTATGACGATACCATCACAATTGGAATGTCCTTAAACTCAGGATGCGCCTTAAATCGTCGTGCTAATTCAAGACCATCGACACCGGGCATCATAATATCCATTAAGATGAGGTCAGGTCGCTTTATTGATGCCCGAATCATTGCCTGTTCTCCATTGCCAGCCTGGTAGACAGTATATCCCTCCGGCTTTAGGATCGCTGTTAGCAAAGCCATACTTTCTGAATCATCCTCAACAATTAAAATGGAATAGGGAACAGTTTCATCTATCTCCGGAGGGAAGCTGCTAGTAGCCTCTTCAACCACAAACCAAGGGTTTCTTTTCAACCACTCCCGGTCATAGACTTCCTTTTTCTCGGGATTGCGCAACACCCTGTAGGCGACATTTATGCGCTTGCACTTCTCGTTTGCTTTATGCCAGGCCTCGGTTCCTAGATCATAGTTGTCTGGGTGCCAATCATCGATCTGCTTGTTGCGCGCGGCCCTTATCTCTTTTGGGGTCGCCTTTGGCCCTTTGCCTGTTTTTGTGAATGGGTTGGATAAACCCAGTTCCGCATAGTAGTCTATCCACTCTTTTTGAGCCATTCTTGGTCGCCTAACTTGTGAGCCTTGGGTAAGGTCGGTTCCGTTGAGGTAGTTGGTCACGTTGTTGCTCTTTCAACACTATGCCCAAAACTGACCACGCCGCCAGTGGCTTAGTGTGAAGACCAAGCGAAAGTTAGATGAATTTGGTGCGAGTCTTGACTTTAGAGCTCCTGCCTGGAGACCATCTGGCCTGGAAGCCCCCCCTCGAAACACTCTCTGAACACGGCATGACGTTTTATGGTTCGTTCAGGGATCCTTAACACAAGTTTCAGGGCGACTCCCATATAGAAGCGACTTTACATGATAGAATCAGACCTACGGGGCTCTGAAACCACCGGACCCCTCGTTCATGCAACAAGTTAGCGTTGTGACGCGAACCCGGCGATTTCCTTTCGGAGTATTTTGGACCCCTTTTGGCGCTGTCCACTGGGCCACTCGGCCATTGCTGGCCGGGAGTATGGTGGTTAACCCAGGGCTTATTCGCGCTGACAAAATTCTCTTGGCAACCAAGATGGGTTTAGTATTAGGATGACTGGAGGAAACCTATGACAACTGCCCGGGCTCAGTACGCCACTACCCGCGATGACGCATTGCTGCGAGACCACCTCATCCTGGAAAATGCGCCCCTGGTTAAGCATGTGGTGGACCGGATGGCGATTTCCTTGCCGGCGTGCCCCGAGTATGAGAGCCTGATCAGCCACGGCATCGAGGGCCTTATGCAAGCCGTGGATCAGTATGACCCCAACCGGGGTGTGCCGTTCAGGACATATGCCATTGCATGTATCCAAAGGCAGGTACTGGGTACACTGCGGCGGCTGGATCTCGTTCCGCGCCAGGCGCGTCAGTGCGTCCGGGAGATAGAAGGCGCCATTGTTCGGTTGCGTAGGGAACTGAAGCGCAATCCATCAGACGAGGAGATAGCAAAGCACCTGGGCATGAGCGTGGATGGCGTACGGAAGAACTTGCAGAACGCCGCGTGTCTCCTGCTATCCATGGATAGCCTACTCATCAAATACGATGTGAAGATGTTAACGTATGAGGAGGCACTAACACCGGCGGAGCATCTGGAGGAAATGGATGTTCGAGAGCGCTTGCGCGGTGCGCTACAAGAGTTAACAGAGCAAGAGCTGTTGGTTCTATCCCTTTATCATGAACAGGAACTCACGATGAACGAGATTGGCCGTGTGTTAGGTATGTCCAAATCGCGGGTATCTGAGATTTACAGCAAGGCCGCCCTCACCCTGCGAGCTATCATGCAACAGGGAACCAGGATCCTTAGTGAGACGTAGACCAACATGCGACCCAATCCAACAAGTTCACCATCCTGCAACAAATGATGTCTAACAATGAGGTTCGCGGGCAGCTCGAAAATCGACTCAGGGAAATCAGCGCCCGACTCGCTCAGACCCAGAATCCAGATGAGGAAGAGCGACTGCTCAACGAACTACTCTACCTGAGGGGGGCCGTCGCCGGCCTCGACATCAGTGATGGTCGCGACGAGCGTCTCCTCAGGATCCTCAAAGGGGGGAGTAAATCTGGCACTTGAAGGGCTCAATCCAATATTATCGGCGAATTGGACGCTCGACTTTAGCGATATCAACGCCAATCTGGTCGCCCAGACGGTGTTTTCACGAAACCTTTACCTAGCCAGCAGGTTGCCTGGACGTAACTATGTTATAATCACAATAGTTGGCATACAGGCTGACCTTTATCGGTAACCGGATTTGCCTTCTGTTCCCCAAGCGGCCCCTGTCCTGGCCCATTTGATCTTGTTACGAAACGCGTTAGGGCGGAGATCAC
>JBHIAO010000302.1:0-7137 GCA_046758565.1 Anaerolineae bacterium
TCACTGTTCACTGTTCACTGCTCACTGACCCCGGGCGGGCGGTCCCATCAGGCGAACTTCGTAACCGGCCTCTTCCAACAGTTCCTTAAGCTCCGCAATGGGTGCCAGGCCGAGCCATCGATTGGTACGTCGATCCCACCTGACCTTGCCCTTTAGCACCTCGCGAATCTTGTCGCGCTCAGTCGGTCCAAATATGAGTGTCTTGTCCGAGCGTTTGATTGCAACGGTAGACATCCACGGGCCTCCTTTCGGTCACCTCGAAATTGTAGCACGATCCCCTCTGTGTCGCAACAGGCATCAGCCTACGATGTCCGCACTGCGAACAGGTGGAAGTCCCGTCGCCACAGGCCGCCAACGAATGTGATCAACACGACTGCGGAGTAGCCGGCCCTGGGACGTGATGGCAAATACGTCGTTGGGCAGGTCGGGATGCATGATGAAGGAGTCCACCATGTTGAGCATCGGGATCTCGAGGCCACGCGCGGCCAGCATCCAGGAGTCACCCCCATCCTGGCTGGCCAGGATACGTCCCTCACGCCCGACACGTCGCGCCGGCCCGGCGAGTATAACCTCGGGTACGATCGGATGGATCGCAACGCCACGGGTGTAGTCGTCGATCAAGCGATCCCAGGTTTCACCACCGTCGTGAGTGCGGTAGACACCGCCACCCGTCGCGGCGAACAGAAGCTGCGGGTCATCGGGATGCACCACCAGGGCGTGGATGTCCGGATGCACGCCATCACGGGTAATTGTCCAGGTGTCGCCGGCATCCACTGATTTGAGGACGCCGCCCTGCTCGATGCCGGCGTAGATCAGGTGGGGTTCCGCCGGGTGCAAGGCGAAGGTGCGCACAGCGCCGGCACGAGGCGAATACGGCAGGAACCAACTGTCTGAGCCAGGCAGGTGGCGGATTTCCAGGTCACGCCACGTGTCGCCGCCGTCGGTGCTCTTGTAGATGTTGGCCGGCTCGGTGCCGACATAGAGAGTATCGCTGCTCTGAGGCGAAAAGGCGATGGCCCGGACGTATCGTAACGCCTCGCCCTCACCGATGGGCTGCCAGGTCTGGCCGGCGTCCGTGCTGCGATAGAGGTTTTCGCCGTACAGGCCGGCATACAGTGTCGCTGGGTCGCCCGGCTGGCAGGCCACGACCCACACGTCGTGGCCTGCCAGCGATGTTGCGGCGAGGCGCCACCCGGTACGTTCCCAGCGCAGCGTGACGCCGCCGACTTTGGTTCCAAGATACATGAACATCAGTATTCAGTATTCAGTATTCAGTGATCAGTGATCAGTGATCAGATTCTGATTACTGAATACTGGTCACTGATCACTGGCGTTAGGCTACGGCCATGGGATCGGGCCGGCTCGTCGGTAGTTGCTGGCCACCAGAACCAGATCGAAAAGATTGGCCCAGCCATCACCGTTAATATCAGCACGGGGATCACCTGGCGGGCTCGTATTGTAGTTCCTCGCAATTAGTACAAGGTCCAACAGCCCGACCTCACTGTCACGGTCGGCATCGCCGCCGAACAGTTTGACCGGTGGTAATGTTGTGGTTTGCCCGGTCACCACCGTGACTCCATCCTTTTCGGCTGACAGATAGCCGGCCAGGGAGGCACGTACCACGTGCGTGCCCGGCGCCACCCCCGCCGCTTCGAAGCTCCCGTCCGACTCCGTAACTGCGACTCGCGTGCCATTAACCTCGATTTGCACACCTTGCGCGTCAGTTCGACCCTGCACGGTCACTTTGCCAGCGATGCGGCCAGTACCGGGAGCGGAAGTTGCTGTTGGCGTCGCAGTCGCCGTGCTGGTTGCCGTCGAAGTTGTCGTGGGCAACGGGCCGCCGGTCGCAGTGGATGTCGGTGTTGCCGAAGGCGTGGGGCTCCCTGGAGTGGTGCCCGTCGCCGATGGTGTTGCGGTGGATGTCGCTGCCATGGTCAACGTTGGCGTTGGCGTCGATGTGGGAGTCGCCGTAGCCGTAAGAGTTGCGGTTTCGATAGACGTCGTGGTCATGGTAGCCGTCGGCGAAACTGTCGGGGTCGAGGTGGCTGCTGGTACTGTGTGAGTCGGCGTCAGGGTGGCGGTTGCAGTGCCCGTGGCCGTCTGCGAGAGCGTAAATGTTGACGTCGCTGTGGCTGTTCCATAGGTCTGCGAGTAAGCGGACCAGTCCATGGTGTTGTATGGCAGACCGAGTGTTGGCATGAGCAACAGGCCAACTGTCACCAGGATAGATGCCGTTACGCTGCGTCGTGAGAACATATTCTCGCGCTCCTCCCGAGTAGGAGGAAATCGTCAATTACCGTCCTCTAAACTCTGGCTCGCGTTTCTCCAGGAAGGCTCGCATGCCTTCGGTTTGATCCTCGGTAGCGAACAGCAAATAGAAATTGCGACGCTCCACCTGGAGCCCTTCTTCGAGGGTGGACTCGAAGGCCTGGTTCACGGCCTCCTTAGCCAACCTGACTGCCAGCGGAGCGCGCTGAGCAATGTTGCCAGCCAGCACCATCGCTTCCTCCAGATACGATTCCACCGGGACCACACGGTTGACCAGGCCGGCGCGCTGCGCTTCCTCGGCCGACAACCAGCGATTGGCCAAAACGACTTCCATCGCCAACGCCTTGCCGACAGCTCGAGTCAGACGCTGTGTCCCACCGGCGCCCGGAATGATGCCAAGCGTAACCTCCGGCTGCCCAAGTTTGGCAGTCTCGGATGCCACAATCATATCACAGGCCATGGCTAGTTCGCAGCCGCCGCCCAGCGCATAGCCGCTCACGGCCGCGATGATGGGTTTTGTGATGCTGCGTATCCGATCCCACTTCCGAAATCGGTCGCTGCGCATCAGGTCCACGGCATCCTCTTCGGCCATCTCGCGAATGTCGGCGCCGGCAGCAAAAGCTTTTTCGTTGCCCGTGATGACGATGCAGCCAATATCGTCGTTAGCGTCGAATTTCTCGAGCGCATCTACCAGCTCAGTCATCACCGTCTGGTTCAAGGCATTGAGCACCTTGGGACGATTCAGTCGAATCAGCCCGACGCCGCCTTCGACCTCGACGATGATTGTTTCGTAGTCCATTCGGCCTCCTTAGGGCTTCAAACCTGCGGCGTTTAGCCCAATGGCACTGACTTTTCGCTCGAAGCAGGTCCGTGACCTGCGTTTTAGCCGCCAAAGCCGCCGGGTCACCGACCCGGCTAGAGCAAAAGTTAGCAGCATTGGCGTTTAGCCGGCAGGTCTGGTGCTAGCCAACCCAGGCATCCTAGCAGTTTGTCGGAGAACCGGGTCAGGGGACCCAGGCTATCCATATCCTTCGACAAGCTCAGGGGGCGCACTAACGAGTTGTCAGGTGACCGGCACTTTTCCGAGGATTCCGCCCCACATAGAGCAACATTCGAAGTGCCGGTCACCTTTCCGTGACAAGTTGTTAGTACACCAGCTCAGGACAGGTCTTGTGGTGAGCGCGGGTCCCCCGACCCGATATGTGGCATTCTTGATCGTTGGTGGCGCTTTCTCCGACAAACCGCTAGGCTGGCGAGAACGGTTCCCACGTCTGAACGACGTGGGTTTTGGTTAGTCCGCTGTTTGAGATATCAGGCCCAGTCATTCCGAGACGGTTTTCCAAACGTGCCACATCCGATGAAAGGCCGTCAAAAAGCTGCCGGCCGCAAGAATCCAGAGCGCGACACGCATTTGACCGAATAGCAGCCCCAGCGATAACACCAGGACCCGCTCGAAACGTGTGAACAGGCCAACTTTGCACTCGTAGCCCAAACCCTCAGCCCGGGCTCGCGTGTAGCTCACCATCAGCGAACCGACGATGGCGAGGTATGTCAGGGCGATTTCTTGCTGGCTGCCTGGCTGGCCGGCGAAGAACACCAACAGTCCCAGGTACAAAACGGCTTCGGCTAGCCGGTCCAGGGTTGAATCGAGAAAAGCGCCGAACGCGCTGACCCGGTTGGTGGCACGAGCCAGACTTCCATCCAGAGCATCGAACAAGCCCGCGATTAGAACCAGGGCCCCGCCGGCCCTGAATGCGCCGTGAGATAAGACCCAGGCCGTGAAAGCGCTGAAAACAAACCCGAGCCACGTCAACACGCTGGGTGTCAGCCCAGTCCGTGCCACGACGCCGGCAATGTCAGTCAGCAGCCCGCGTGTCATCTCCCGAGCTCGCTCGCTAAGCATGGCGTCCCCCGTCTGTCCTGGGTTCGAGCCAGCTCGACACCTTGCCCGCCAGCACGCGCCACGAGTGCTCCGCCGGCTCACCCTCACGGACACGGCGCTGGCGTTCCGCCAGTAGGGTTTCATAGTAATCCACAACGCGCCGGGCGATCGTTTCCCACCGATGCTGTTGGGCTGTCTTCTGACCTGCACAGGCCATCTGCTGACGACGGTGCGGGTCATTCAATAGTGCGATGGTGGCCGATGCCAGCTGATCGACATCACCAGGTTCCACCAACAGCCCTTCTTTGCCATCCGTCAGTACCTCCCGGTAACCCGGGATGCTGGACGCGACAACCGGTGTTCCCGAGGCCATGGCTTCCAGCAACACAATGCCAAAGCTCTCGAAGCCAGTCGAGGGTACACAGCAGACGTCGGCGGTCTGATAGTACCGTGGGAGTTCGTCGCTCGGCACGTATCCCACGAAGTGCACGTTCTCCAGCTCGTGGCGCTGGACGTACCACACGAACGGCTCCAGGTCTTCTTCATCGTACCTGCCGACGACGAGCAAGCGCGCGTCGGGCACGGCAGCTTTGATAAAACGAAAGGCCTCCAGCAGGTGCTTAAACCCCTTACGTTTGTCGAGCCGGCCTACGAACAGGATGTTGGGCCGGCCGTCATCAAAGGCCTCGATGCGTGCAATCCTGTGATCAGCAAAACGCTCGACCTCCACCCCATTTGGAATTACAACGTATTCGCCAGGAAAATAGCGCGCGACGGTGGAGCGTGCTGCCTCGGACACAACGATCTTGCCGTCGAGCCGATCGATGAAAGGTTGGATTGCCGGCTTACCCCACTCATATGCGGCATGAGAGTCCCGATAAGCATGAAATGTGCCAACCGTCACTGCCTTAGCATGCCGCAGCACAACCAGTGGCAGCAGCGGAACGATCGGCTCGTGGAGATGAATAATGTGGAACTGGCCTTCTTCGAGGATGCGCTTAATCCGCCAGTACACCCGGGGTGAAATACTGATGCGAACGATAGAACCGCTAAAAGGGATGGGCACAATCGTGTCGCTGACTGTGATAACGTTGTCTTGCAGTGCGCCTTTGTCTGTCGAGGAAGCCGCCAGAATTTGCACCTGGTGGCCCAGGGCCTGAAAGTGTTCACTCAGGTGGGAAATATGTTCCTGCACACCACCAGCGTAGGGATAGTCATAAGGCGATACCTGAGCGATCTTCATCGATCCCCCTCAGTTAACGGTAAAACAAGCAGCTAGTTTCAATCACACGATTGCCAGATTGGGCGGAACATGACCCACTGTTCAGGATGTTCCGCTATGTATCTTTCAGCGATATCCAGCGCCTGGCGCATGATGGCTCGCACGTCGCTGGCTCGATCATCCGTCTGCGGAACCTCCAGCGCCGGTTCAATTCGCAGCCGCAGTTGGTGATCGAGCAGGCGCAATCCGAATGCCAGGATAATCGGCGACCCGGTGTGACGGGCCAGTCTGGCATACCCGTAGGGGAGCCTGGCCGGCTCACCGAAGAACGGAACGTCGACTCCGCTGTGCGTCACATCGCGGTCAAGCGCCAGCGGGACAACTTCGCCGGCGCGTAATGCCCGAAATACTCGTTTCAACGGCGCGTCCACTGGAATGATTTCTGTGCCAGAATGGGCTCGGATGTTGGCGACGTACTTAAAAAGCCGTTCCGGCCTGAGATGCTCCATGAGGAGCAAGGCTTTGACACCTCGGATCCCGAGGACCTGCAAGAGAACATCGGTGTTACCGAAATGTGCCGATACGACGATCAGGCCCTTGCCTTGAGCAACGGCTGCCTCCAGATGGCCCCAGCCCTCAACGTTCACCCGCGCCTCGATCTCCTCCGCCGACATGCTCGGCACCCGAAATAGGTCGAAGTAGTTGTATGCCTGCGTGTGGAACGTGGCCCTCACCTTGTCGCTCAGGACGCTGCGCGGCACGTCCGGCCCAAGCACGTGTTGGAGATTGTCATGGACGGCCCTCCGACCGTCGGCGTCCAGCCAATAGAACAGGTCCCCAATGCGCGCGAATAGCCAATAGCCCAGCCGAGCCGGGATACGTGGTGCAAGCCAACCAACCAGCCGGTAGAGAAAGTAGGTAACCATGGGATAAGTAGCTGCATCGCTTGAAGAAATAGTAGCCAATTCGGCGTCAACTGTCAAGACCTGGGCGCGCTGGTTGTGTGGAACATGCGTGTCAATTTTCTCTTGACACCCGGGCCTGATCTAAGGTATAATTAGCATTGCTAAGCGGCGTCAAAGGCTTGCTGCCGTAAACAGCGGCTGAAGACCTCGATACGTTATCATCTTTCTCCTCCTTTCGAGAGTGGGCGGGAGCGAGCGTGATTCTTGCTCCCGCTCTCTCGTCAGTAAAAGCCGACTGCGCCGATGGGAGTCCCATTGGCGCAGTTTCTTGTTCTCTAGGCCAGCGCTCCAACCTGGGATTCCAGGTAGGCTAACATAAATGAATCGAGGTCACCATCCAACACATCCTGGGTCTTGCCCGTCTCATAGCCGGTACGATGATCTTTTACCATCTGATACGGGTGCAGCACGTACGACCGGATCTGATTTCCCCAGCCGGCATCCACGTGCTCGCCCTTCAGCCGGACCTGCTCCGCTTCTCGCTTTTCGAGCTCCAGTTCCAGGAGCCGAGACCGAAGCACCCGCATCGCCGTCTCGCGGTTGTGCAATTGAGAGCGCTCATTCTGACATTGTACGACGATGCCTGTGGGCTCGTGCACGATGCGTACCGCGCTGCTGGTCTTGTTAACGTGTTGGCCGCCGGCCCCGCTGGCTCGGAAGGTATCGATGCGCAAGTGATTGGGGTCGATCTCAATCTCGATGCCGTTGTCAATGACCGGCATTACCTCGACCAGCGCAAAGGAGGTGTGCCGGCGGTTCGACGCATCAAAAGGTGAGAGCCGTACCAGGCGGTGCACCCC
>JBHIAO010000303.1:0-7106 GCA_046758565.1 Anaerolineae bacterium
ATGAATTCGCGGCAACCCTTGCGAAACCGACCTTCGTCGGTTGGGTTTTGAGTCGGCGAAGGCTGACTTCACAATGATAGGCGCGGTTTCAACCGCCCGCCGCAGAGCAGGTGAATAGTTACCATAGTCGATCCATCGTCTTCCCAACCAGCGCCACGGGCTCACCTGTAGTACCATCGGCCTGAAGATGATTCTCCAAATCGTTTTGCAGTGGGCGGATGAGAAGTGTATACCGCAATTGTAGATCGGGCCGCGCGGTGGTTGGGACCGGCATATGCATCAGCTCGCGGCCGTACGCATTCGATAGCACGGCTGGAGACAAATGGCATCTTCGATTGGGGCCGGCACCCGTTTCTCACATGCCCCAGGTCCTCGGAACCTCTGGCAAAGGATGGTGTAGAATATGCGGTCGTGGCGGGCGCACTGGCTCGATGGGAACAGGATCGTCACTCCAACCTCGCCTTCCTCGGAGCTTGTGGGACCGGCAAGTCAACATTACTTCGCAGGATTGAAGCCACTCTCGACGATCTGCCCCTGGTTCACCACCGGTTCGCCAGTCGCATACTGGGTGAAACCCAATTGCTCCAACAGTTGGCCGACAGCCTGGGCCTGCCTCCGCCCTGCAACCTGGACGATCTGGCGGCTCACTTGCAGGCCGGCGCGAAGCAGGTGATTCTCCTCGATGACTGTCATCTGCTGTTTCTGTGCCGGCCAGGCGGATTCGCTCCCCTGGATCGTCTCCTCAGGCTCATGCGGACGACAGGCCGCCACATTCTGTGGATCACCACCTGGAACGTTTACTCGTGGATCTATTTGGAAAACCTGCGCAGCATCTCGGACCATTTGGCCATGGTCCACATCATTTCACCCAGATCGCCCGCCGAAATCCAACGCATGCTGCTGGACGTGCTCAGGCAAATCAATCTCGAGGTCACGTGGTCGGAGGACGAGACTGAAGCGATCTTCCGGGGCATTTGGACCCACGCCCGTGGACGCCCGACACTGGCCCAGCACATCCTGTTACGCTCACTGTATCCCGCAGGAGACGGTCAGTTCACGCTGCACGCGGACAAAATCTATCGCCTACCCCAGCAGTGCCCGGTGAAAGACGGCGAGGAAACCTATGCCCTGGGGAGTCTCATCCGGCATGGTGTTCTCACTGCCCGGGAGCTGGCCAGCATTAACCACATCAGTGAAGCCCATGCCGCCGCCATCCTGGCCCGCACCACGGCCAACGACCTGACGATCAGTCTCGAACCTGACCATCGGCTCAACCCGATCTACATCGATGCCGTCGTAGCTTATCTCGATAGTCGACGGGCCATCTCTTTCCGGGGGGTCGGGGCAGATTGAGCAACCCATTCGTGAATCAGAATGCATGGCTGAAGCTGCTGAGCCGGCTTTCACTCCACATCGCCGTCGAGAGCCTGTTGTTGTTACTCTGGTGGTATCTGGTCGTCCGCGGGTTGAATTGGGGTGCCGATGTCTATCTCCGCCGGTATGAGCGCCACACACTTCTGGTGCGACGCGCGACCCGTCTGATCGAACTAATCGTCTGGGTAGGCATCGTGCCGGCCGGTCTCCTGCGTATTCTGCAACCTGACCGAGACATGATGCTGGCGGTCCTGGGGGCAGGCGCCGTAGCCGTCGGGTTCGCGCTGAAGGATTTGGCCGCAGGCGTATTGGCCGGCGTGGTCATCACGTTGGACCGTCCGTTTCAGATCGGTGACTACATCGAGGTCGGGGGCTATGCCGGCGAGGTTGTCAACATTGGCTTGCGGTCAACAACGATTGTGTCACTGAATGACAACACGATCAGCATTCCCAATGCAGCGTTTCTCACCGAGACGGTATCCAACGCCAATGCCGGCGACCTGTCATGCATGGTGGTGACGGATTTCTACCTGGCTCACGATGCCGTCTATGACCAGGTGAAGACGATCTTGTGGGAGGCGGCTGCCACCTCGAAGTTTGTGGCCGTTGACAGACCGGTGGTGGTCGTATCACAGGAACTACCGTATGGCACCAAATTCTCGGTCAAGGCCTACGTGGCTGATCACCGGCATATGGTTCGGTTTGCCAGCGATGTGGCGGAAAGCGCCAAGTACGAGTTCCGGCAGCGGGGCATGCCGTATGCGCGGGTGGAGTATGCCGAGGTGGCCGGATAGCCGTAGGATCGACTTGAGCAGATGTGCCAGATCCTGTGATCAGTCCCGTTCGCGAGCGCGCAACCGCTCCAGCTCAGCCCGCGCACGCGCCAATTCGGCCTCGGCGGCCTGGCGGGCGGCGGCCTCCTCCTGGGCGCGAGCCTCGGCGGCCTGGCGGGCGGCGGCCTCCTCCTGGGCGCGAGCCTCGGCAGCCTGGCGGGCAGCGGCTTCCTCCTGGGCGCGAGCCTCGGCCTCTCGGAGCCGGGCTTCGGCCTCTCGCAGCGCCTCCGCCAGTTCGGGCGGCGGCAGCAGTTTGCGTCCTGTCGCCTGCTCATATAGATGCAACGCCCCATCCTCTACCCGCAGCCACAACCCCAGCATCTGACTGCACAGTTGCTGTTTTCCCGCCGGCCCGACCTCCAGCTCCATACGCCAGTATGTGCCCTCAATCAGCCTAAACCCCTGTAGCACCGGCTCCAGATACTCCTGCAACGGATCGAACACGAAGTACTCCTGCACGCCTAGCCACTCGTACAGCCCCTTCTTGCTTCCCAGGTCCTCGTCCCAGGTGCTCTTCGAAGTGAACTCAAATACCACCGCCGGCACCTGTCCCTCTTCCCAAACCCTCCAGATCCGACGCTCCGCGTTGGATGTACCCGGTACGACAAACAGGTCCGGTGCTACCTTCTTGTTCGGGTCCTCCTCTTGATAGTATACGAACATGTTCGCCCCGACGTACACGTCAGGACGAGGCCGGAAGAACTCCCTGAGCATGGCCAGGAAGTAGGCGATCAGGGTGACGTGGAATCCGGTCTCGGCCATGGGCAACCCGTCCCTCTCAGGATATTTAAGTGTTTGGAGCTCCAGTTGCGGCAGCATAACCCTTTCCTCCATCAACCAGACATGGGGGTTTCTCCCCCCCAGCCAGGACAGACCGTTGGGGCTTCACCGACGGCCTGCCCTCCGTGCAATTTCAGCACGAACGCATTATATCACACCCGGAACAACCGGGCAATCGACGATGTCCACAACGGGCATCGGGGCTAATCTCACCATTCAGGGACGCGACCACCCTTCTTCAGCCAACTATCCGCATACCTCAGGATGCTGCTGGCAGTAGGGTGTTGTGCCCGGCAGCCGGCCACGATTGGCCGCCACCCAGTCATAGACGGCGTCCTGGATTTGGCGGATGATGGGCAGGTAGTACAGCCGGAGCAACGCCGGCAGACCCAAAGCCCATGCCAACGCCGCGTTGATCGCGCCAGCCCCTCGATGCCGGCGTCCATCCGGTTCAACGGCCCACGCTGCCTCTTCGCACTGCTCGACGGTGAGGCCGACCGCTTCGGGCACGCCCGGCTTCTGGAACGGAACGGCCGTCACGCGACCGTGGCGGTCGAGGGCCTTCACCCATCCGACCGACCGCGTTCAGAAGCCTCAGCCTCCATCGAAAATCAAAGTCAGGCGATTTGTGCCGTCTAACATTCGTAAGTCAATCTCGAGCAATCTCTAATCTCTGATCCCGCCTGTCAGTAGCCCCGGTTCGGATCAAACAGATTGAGCAGTCGCTCGCCGGCCAGATAGCGGCGCAGGTTCTCGGCGAACAGGTCGGTGGCACGGGTATCGTACAGCGGGGTGAAGCCCGATACGTGGGGTGACAGGATGACGTTGTCCATTTCCCACAGCGGGCTGTCGGCCGGCAGTGGCTCTTTTTCGAAGACGTCCAGACCGGCGCCGGCGATCCAGCCCTCTTGCAGGGCGCGTACGAGCGCCTGTTCGTCAATGACCGGACCGCGTGCGATGTTGATGAGATACGCGCTCGGTTTCATGGCACGCAGTGCATCAGCGTCGATGATATGCCGGGTCTCGTCGGTCAGCGGCAGGGCGATGACCACGTAGTCGGATCGAGCTAGCAGACCATACAGCCCTGCAGAATCCAGCACCTGGACAACGCCATCATCCCAGTCTGGCGCGGACGTCCAGCGTGGGTAGGCTGGATCAGGTGAGTGGCTGCGCCGGACAGCAAGCACGTTCATGCCAAAGGCCACGCCTAGACGCGCCACATCCTTGCCGATGCGCCCGTATCCGACGACACCAAGGGTAGCGCCGCGCAGTTCGGGCACTGCGAACTGGTCCCAGCGCGCCGTGGGCCATTCGCCGCGCTGTTGGTAGTGCAGCATCAATGGAATGCGGCGCTGCCACGCGAGGATTTGAGCGAATGTGTACTCGGTAATGGGGGTCGAGTGAACGCCGCTGGCGGTGGTAATGGCGATGTCACTCTGCAGAATTGGTGCGCCCAATAATTGGTTGGCACCAGCAGTGTGCAGTTGAATCCACCTGACCGATGGGATGTCGGCCGGCGCTGGCGGCTTGAGCCAGCCGTAGTAGAGAATCTCCACTTCTTTCAGCTTCGGGTATTCTCGAAATTCGTCGAGGTTGTGGGCGGTGTGTTGCACCACCTCCAGGGCCGGCGAGACGGCCCGCAGTCTGTCGAGCAGGTCGTCAGTGAATCGCAAGGTGCAAAGGACGAGCTTGGACACGGCTAATGGCTGTCCTCTGAGACATGCTTTCGTTTGTCGACCAACTCACACCACGGATGGGCTCCACGGATGCACGGATAGCACATCCGACGACAACCGACGAAAACGATCCGTGCAATCCGTGGAAACTTGTACTGAGCGTAGCCGAAGTATCCGCGTGTGCTGATCGTGTTACTCTTCCTCGGGCACACGGGTGCCCAGTTCTCGGTCCAGCGCATACAGAGCAGCCGGATCGTCACCGATCATCTCCAGCGTCGCTACGACCTCGCCCGCGCTCTTTTCCTCTTCCACCTGCTCCACAACGAACCACTGCAAAAGGGCCTGGGCGGGATAGTCCTTCTCCTGCACGGCCAGATCATAGATCTGGTTGATCAGGCCGGTTACCTTCTGCTCGTGGGCCAGGGCGCCCTGGAAGACGTCGAGCAGAGACTCGAATTCACCAGGGGGCTGCTCGATCGCCTGAAGAATGACCCGCCCCCCCCGGTCGATGATGTGGTCGAAAAACCTCATCGCGTGGTCCAGTTCTTCCTGGGCTTGCAGCCGCATCCAGTGGGCGGCGCCTGTCATGTTGACCGATTCGCAATAAGCCGCCATCGAGAGATACACGTAGGCGGACTCGAGTTCGTGTCTGATTTGATCGTTCATGGCATTCTGCGATGCTTTGTTCATCGGAGTTTTTCTCCTTTCCTAGTTCGTGTGAGCATTCGACACACGCAGTTGTCAACTATCAGCACAACTGTCTTCAGTACTGACCTTACTCAGCGCCAATTATACACGTGTCTCTGTTCCAGCACAAAGGAGTGAACGCCCGATTTGGGATCGCATCGGCAAGAGCGAAGGTGTTCTCCGGTTGGATAGACGTCTGCCTACCGTAACTGCTCAGCCTGACGGCAAACGGCAGTTGAAACTGCACCAACGCTTGCGAAGTCGCCCTTCGGCGACTGGTTTTCAGCTGAGCTGAGCTGCCTACCAATGGCCAGCCAGTGCACAGGTTGACCGGTATGTGAAATCGTATCATAATCGGTTCAGTGATGAAGAGATCATCTTTGGCTTTGACCGGTTTTATCCTGGTGGCATTCGCGCTGCGCGTCTACCGCCTTGAGAGCCCGCCGCTGCTCTGGGATGAAGGTTGGAGCATCGGGTTGAGCCGGCTGCCTCTTGGCGAGATCGCTCGAATCACAGCGCTGGACGTCCATCCACCACTCTACTACGTGCTGCTAAAAGTGTGGCGGTCTCTCGGTCCACACGAATTCGTGACGCGGTTTCTGTCCGTCATAGCCGGCGTGCTGACAGTGCCGCTGGGATACCACGCTGGCCGGGTGTGGCGCGATCGGCGGGTCGGGCTTCTGACGGTATTGTACATAACGATTGCACCTCCGCTTGTCTACTACTCGCAGATCACGCGGATGTTTGCGTTGTGTGTGATGTTTCTGGTGCTCGGCACCTATGGTCTGCTGCGAATCCTGGGTTCTCCGTGCGATGCGGTCGGACAAGCTAGACTTCCGAAGTCTGTCAGACTTCGGAAGTCTGAGTGGATTCCGCATCTGTTGTTCATACTCGGAGCGGCGGGGGCACTGTATTCGTTTTACTACGCCGGCTTTGTCGTGGGGGCCCTATTCATCTATGCACTGATCGCGGTGCCTCGTCGTTGGAAGGCGACGCTGGCTGGGTTTGGCGTGGTCACGGTGCTCTGCCTGCCGTGGGTCCTCTACGCAGCGCCGGCCATGCTGAACCGCGTGGGAGAACGTACCGGCTTCACCTTCGCTTTCAGCCAAGCTGCAGAATTGGCTGCGGGCGGGTTCTACGGCCTGGTGTTTCCGTACGGCATCGGGTGGCCGGCGGTGTATGCGATTCTCATCGTTGTTCTGTCTGGAGTGATGCTGGGAGGACGTCGCCTGGGGCGGTGGGCATCGCTGCCGGCGTTGGCGGTTGGCGCGACGCTCTTCGGCGCGGCCCTGGGCGCGCAGGCACATATGTTTGCTGCCCGCTACACGATTGTGGCCAGTCCGTTTCTGGCGCTCGCGTTGGCCAGTGCATTGGAGCTACTGATCACCGAAGAGAAAAATGGAAAGGGAAAAAGGAAAATTGGAAAAAAGGAGCATGGAATTTGTTTCCCCTTTTTCTCTTTTTCCCTTTTTCCCCTTTCTCTCTTCCAGGTTATCCGCCGGTCTTGGCTCTTCACTACCGGGTTGGCGCTAATTCTCGCGACCACAGCGCCGACAATAACCAACTACATCTACGCCAAGTCTTACGAAATTTTCGATCCCTTCGACCCCAGTGCCGACTGGCGAACGTTGCACGACCTGGCAGATGCTGACGACATCGTGTTCTTCAACGTCCTGAGCCTGGCCGGCACCTACGAACGATACCGGATGGCCGGCGATCCTACCTGGTCCTACGCCCTGCGCTGGGATCCGGTCGT
>JBHIAO010000304.1:0-7086 GCA_046758565.1 Anaerolineae bacterium
ATCCTGTCAAGACCCTGCCCATGAGTCTGCTGGGCGAGATCTTGCGGGGCGGCGCAGACAAGTTGGCCGAAGCCGGCGCCAGCCTGGTGGGCGGGCACTCCATCGACGACCACGAACCTAAGTACGGCCTGGCGGTGACCGGCCTGGTGCACCCGGATCGGGTCGTCACCAAGGCCGGCGCGCGCCCCGGCGACGCCCTGGTGCTCACCAAGCCGCTGGGCATCGGCATCATCACCACGGGTATCGACCGACAGTGGGTGAACGAAGAGACTGCGCAGCGGGCGGTGGATGTGATGCTACGCCTCAACCGCGACGCGGCCGACGCCATGCTGCAGGTGAGTGTTCACGCCTGCACCGACGTCACCGGCTTTGGCCTGCTGGGTCACCTGCACGAGATGCTTGTATCGAGTAGCCGGAGGCGTACCGAGATGCTTGTATCGAGTAACCGGAGGCGTATCGAGATGCTGGACGCCAGCGGTGTCGGGGCGCGCATCTGGCTCGACCGGGTTCCGGTGCTGGAGGAAGCCTGGGACCTGGCAGCCCGCGATTGTGTGCCCGACGGCTCACACAACAATCATCGATACCTGGCGGAGTTCGTGCGATGCGATCCCGCCGTCAGCCGCGCCCAGCAGTTGGTGCTGTGCGACGCTCAGACGTCAGGTGGCTTGCTGATGGCTGTGCCATCCGAGCGGGCCGAGGTGCTACTGGCGGCGCTAGTGGCTGCGCGGACGCCGGCTGCGGCGATGATCGGGGAGATCGTCGAGGGGCCGGCCGGCCGGATTGAAGTCGCTCGATCTTGAAAGCAAGGAGGTATTCCTGCAGGCTCAGGACAGGCGTATCGAGACCTTCTGATGAGCGATCCGGCCCGACCGGTTTTCCTGACCTCACTGGCGGAGACGGCGACGCTATGTGCCCGCTGTGGCTACTGTAACGCCGTCTGCTGCACGCACCGCGAGCTTGGCTGGGAATCGATGTCGCCTCGGGGGTGGCTGACCATGGCCCGGGAACTCTCGGTGAACCCCGATGGCCCGTTTCCCGAGGAGTTCGTGGCGCAAGTGTTCAACTGTACCCTGTGCGCTAAGTGTGCTCAGGTGTGCCCGGTCCACCTTGATCTACGTGGGTTGTGGCTAGAGCTGCGGGAAAGTATCGTGCGGCGAGGCCAGGGGCCGGCCTTCACGAAGCACCTGCGAGAAGTCGAAGCGCGGGAGCACAACGTGTTTGACCTGCCCAACGAGGAGCGCGCTGAGTGGGTCTGGTTCATGCCCGACACGCCGGATGACGGCTACCTGCGTGAACAGGCCGAGGTCCTGTATTATGTGGGTTGTGTCTCCTCCTTCTCCCCCGCCGCCCAGGAGATCCCCAAAGCCATGGTGAAGATCCTGGAGGCGGCGGGAGTTGACTTTGCCATCCTGGGGGGCGACGAGTGGTGCTGTGGCTTTCCCCTGCTTGCCGCCGGCCAGCGTCAGGAGGCGCAGGCCTTCATCGCGCACAACATCGAGGCGCTGCACCAGTTGGGCGTCAGAACGGTGGTCTTCAACTGCCCTTCCTGCTACCATATCTGGCAGCACGACTACAACCTTGAGGGTATCGAACTGCTGCATGCCACTCAGTTCATCGCCCGCCTGGTGGAGGAGGGCCGGCTGAGACTGGGTCCGCTCCCGACCCGCGTGACCTACCACGACCCCTGCGACCTGGGTCGCAACTCGGGGGTGTACGAGGAGCCGCGCCAGGTGCTCGAAGCCATTCCAGAGTTGGCGTTTGTGGAGATGTTGCACAACTGGGCCGAAGCCCCCTGCTGTGGCGGCGGCGGTGATTTCGAGATGCTGCAACCAGAGCTCAGCGAGGCCATCGCTGCACGCCTGGTGCAGGAGGCCGAGCTGACCGGGGCGGAACGGCTGATCGTGGCCTGCCCTCAGTGCAAGCGCATCGAGCTCAGCGGTGTAGAAGTCCTGGGGTCGACGATGCGCGTGATAGACATCGTGGAGCTAGTGCACGAGGCAGTCACCAGTCACCAAGGGCAAAGCCAGTAGGAGGAAGGAATGGCCCAGGCTGACGGCTTCGAACTGCCAGGTGACCTGTCCTACGATCGCAAGGACCATCTCTGGGTACGCGTCGAGAGCGCGGAACGGGTGCGGGTTGGACTGGACATGCTGACCCAGAAATCAGCCGGCCGGATGCGACACGTGGCGTTGAAACCGCTCGGGGTACAGGTTGCCCGCAAGCGCATCTCCGGCACCCTGGAGGCCGGCAAGTACGTCGTCCCCCTGAGGGCGCCGGTGGGAGGCACGCTGGTCGAGACCAACACCCAATTTGTCGAAGACCCGTCCCTGGTCAACCGTGATCCCTACGGGGACGGGTGGTTCGTGGTTCTGGAGCCGGCGAATATGGCTGAAGACCTGAAAGAACTGTTGCACGGCGAGGCCGAGGTGCAGGCCTGGCTGGAGGAGGAACTGGCCGACTACCGCAGCAAGGGTCTGCTGAAGGAGTGACAGAAGGGGAAGATAGAAAGGGGAAAAGGGAAAATGGAAGATGGAGAATGGAGAATGAAGAGTGGAAGGGCGAGGATAGAGAAAGGAATCCATCTTCCAACATCCATTTTCCATCCTCCATCCTCCACCACCGACCTCACTGAGCGCAAACTTTACCGGCACGACCTGGCCCCAGTGCCTGGCTGGCTCTCCCAGAAGGTTTTCCGCACGCTGCCCGACGTGGTGGTCCGGCCTAGCACCAGCGAAGAGGTGGCGGCCGTGATCCGCTACGCCCATGAGCAGCGCCTGCCAGTAACCCCCCGAGCGGCGGCCAGCACTGCCTATTACAACACTGTGCCGGCCCAGGGTGGGATTCTCCTGGATCTGAATGGCCTGCGTGGGCTGGTATCCTTCGACCGGGAGTCGGAGACGGTCGCCGTATTGCCGGCCACCCGCTGGTTAGAGCTGGACCAGGAGCTGCGGTACAGCCACGGCTACGCTGTCAAAACCTACCCCACCAGCGCGCCAGGTGCCACCGTCGGGGGCTGGTTCAACATGATGGGGCTCGGAGTAGGCAGCCTCAAGCATGGCCTCCTGGCTGACCTGGTGACCTGCGCCGACGTCGTGCTGCCCAACGGCCAGGTCGTGACGTTGACCCGGGACTCGGATCCGCCGTTGAGCTGGTTTGCCGGCTCCGAGGGTACGCTGGGGGTCGTCACCCGGTTGGAGCTCAGCGTGCGCCCCATGCCTCAGGCCGAAGGACATCACCTCATCGCCTTCCGTGATCTGAATGCGCTTCAGCGTGCATCCTTGGCACTGATCGGTACTTCACCCACGCCCTACAAC
Organism: Anaerolineae bacterium; assembly: GCA_046758565.1. Lineage (GTDB taxonomy): Bacteria > Chloroflexota > Anaerolineae > Epilineales > JAANWY01 > JBHIAO01. Next base: position 3,315 of record JBHIAO010000304.1, read on the forward strand.
CTGCATTTTGCCCACGCGACTTTCTATCAGGTGCTGGCAAAGGCCGGTTTCAATTCACAGCCGTCGAACCACAATCCGAAATCCGAAACTTGTGCTGAGCCCAGCCGAAGTATCCGAAATCCGAAATGGGCACACACCCTGCGGGTGGACTACGCTGGGGATCGAGATGAAGTGATGGCCGGCGCCGAAGCTGTGTCCCGGCTGGCGGCTGCCCATGGAGGCGAGATGTTGGCGCCGGCGCTGGCCGAGGAAGACTGGGCCGATCGTTTCTCCGACCTGCGCGCTAAGCGGGCCGGCCCCACCCTGCTGGGCGCGGAGCTGCTCCTGCCCAACGATCGACTGGCGGCGTTCGCCACAGAAGTGGAGCGGCTGGGCCGGCGCCTCGGGCTCCCCATCTACACCTATGCAACGCTGGCCCGCAAGGTAGGTGACGTCACCTCATTTTTCCCAGCCGACGAGCGACAGACCCTGAGTTACCTGCTGGATCTCAGCCTGACCCGCCAAATCATGATCATCGGCCTACGCCTGGGCGGGCGGCCCTACGGCCTGGGAGCCTGGAACACACCCTACCTGGGTGCCTACCCCCCGGCCGAGCTGGCCGAGTGGCGGTGCCGCAAGCAACGGCTTGATCCTCTAGGTATCATGAACCCGGGCAAGGTGTACCATGCCCCAGCGCGGCTGCCGGGTCCGCTGTTCAACCTTGGACTGGCAGGACTGTTCCTGTTCCGCCGCGTGGTCCCCCGGCGATGAGCGTCAACGTCCCATGTCCACCCACAGCCCACCCTGTGGGAGGAAGAGCGAGGTGATCCGATGCAAGCAGATGTGGTGATCGACGCCCGGGGACATAAGTGTCCCTGGGGCATCGTAGAGATGAAGAAACGCTTTCGCACAATGGCCGGCGGCCAGGTGATCCAGTTGCAGAGCGACGACCAGGTCTCGGCCCCCTGACTTGAATGATACACGAACACAAGAGTGCAACGCTCGGCGTCCCCAGCCTCGTCTGGCGTTTCGGCCAGGAACGGCGGTTCGAGTTGATTCAGCGGTACGCCCCGCTGGCCGGCCGGCGCGTCTTGGTGGACGGCTGTGGCACCGGCACCTACGTGCGACGTATCCGCGAGCACGCGTCTTACGTGGCCGGTATCGACATCGACCTGGACCGCGTGGCCGAAGGCGCCCGGGCGCTGCCCAACCTCGCCGTTTCGGCCGCCGAAGGGCTGCCCTTCCCCGACGCCAGCTTCGATGTCGTCCTCTTCCATGAGGTGCTGGAACACGTCACGGATGATCGCCGGGCTGTGCATGAGGCGTGGCGGGTGCTGGTGCTGGGTGGCCGCGTCGTCATCTTCGTCCCCAACCGCCTGTACCCCTTCGAAACGCATGGCTTCTACTGGAACGGTGAATACCATTTCGGCAATATCCCGCTGATTAACTACCTGCCCGAGCCTCTGCGCAAACGCCTGGCACCCCATGTGCGGGCCTACACGAGGGCCGGCCTGCGCCGACTCTTCGCCGGCCTCGACCACCGCGTGATCGTTCACACACAGATCTACCCTGGCTATGACAAGATCACGGCCCGCCGGCCGGCGTTGGGCCGGCTGCTGCGGGCCGTCACCTACACACTGGAATCGACACCACTGCGGGTGTTTGGGTTGTCGCATTTTCTGGTGGTTGAGAAGAGTCGCGGATAAGCGGGGTGCAAACTCCGCCGGGTCGCGGAGGTTAGCGGAGATAGCTGTCAACGCCGGCCGACTGCCTGCAGAAGTTCCGCTATGGCGTTGGCCGCCGGCTCGCGCGTCAACTGCTCCGCGTCGGGGCCGGGCAAGACCTCGACGTCCGGCAGGGGCACCGCGATGGTTTCGACACCCTCGGCTTCCTCAGCTACGAAGCGGAGAGCAATACGCGCTACGTAGCGGGGTCTGAGTTGAGGGACCAGTTGTCGCCGAATTTCCTCAGCCAAAGCGTGATGCACGTCCGGCCACAAATAGTCTTCCAGATATGGGTCCATGCCGGGAAAGGGAGAAGGCATCGTCACACCTCTACAGCTTGTGCGGGCTGTTCCACAACGAGCAACTGTCTAAGACAGTATAGCACATACCGGGGGTCGGGGCAAACATGGGTCAGGGAGCGTTACCCGTTGGGGACAAGCTCCTCTATAGCTTCGACCGGCCAGCCGAGGAGCTGGCCGCGACAGATGTGCGCGATGGGCAGCTTGCGCACCTCGTAGCCGGCCAACTCCAGCGGGCACATGCCACCGATGCGCCGGTCGGGCGGCCGCTTCTTGTCCTTCTTGTTGTCCGTGAGGACTACCTCCTCAAAGTGCTAGCAGGACTGGCGAATTAAGATGCGATTGCCCTGTATTGACCGCCCCACGATTCCGTGATACCATAAGTGGCAAGTCTGGTAACTTACCACGCGTGCCACCAATGGAGATAGCTCATGAAGTTCGTAAACCGCGAACAGGAACTCACTGCCCTGGACGCCATGTGGCAGCGGCCCGGCACCCAGTTCCTTGTCCTGTACGGCCGGCGGCGTGTCGGCAAGACAGCGCTCCTGCTGCGCTGGGCCGCCGACAAGCCGGCCATCTACTGGGTTGCACGGCGGACATCCACGACCAATCTGTTGCGTGATTTCTCCCAGGCCATCTATCGCCACGAACATCCCGCAGCTCCCGTCGACTCGGCCTTCAGTTTCCCCTCATGGGAGATGGCCCTGCGCCAGGCCGGCCATCTGGCGGCCGATGAACGCTTGCTCCTCATCCTGGATGAACTGCCCTACGCCTTTGCCGCCGATCCCAGCCTTTCCTCCACCCTGCAACTGGTCTGGGACCACGACCTGCAACATACCAACCTCTTCCTGGTGGCCGCCGGCAGTCGCATCGGCATGGTCGAGCAGGAGATGCTGAGTTACCGCGCCCCTCTCTATGGCCGGGCCACTGGCAAAATGCTTCTACGGCCACTTCCCTTCTACGCCCTGGCCGAGTTCTTCCCTCGCTACAGCGCTGTGCAACGGGTCACCGTCTATGCTGTCCTGGGTGGCGTGCCGGCCTACCTGCGCACCTTCGATGACCGCCAGCCGGTGGAAAGCAACATCCGGGAGCGCATTCTCTCCGAGGTCAGCCTCTTTCAGAACGAGCCATACTTTCTCATCCAGGATGAAATCAACCAACCGCGCAACCATCTGGCCGTACTCCAGGCTGTCGGCACCGGACACCGCCAGCTCTCCGACATTGCTCGGGCCGCCGGTCTGGACCGCTCGCACGTCGGCAGGTATCTAAACACCTTGGTCGGGCTCCATCTGGTGGAGCGGACCGTGCCCATCACCGTGCGCCACCCTGAGCGCAGCCGCAAGGGGCACTACCGCATCGCTGATCCGTACCTACGTTTCTACTTTCGCTTCCTGGCTCCCAACCAGGAATGGATCGAACAGGGGCGCATGCAACGGGTGTGGCAACAGGTGGAGGGACAACTGAACGCCTTTGTGGGGCGCACGGCGTTCGAGGATCTGTGTCGGACCTGGGTGCTGACGGCGGGGGACCAGGAAGAGCTACCCTTCGTTCCCGAGCGCGCAGGCCGCTACTGGGATGCCCACACCGAGATAGACGTGGCGGCCATCTCCTGGTCGGACCAGGCGCTGCTGCTGGGCGAAGCCAGGTGGCGTGCGCAGCCGGTGGGGGTGCCGGCGCTGGATAGGCTGAGGGCGAAAGCAGAGCGAATCCGGCCCGGCCGCGACTGGGCGGTACACCTGGCCTTGTTCAGTCGTGCCGGCTTCACCAGGC
>JBHIAO010000305.1:0-7057 GCA_046758565.1 Anaerolineae bacterium
GGTCAAGGATGCCACATATCGGGTCAGGGGACCCGAGCTCACACAATATATGGACAGCCTGGGTCCCCAGACCCGGTTCTCCGACAAACTGCTAGCCTGACATGATGGGATCTAGATCCGACCGCGGACGGCGAAAAGGATTCGGATATGGCAACGGTACTCGTCGTAGACGACGATCGTCGGCTTCTTGACATGTTGCGGCGAACGTTAGCCTATGAGGGCTATCATGTCGTGACGGCGGCCGAAGGGCAGGAGGCACTGGCAAAGGTACAATCACAACGACCAGACATCGTCGTGCTTGACTGGCTCATGCCCGGTTTGGACGGGCTTGAAGTGGCAAAACGCCTGCACGCGGCCGGCGATACGCCGATCTTGATGCTCACCGCGCGCGATGCGGTCGAGGATCGTGTGGAAGGACTAGACAGCGGGGCAGACGACTACCTCGTCAAACCCTTTGCGCCGGTTGAGCTCCTGGCCCGCATACGTGCCCTTTTGCGGCGCTCGGAGGCGACGGACAAAGAGAAGCCGCTCACTTACGCTGACCTGTACCTCGATCCTGTCACCCGTGAGACACGGCGCGGCGATCGACAATTCGAACTCACGCCCACAGAATTTGATCTGCTTTCTCTGTTGCTACGTCACCCGCGCCAGGTGCTGACGCGCGATCGCATCCTAGAAGAAGTCTGGGGATACGATTTCGGCGGCAGCGACAACGTGCTCGAAGTGTACATCGGTTATCTGCGTAACAAAACCGAAGCGGGTGGGAAACCCCGACTGATCCAGACGGTGCGTGGCGTGGGGTACGTGCTGCGTGAGGCCTGATATACGCACGATGTCTGTTCGCCTCCGTCTGACGTTGCTGTACAGTGCGCTCCTGGCCTTGACGCTGATCGTGTTCAGTGGCGTCCTGTATATGACCGTGTCGCGGGTCACACTCGACATTCTTGAAGAGACGCTTGCCGATGAGGCCGAGCGCCTGGTCGATTCGCGCAAATTTCGCCTTGACCACATCGATTATCCGGCCAGCAAGTTCGCGGCGCCGGAAACATATGCTCAGACGATCAGCCTCGACGGTGACGTCGTTGACCGAACAGCCAATCTTGGTGACTACGTCCTCCCTCTCAGCGATGCCGGCCTGCGCACTTGCCAGAAAGGCCGGCCGTGGACCGAAACCACACTCACCGAGAACGGACGTCTTATTACTTACAGTAAACCGGTCAGAAACGAAGGCAAGGTTGTGGGGGTCGTCCAGGTTGGACGGTCCCTGGCCGACTACGATCAGTCGTTGAATACATTGAAACGCATTCTGATCATTGGTAGCAGTGTCGTCACATTGGCTGCATTCGCGTTTGGGTGGGTGCTGGCCGGCATGGCATTGCGCCCGATCCATCGCATTACCCAAACCGCCCAGGTGATTGGGACTGAGCGAGACTTCGACCGGCGCGTCGACTACACTGGCCCAAACGACGAGGTGGGGCAGCTTGCGACCACCTTCAATGCGATGTTGACAGAGCTTCAGGCCGCATACAGGCAGGTGGAGGAGACGCTTCAGGCGCAACGTCGCTTCGTAGCTGATGCATCCCACGAGTTGCGCACACCGCTGACGACGATTCGGGGCAACCTCGAACTGCTGCGCCGCGAGCCGCCCATCAGCGCAGAGGATCGGGTGGCGGTCCTGGCCGACATGGTCGACGAGGGCGAACGGTTGATCCGTCTCACCCACGATCTCCTGGTACTCGCGCGTGCCGACGCTGGCCGGCCCTTGCAGCGCGAACCGGTTCGACTGAAACCACTCATCGAGGATGTGTGCCGGCAGGCCAGACTTCTCGACTCGGCCGACCGAGTCCGCTACGGCGATTTGCTGGATGTGACCGTGACAGGTGATCGGGACGCTCTCAAGCAGGTGTTGCTGACCTTGCTCGACAACGCGCTTCGATATACGCCGGCGGATGGGCAGATCAGCGTCTCGACAGCTCGTGTGGATGAGGGCGTCGCCATCAGCGTGTGGGACACCGGCCCCGGCATTGAGCCGGCCGTTCTCCCCCACATTTTCGAGCGCTTCTACCAGGGGGATGTGGCGCGCACGGAGGCCGGCTTCGGGCTGGGCCTCGCCATCGCTAAGACACTCATCGAAGCTCAGGACGGAACCATTACGGTCGAAAGTGAGGTAGGGAAGGGCAGCGTGTTCACCGTGATCTTAGCCGCCGGAGCAAGTCGTACATGATCCAATGGAACATGGCTTGTTGGCTTGCGGAGTGCCCAGCCATCCAGCCATCGAGCCAACTAGCCAACTGTTTTCGGAGCAGGTACTGGGAGAACGACGATGCTTGGAGGACAATCGACCCTTGATTGGCAGGTTGGAGAGAGTGAAGATTGGGATGATTTTGAACCGCTCGAGGTGCTATCTCGGGTCGAGACAACGACTTCGGATCAAACTGCAACGGATCGGAGATGGCACCTGGGCCGTGTTTTGCGTGGCCTGACGCTGGTCGTTGTGCTGGCGGTAATCATCGTCGGTTACAGCTCTTGGCGCGAGTATCAGGCGGACATCTTTCGCATCAAGACAGACATCCAGGGGACAATCGATGTGGAGGCCTGGGCCTGGGAGAGCAGCGATGAAACCCTGATTGACAGCCTGATAGACGGCCAGGCAAATGAGGGCTGGACCCGTCAATTTCGCAGAGATCAAGACCGAAGGCGTCACTGGGCCGGCGATGATGCTCGAGCGCCTGTGGTGCAGATTGAGAAGGTGGAACTACAGGGTGATCTGGCACTGATCGAAGTGCTGGTAACCGAACCCGGAGTGCCCTGGACCTCGACACCTTACCGTGAGACACGCTTCTACCGTCAGGTCGAGGGGCGTTGGTTGCGCACCGCGCCCCAGTCCGATTTCTGGGGAGTGGAGCGCACTCTGGAGACGGATCACTTTCGCTTTGAATTCCACCAGCGCGATGCCGAAGCGGTCAAAGCTGTGGCGGCGGACGCAGACACCCTCTACAGCAAATTGCGGCAGGACGTCGGCTTGGGACCGCCGCCGGCCGATGAGAAGCTGACGATCGAGATTATCCCACGCACCAACGTGGTGGACTGGCGGTTCGCAGGGGACAAGTTGACTGTTTCTTCGCCGGCCTTGTTGCCGGTGCCCGAAGGTCTTCCTGATGCAGCTCGCTTGACCCAGTCTATCACCTATCCCCTCACGCGGCGCGTGGTAGGTGAAGCGTTGGAGGATGTCGAGATCAACACGGAATGGCGGCCAGTCGTCGAGGGAGCGCGCCATTGGCTGAGTTGGGACCGCAGTTCGCTGCCCTCAGGCTGGCGCTATCACGCAGAAGAGCCGCTGCGAAAGCAGCTCGAGCAAGGCACCTCCTTGCGCCTGGCCGATCTCACCCACTCGAAGAGTGAACGGTGGGACCGGTCAGGCCGGTGGACACAGCTCATCGCTGCTGAAACGATGGTGGCGTATGCCATGGACACCTACGGCCCCGAGATGTTACGGGCACTGGTGCGGGGCCTTGGCGAGCACGAAACCTGGGATACGCTCATTCCGGCGGTTTTCGACGTCTCCGCGAGGGATTTCGAGGCCGGCTGGCAGGCGTACCTGGTCGCACGCTATGAACGGCCGGCTAAAGATATGCAGATTACAGGTGGTTAATTGCGAATTGCGGGCGGACATAGATGAATGAGATGACACGGACTCCATCTCGACGGTTGATGAGGGTCGCCCTGTTCATCAGCTTAATCCTGTTGCTAGGCACGGTTGCCTCCCTCCCGCAGGCAATGGCTCAGACCGAGGCGACGAAGCCGTTCATCTTACCGTTCAAGGAGCCACCAGGCCCCGATACCTGGCTGATGGCCCAGCCATACGGCAACACCACTGGCGCATACTTCCGGCGCAAGACCACGTACAGTGCCAGTCAGGGCATCCATTTCGGCGTCGATTTCAGTGCTCCCTGTGGCACCGAGCTCCTGGCCATGGCCGACGGGGTGGTTTTCGCTGCAGACAATCTGAGCTTTGGTTCGGCTCCTCACAACTTGATGATCGACCATCCGGACCTGGGCTATGCCTCATTCTACGGCCATCTGCTGGAGCGGCCCAAGCTGCAAGCCGGCCAACGTGTGAAAACCGGCGACGTCGTTGCCCTCAGCGGTGATCCGGCCGGGACGTGTTACGGTCGCCCGCACCTGCATCTGGAGATCCGCGATCTGCGGCACGTGCGCAAGTACAACCCGACAATCCTGATCCAGGCCGACTGGGACAACCTGGCTCTCGTCGGCCCCTTTAGCCGCACTTTCGAGCGTGACCTGGATGCTCCGCGCAAGTGGCAGCATCTGGACGACCAGCCGGAGGCCGTGATTGGAGGTCCTTTGCTCAATGACTTTGCTAATCCCTGGCCGCCAGACTGGAGGAGGCGGTGAGTGTTGGATGGCCGGGTGGCTAGATGGTTCGATGGCTGGATGGTTGGATGGCTAGGTTGAGCATGTGGCACGGCACGAAGTGGATCGGGGTTTGTGCCATGGCCGTTGTCCTGGCTGTCACGGGCTGCAGCCCCCAGGCTGATTCCGCCGATCCGAGGCCGGTTGCCCCGCCGGCGGCCGGCGATCCGGCTGGCCCAGCACCGATTGGGGAGCCAGTGCCACCTTCCCGGCTGGCCGTTCAGCCAGATGAGCCGCCGACCGCAGCGCCGTCTCCAACGCTGCAACCCCCTCCGCCAACTGCCACGACCACCGGCATCGTACCTGAGACGACGGCGGCGCCAACGACCGATGCTGGATTGGAGACAGTGACGGTCGCCACGGCTACGCCGCTGCCGTCGCCGACCCCCATGCCGGCCCTGCGCCGGCTCACCACGGGTGGCTGCTGCACGCAGCCCTTCTGGTCACCGGACTCGCGGCGGGTACTGTTCATCGACAAGCCGGCCCCCGACGCCCCGGTGGGCATCTGGGGCGTGGATGTGACGCAGCCCGATCCCACGCCGGAATTGGCCGCAGAGCGTATCGGTTTCTACACGACGGACATGGCCTTCCTCGTCGAGTTGAACGGCGACACGACGATTATCGAGCGCTTGCCTGACCCCGCGACAGGGAAAGGCGGCGGCCGGTGGATGGTGCCGGCTGGCGGTCGCCCGGTCTCCTTGTCTCCACGCCGGAAACGCATCGCCTGGCAGGTGAGTAACGACGCACCCTTCGAGCGTCGCATGACGCAGGTATGGGTGGCCAATCTCGACGGCACAAATGCCAGGCAGGTTGCTAATCTACCCCGTGGAAGCTTCGCCGGCTGGATCTCTGATGATGTTCTGTTGTTGAGCAGTCGCGAAACCCTCCAGTCCCGGGAGCAGGTCCTGCGTACCCTTTCACTCATCGACGGTGCGACAGTCGAGCTGGTGCGATCGGAGCGGCTGCGAGGCGGGCTCCTATCGCCAGATGGTCGCTGGTTGGCGTACTATGTAGCGCTGAGCGATGAGCCGGCGGAGAACGGCGCTTGGCTGGTGCGCACCGATGGCACGGAGCGCCGCCAACTGGGCCGCGAGCTTTTCGGTGCCTATCAGTGGCGCGACAGCCGCCGGCTGCTCATTATCCCATTCAGGCCGGCGGCCGTCTCTCATGAACTGTGGGAGTTCGATGTGGAGACATCCGAGTCGCGTCGGGTGACCGAGCCGGCCATCGCCCCCTTCAAAGTCGCCAACGGCGACTGGCAAGTGTCGCCGGACGGCCGCTACGTGGCCTTCGTGGAGAGCCGCGATCGCAACATCTGGGTGTTGGACCTGGGCTGATGGGCCGAGGAGCTCCCGCGAAATTGCCCACTCACCCCAGATGCCCGATGCGTCTGAGGGATTCTTGCTATATACTGAATAGCAGGCGATCAGCCCGAGGCCAATGGGCCGTTCTGGAAAGAGAAGGCCGGCCAATGCGCTGGCTGCTACGCATCGGCCGGCCCATCAAGAGGAGGACCATGAACACATTGATCGAACAGTATAATGCTTCCTTGCTCGTTAGCCCTTTGGCTTTCCTGGAGCAACGAAGCTGGCCAAGGCATCCATTCCTGCGGCCACAGCCCGCCTTCGCTCCCAGTGCATCCCTCTTGCGTCCCGCCAATATTTGCATTGTGACATCCCATCGCAGCCGGCTCGCCGGCAGATAGGGCACAAGATACTGATTTTGTCCATGCTTTCTTCGTAGATACTCTTGCAGCAGACGCAGACCTTCTTCCTCGCCATCTGCCCCCTCCTTTCAGATACATAATCTCCATTCCCTGTCACGAGACTGTCACGGCTACGCTGCACGCAAAGCAGAAAGCCGGCCACTGTAAGCACCGCAACACGTCGGCCAGGCCGTGAAGAGAAGGCAGACATCGGGCCAATGCAGTGCAAACTGCCATCGCGCCCAGACACCGCGATTCTACGAGAAAGAACTGGCCGGCAACGCCCTCGCCACGTCGCCGGCCGGCTCGAGAAAGGAGAGTATCCCAGGCTTACATGCCCGCTTGCACAGCAAGGAGGATATGTCCACCCACGAGGGTCGGTTTCGAGCTCGCACTTTTAGCGACGACGGCACAGTACATCGAGTAACGTACGTGTGCTCGACGTGTTCCCGATGTACGCCCGCCGGCAACCGACCCCTATCCATACCGAATTCGTCTCCACTATTGAACACCAGGCAGCTCTTCCCTCACCAAACCTGCCAAGATGGTAACCACGATGCCTGGCGTCTCGCTATTACCCGCACTGCCCCGTATATTGACCACTCGATACCGGATCTCCAGATCGACACCCTCGTCGCCTTCACCCCAGTCATAGTCTCGAGCTGCTGTAACGGCGTTGCCCAATGCAGTCTGGAAATCGGCGTCATCGGCGCTACCAGTGAAGAGCCGCGGAAAATGATGCCATTGAAGGTCGACAGCGCTTTGAACGTCGTCTAGTGTCAAGACCGGAACGAGGAAATCCGTCTCGTGACTCACCGGTTGAGGTGGTTGGGCAAGAACATCGCTGGTGAGACCTATGCTCCCCAGTACTAAACCACTTACGAACAGCGCTGCGGCCAGCAAGATTATACCAATCCT
>JBHIAO010000306.1:0-7053 GCA_046758565.1 Anaerolineae bacterium
GCGCCTGGCGAATGAATTCGCGGCAACATCTGCGAAACCGATCTTCGTCGGTTGGGGTTCCAGTCGGCGAAGGCCGACTTTCCAACGGTAGGCACGGTTTCAACCGCCAGCGTCAGAGCTGAGAAGAAAGCCTATGACAGACCTCATCGTCATCGGTGGCGGACCAGGAGGGACTGCAACCGCCATGCGCGCGGCACAGCTCGGCGGACAAGTCACCCTAGTTGAGCGTTCCGAGCTGGGTGGCAACTGCGTGAACCGCAATTGCGTCCCCTTTCACACATTTCTCGCCAGTGCCAGGCTGGTGGATCAGATCCGGCGCGCCGGCGAATGGGGCATTGAAGCCGACGCCCCCAGGCTGCACCTGGACCAAGTCATGGCTCGCAAGGACGCCATCGTCCAGGAGCTGCGGGAGGGGATGGCCGGCCTGTTGGCGAGCTACTCCGTCGAGGTCGTCCAGGGGAGCGCACGCCTTCTCGGCCCTGGCCATGTGGAGGTGAATGGCCAAAGGATAGAGGCTAGTGCAGTGGTGATCGCTACAGGTGCCCGCTTGGCTACACCACCGTCGGATTTCGAAGCTTCTGTCAACCCTCAGCAGGCCCTGGAGCTGAAAGAGGTGCCGGCCTCGCTGCTCGTGGTAGGGGATGGACCTGTGGAGTGCGAGTTCAGCATCCTGTTCCACCTCCTGGGTAGCCAGGTCACCATGGTGATGGAGGCGATGCAGCCCCTACCTGATGAGGACTACGAGGTGGGGCAGCGGCTGGCGGCCAGCATGCAGGAACGGGGAATCGAGCTGCTCACCAGAACCAGCCTGCGCGCGGTGCGACGGGAGAACGGTCGTCTGGTGGCCACCGTTGCTGGCCGAAACGGTGGGACGGACGTCAGCACGGATCAGGTCTTGTGGATGCGGCGGGAGCCGGCCATCACGGATCTGGGGCTGGACGAAGCCGGCGTCCGGCTCCAGACTTGTACTGAGCGTAGCCGAAGTGATGATGCCATCGCCGTGGATGACCGCATGCAGACCAACCTGCCGGGTGTCTACGCCGTGGGCGATGTCACCGGCCCGCCCATGTTCTCCCACCTGGCCACGGCCCAGGGCCTGGTGGCTGCGGAGAACGCCATGGGACGATCGCGCCGGATGGACTACCGGGCTGTACCCCGCTGCGCCTACACCGTCCCCGAAGTGGCCTGCGTAGGCCTGACCGAGGATCAGGCCGAAGACGAAGGCTATCAGGTAGAGGTCAGCAACATCCCCTTCGACATTAACGCCCGGGCGCTGGCGGCCGGCGATACACAGGGCGGGGTCAAGATTGTCAGCGAGGCAGAATACGGCCGCGTCCTTGGCGTGCACATCGTCGGCCCGCAGGCCACAGAACTCATCGCCGAGGCCTCCCTGGCCATCCAGCTCGAAACCCTGGCGGAGGATCTCGCCTGGGCGGTCCGGGGTCACCCCACGTTGTCTGAGACCCTGCCGGAGGCTGCCCGGGCGATTCTCGGGCAGGCGCTGTACCTACCCAAGTGGTAACCTTACCACGGGTCTTTTTCGGTATGGAACGAGTATCAGTCATACGTCTAGGTCAACTTTCATACCGATGGGCGCTGGGTCTCATGGAGCGACTCGCCGAAGCTCGCCGGCAGGAGACCATCGGTGACCTGCTCCTCTTGGTGGAGCACTTCCCGGTGGTGACCCTGGGGCGCGGAGGTGGCGTGGAGGATCTGCGGGGCTCGCCGGCTGGATTGCGCCGCCACGGCGTGGAGCTGCACCAGACCGACCGTGGTGGTCGAGCGACGTACCACGGCCCGGGGCAACTGGTCGCCTATCCCATCCTCAGACTGTCGGATGACCTGCACGTCTACGTGCGCCGGCTGGAGCAGACGGCCATCGACGTGTTGCAGGAGTACGGCATCCGCGCCGGCCGGCTACCGGGTCACCCCGGCGCGTGGGTTGGACAGGAGAAGATCGCGGCCATAGGCGTGGCCGTGCGCCATGGCGTGACCACCCACGGCCTGGCCCTCAACGTGAACCCACGCATGGAGCATTTCTCGCTGATCGTCCCCTGCGGTCTCGCGGACAAGGGGGTGACCTCCATGGCGCACGAGCTGGGCCGCCCCGTCGATCTGGCGGCCGTAGAGAGGGCCTTCATCCGCGCCTTCGCCCGTGTCTTCGAGGTGCAGGTCGAGTCGGGGATCAGACATGCACCCTGGCTCCGGGCCAGGGCGCCTATGGGCGACAGGGTGGAAGCGCTGGCCGGCCTGCTCGACGGGCTGCGCCTGGACACTGTGTGTCGGGAGGCCCTTTGCCCGAACATCGGGGAGTGTTGGGGAAGTGGCACGGCTACATTCATGATTCTAGGGGACATCTGCACCCGGCACTGCCGGTTTTGTGCAGTGACACCCGGCCGACCCCGGCCCCCTAACCCACAGGAACCGGACCGCGTCGCACAGGCGGCAGCGCGCCTGGGCCTGCGCCATGTGGTGATTACCTCGGTCACCCGGGACGACCTGCCGGACGGCGGGGCGGGGCACTTCGCTGCGACCATCCAGGCTGTGCGCAGACGCTGCCCGGGCGCTGGCGTTGAGGTGTTGGTGTCCGACTTCGACGGCTCCCTGGCTGCCCTGCGGACCGTCGTCGACGCCCGGCCCGATGTTTTCGGACATAACCTGGAGACCGTGCGTCGGCTGTTCCCCCTGGTACAACCGCGTGCCGGCTACCCGCGTTCCCTCGGGCTGCTGGCGTGGGCCAGGAACGCCGGCCTGACAACCAAATCGGGTCTGATGCTGGGCCTGGGGGAGACGCGAGGTGAGGTGGTGACAGCCATGCAGGACCTGCGACGAGTCGGATGCGACATCCTGACCCTGGGGCAATACCTGCGGCCGACCTCTCGGCACTTGCCGGTGGCCGAGTACATCTCGCCGGCCGAGTTCGCCTGGTATCGCCAGGTGGGAGAAGCCATGGGGTTCCGGGCTGTGGTGGCCGGCCCGCTGGTGCGGAGCTCGTACCACGCTGCAGAGGTCAGCCTACAGGCGGGGGCAGCGTGATGGCGGCAGTTGCTCAACTACAGTGCAAGTCGTTGCTCAGGCATTGGAGGATCACCATGGCGATATTTGAGGGCTTTCATCTGCCGGACGAACTCTACTACCACCCAGAGAATCATCTTTGGGTGCGAGTAGAGGCGGACCAAATCCGCGTTGGCCTGGACGAATTGGCCCAGATGTCAGCAGAGCGACTACGCCACGTGCGGCTCAAGCCCCCTGGCCGAAGCGTTGCCGCAGGCCGGCCCTTCGGCACCGTCGAGGCCGGCAAATACGTGGGTCCGCTGCGAGCACCCGTCGGCGGCACTCTGGTTGAGATCAACGAGAAAGTGATGCAGCAACCGGACCTGGTGAACAGCGACCCGTACGGCGAGGGATGGCTGGTGGTCATCGAGCCTGACGATTTGGAGACCGCCCTGCCGAAGCTAATACACGGGCCGGCTACGCAGACCTGGCTGGAGGACTCGGTACGGGACTACCGTCAGCGCGGCCTGCTAAAGGAGTAGATTGGAGCTTTACGTGCAAAATGCCCGGAGTGCATTGAACCCATAGGTCGAAACCATCCTGGACGAAAGGGCTGGCCTGGGTACCAGCCGGCGTGTAGGACACGGCGTCTCGAACCGGGAAGCGTTCTCCCGCGACGTGGATTTCCAACGGGCCGTTCATATAGGCCACGCCACGAATGAAGTTAAACGCCCACCGCGCCGACAAGGTCGGCGAAATCCGGAAATCCTCGGCTGATGGCCAGGGGTAGTAACTGCTGTTTTCGTCGGGCTGTTTCGTCGGCCGAGCCGTGCCGGCCCACAGCAACTGAACGGCCTGTACCATGAGCTCGGCACCCAGGGACGCACATTGTTCCTCCAGCACGTGACCGAAAATTCCTTCGGGAATTTCGATACGCTCCTGCAGCAGAACATCGCCGGTGTCTATGCCCTCATCCATGAGATGGACCGTGACGCCGGTTCCACGCTCACTGTTCCGGAAGGCCCAGAAAAGCGGCACTGGACCTCGATACGCCGGCAGCATCGAAGGATGCAGGTTCAGACACCCGTACCGCGGCAGCGTGAGAAGGGCCGGCGGAAATCGCTGGTTGAAGCAGGCGACACACACTACATCAGACTGATACGATGCTAGAGTGGATAGCGTCTCTGGGTCAGCCAGCCGGGTGACTTCGAGTACCGGAATCCCATGTTGCCAGGCCAGGTGTGTGATATTCGGGCTGACAAATGGAGTGAGTAGCGGCACTTCGGATGGATTGGGCTCTGGCATGAGTCGTTTCACGGGGGCGGCGGCCAGCTCATGGGTTGGGGTGGCCGGCACGACAACAGCCTGCACGGTGATCCCTTCAGCAATGAGGCGAGCCAGGGGGATGCGGGAGAACACCCCACGCATGCCCATGAACACCAGGCTCGGACCCTCTCGCGGTGCTGTCCGTTGAGGTCGCAATTTGGACATCGGCGGAATGGCCTCTATAATCAGTGGTCACTGATGACTGGCTGATGTGGTCCGGCGTGGGAAGGTGGCATGTTATGGCTCCGATATGGGATGACTTGAAAGGTGTCTTTGATCGCTTTACGGGTGCCAAGAGCACGGAAGATGATGATAGCACGAACGACGATGTGACTCAACCTGATGAAGTGATGGAACCACAACCCAAACAATCGCGTATGGTACAATGTGTGAAACTCGGGCGCGAATTGCCCGGATTGGAGCGGCCACCGTTTCCCGGTGAACTGGGCCAGCGCATTTTCGAAAACGTCTCCAGACACGCCTTTGATATGTGGCGCGAACAGCAGACGTTGATTATCAACCACTACGGACTTAACCTGGCTGATCCTGCAGCGAAGCAGTTCCTGATGCAAGAGATGGAAGCTTTCCTCTTCGCCGATCAGGCTCATTTGCCCGAAGGCTGGATCCCCGAAGACCAGCCGGGTGGTCTGGGACCGCAAGGCAAAGGGGGTCCGCCAGGTCCGCAGGGTAAGGGGGGCGGTCCACCGATACCGCAGGGTAAGGGGGGCGGTCCGCCGGCACCGCAGCGCAAATAAGTAGAGATTAGAGATTGGATATTGGAGATTGCTTTATCAGTCGCAAACCCCAATCTCCAATATCCAATATCTAATCTCTACTGAAGCACCGGCAGTTCCTCCTGGATCTCGAACTCCAGCCTCTTGTGTGCCTCCCGCAACGCTGCCTCGACCGTTGCCGGCGCATCGCCTCGGGCGAAGATGAAGCCGAGATAGCTATCCCCTTCCGGCAGCGGCACCAGCGGGTAGTGTAGCTTCGCCGTGATTTCAACCGATTCGACCCCCGGCTCCGCCTCGGCGGCTCCGATCCCATGCACACCGCGGAGGATGCCGGCCTCCGGAATCGGGATCATCATCACACCGGCGGCCCGTCTCTCCCGCTCCAGCGACTCAATCTCCATGCCGACGGCATGGCGCAGAACAATCTCCTCCAGACAGGTGTCGATCCCAAACCGCAGAACGTTTGAGCATAGGCCGCCGATGGAGCGCCCTGCGACTTCGATAATCCACGGGCCGGCCTCGTTGATCCTCAGCTCCGCGTGCACTGGCCCGTGTCGAAGGCCCAGCGCCCGCGCAGCTTGCTGAGTACACACGGCAATCACTTTTTGCGTGGATCCAGGCAGGCGCGACGGTGTTACGTAAATCGTCTCCTCAAAGAATGGGCCATCTAGCGGATCTGGCTTGTCGAACAGGGCTAGCACGCGAAGCACGTCGTCGGTGAGAAGTCCCTCCAGTGCAACTTCATCGCCAGGGATGAAACGTTCCACGAGAATCTGGTGCGCCGCAGGCATGCCGTCGGGCGGCGGAAGCATGCGGGCCAGGCGCGTGAATGCCAGGACAAACTCATCTGGGTTGTCGGCGCGGATCACGCCACGACTGCCCGAGAGCAGCAACGGCTTGACCACGCAGGGGTAGTCCACCTGCATGGCGACACACGCCGGGTCGTCGCCGGCTGAGAAAAGCTTGAACTCTGGGCTGGGCACACCGCCGGCGCCCAGGAGCTCGCGCATGCGATGCTTGTTGCGAGCCGCGAGGGCAGCCTCGGGTGCGTTGTGGGGCAGCGAGAGAGCCGCACTGGCCTGTGCCGCGATCAGGGTTGCGCTGTCATCGACGGAGAGGATCGCATCCAGCGGTCTTTCCCGGGCGTAGTCAACGATCTTGCGCGTTGCCTGCTCGGGGTCGCTGAAATCGAGGGCCAGGGGCACATGCCAGTGCTGGGTGAGTTGCTCTGGCATATCGATCCCGGAGACGACCTCGAGACCCAACTTCCTGGCGGCGGCCGCGAAGGAACGCGCGCCATAAGTGGCGGGCGTGGCCAACAGCAGCACGCGTTTTGGCTTACGATACGTTTTACGCATTACGTTCTACGAGCTCCTCGGCTCAGCCGACCTCATGCAGCGGAACTCATTACCTCAGCAACTCTGATCACGCGTGTGTACAAGTGTAGCGGGTCCTTCGCGCGCTGTCAAAATCTCGGTCCCTTTTTCTCAGTGAGTTTTTGCCATTTCACCATAGGGTAAGCAGCCCGGACCTGAGTCTGGAAGGCCGGCCACTCTACAAAGAAACGTACGTGGCCGGCGTCCCTGCAGCCGTCGACCGGCATCAATCATCCAGCGGGCTGCGCACCGCCAGGCCACCTCGATTGAGGACGTGGGTGTAGATCATCGTCGTTTTCACGTCTTTGTGTCCGAGTAACTCCTGAACCGTCCTGATATCGTAGCCATCTTCAAGCAGATGCGTCGCGAAGGAATGCCTGAAGGTGTGACAGGTGACGCGCTTGTTGATGCCGGCCAGGCGAGCGGCTTTTCTGACCGACTTTTGCAGGCCGCTCTCGTGGATGTGATGCCGGCGCACGGCCCCCGTACGCGGGTCTTTGGATCGTTGGGTGGCGGGGAACACGTACTGCCAGATCCATTCCCGGTTGGCATTGGGATACTTGCGTTCCAAAGCTTAACGCAGCCTTTGGCCGCAACCAAACTGCGTAAAACGTGAAACGTAA
>JBHIAO010000307.1:0-6976 GCA_046758565.1 Anaerolineae bacterium
CGTACCCCCACTGGAGGAGACCACCCAACTCTACGAAGCCATCAAGGAGCAGAGGGGCCGGGGCGCATGGGAGCACGGGAGCGTGGGCGTGTGGAGTAGAGGGGGCGGAGAGATCCCCCCTGCACTCCAGCCCCCCAGCACCCTTGCTCAAGATGGACCTCTGCACCCCCATACCCTCGCTCCCCTGCTGCCACTGGTGGGACGCGCACAGGAACGGACGGCGTTCCTGAGAGCCTATGGTGCCATCAACACCGACGGCCATTTTGTGGTGCTGGAAGGGGAAGCCGGCATCGGCAAGACCCGCCTGGCCGAGGAGTTCCTGGCCCATGTTCGGGCCCAGGGAGGCGCGACAGTCGCAGCGCGCTGCTACGAAGGCGAAACCCACCTGGCCTATGGCCCCTTCATTGAAGGCCTGCGGGCGGCTGTCGATCAACCAGATCTTGCCGGCCGGCTGGCGGAGGTACCACGCCACTGGCTGAGTGAAACCGCCCGTCTGCTGTCTGAACTGGCCGACCATTATCCCGAACTGCCGCCGGCCCCGCCGCTGGACAGTCCGGGTGCGCAGAGCCGCTTCTTCGAGGGAATCAGCCAGGTTGTCCTGGCGCTCTGCGGCGGTGTGCCGCCAGGCGTCCTCTTCTTCGATGACCTCCATTGGGCCGACGAAGCTTCCCTGGACCTGCTGACCTACCTGGTGCGGCGGCTACGCGGACGACCGCTGTGCATCCTGGTCGCCTGGCGCGGTGAACATGTATCGGCCGGCCACCGCTTACACCACCTGCTGGCAGAAGCGCAGCGAGCCGGCATGGGGACGCACCTGTCCCTCTCGCGCTTGAGCCAGACCGACGTAGAACAGTTGGTACGGTCCGCCGCCGCGCAGGGACTGCCCCGGGAGATCGGCGAACGTCTGTATCGAGAGACAGAAGGGCTGCCTTTCTTCCTGGCAGAGTACCTGGCGGTGATGTCCAAGGATGCAGCCCCTGGCGGGGCAGACTGGCCGCTGCCTGGCAGCGTGCGCGACCTGCTCCATTCGCGTCTGGCCGGGGTCAACGAGACCGGCTGGCAATTGCTCACCACGGCGGCCGTCATCGGGCGGTCTTTCGATTTCGACACCTTGCGTGCAGCCAGCGGGCGCGGTGAAGAGGAAGCCGTGACAGCCCTGGAAGGGTTGATGGCGCAAGGGTTGGTTCGTGAGGCTTCACCCTTGGAGACTAGAGATTGGAGATTGGAGACTTGTACTGAGCCCAGCCGAAGTATTGACCGTCGCGCGGCCCTGATCTCCACTCTTCAGTATGACTTCACCCATGAAAAGCTGCGCACGCTAGTGTACGAAGAGACCAGCCTGGTCCGCCGGCGACTCCTACACCGGCGCGTCGCTGAGGCTCTTGCCAGCCCTGGCCGAGGCCGCCGCGAAGCCGGCCCCATCGCCAGTCAGATCGCCCATCACTTCCAACTGGCGGGGGAAGATGCAAAGGCGGCGGAGCACTATCGGTTGGCCGGCGAGCACGCGCGCAGCCTGTTCGCCAGCACCGAAGCACTAAGCCATTTCCGCTCAGCACTGGCGCTAGGGCATCCAAAGACTGCCATGTTGCAAGAGGCAATCGGCGATCTGCAAACCCTCTTGGGGGAGTACGGGGCGGCACTGACGTCCTACAAAACGGCGGCCGCCCTCTGTGATCCAGGCAACCTGGCCAGAGTGGAGCACAAGCTGGGAAAGGTCTACCACCGCCGTGGGGAATGGGAGCCGGCAGAGAGCCATTTCCAGGCTGCCCTGATGCTGCACGAGGAGACGGGGCCGGCCGGCGAGCGCGCCCGGCTACACGCCGACTGGAGCCTGACGGCCCATCACCGGGGTCAGACCGAGCGGGCGCTGGAGCTGGCGCGCCAGGCACTGGACCTGGCTGAAACAGCCGGCGATACCCGCGCCCTTGCCCAGGCCCACAACATCCTGGGCATCCTGGCCCGGAGCCAGGACGATCTGGCTCGGGCACGCCACCACCTGGAACACAGTCTGGCCATCGCGGAGACGCTGGATGATCCCGCAGCCCGTGTGGCCGCTCTCAACAACCTGGCTCTGGTCTTCGGGGATGGTGGCAAGATTGAGCGAGCGCTTGAGCTGACCGAAACCGCCTTGTACGTGTGCGCCTCCCAGGGGGATCGCCACCGCGAAGCGGCGCTCCACAACAACCTGGCCGATCTGCTTCACGCCGCCGGCCAATCCGAGGCCGCCATGTCTCACCTGACACAGGCCGTGACCATCTTTGCCGAGATCGGGGAGGAGGCCGGCGATTTGCAGCCAGAAATCTGGAAGCTGATGGAGTGGTAGAGCGATTCGAGATTGGAGACTAGCAGTTTGTCGGAGAACCGGGTCAGGGGACCTGGGCTGTCCATGTCTTGTGGTGAGTGGATGGCCGGCTCACCAGTGGCGACGTCCGCCGTACCTGAGCAGGGGAGCTAGGGAGCATGGGGGCAGGGGAGCAGAGGTATTTCACCCCAGCTCCCTTGCACCCCCGCACCCCTGCTCAATTGGGCAGATCGGACTCGACGATGCGGCCCTGATCGATGGTGATGTGGTAGTTGAACAGCTCGGGATTGACCCGGACGTGGCTGATCAGAAAGATTTGGTCGAAGCTCTGGGCGATCTCTCCTTCGGTCAGTAGATGGAGCAGTGCTCTTGCACGCTCGTTGTCGAAAGAGCTGAGGGGTTCGTCCAAGAAAATAAACGAGGGCGCCGAACCCCGCTCCTCGGGTAGCGTAGCCAGGGCGAACGCCAGTCGTAGCGCCAGCGAGAACTGATCTTTGGTCCCACCACTGAAGATGTTCTTCTCTTTCCAATCGCCCCCCTGGCTTGCCTGCGCGCCGCGCGCGAGCAGGCCGGCCCGCTCATCCCACACCCGAATCCGGTAGTCCTGGGTCAATTCAGCGTCGTAGTACCGCTGCATGGTCAACACCGGCAATACCTTTCGCATATGCTCCATGGTGTTGGGTAGAATCTGCTCCACGACGCGCCGGCGTGTCAACTCGACAATTTCCTGAGCCTTCTGGCGGACCTGCAGTTCACGTTGTTTGGCTTTCAGTGCCGCCTGGGTCTCCTCAACGTCCAGAACCTCACCCTCGAGACCCAGCGTTGATTCCAGCGCCTGTCGCTGCTCGCGCAGATAGCCGACCCGCTCCCGCAGTTCGTCCCGTTCGTCCCGCAGAACCTGCTCGTCCTCGACATCGAGATGAGCAATGCGCTCCACCCAGGATTCCAGATCGTCGTCGGTCGGGTCGTCGGAGAACTCGTCGGACAGTTCCAGGCGATGCATGTGAAACCGAACCTGGGCCAGGTGGGTGTTCGCCTGCTCACGTCGCGTGTTGCGTTCGCCCTCTTTCCGGCCGATGGCCGTCTGAATCTGCTGGAGCTCCTGCCTCACCCGATCACCGCCGGCCTCTTCGTAGGCACGTCGCAAGGTCTGACCGGCGATGGTGATCACCTCGGCTGCACTGTCGCGGTTCCACGCCGGCAGTTTCACGTCCAATCCCGACAGACCGCTGTACAGGGACCCGATGCGACTCCACAGCTCGCCGAGGTCG
Organism: Anaerolineae bacterium; assembly: GCA_046758565.1. Taxonomy (GTDB): domain Bacteria; phylum Chloroflexota; class Anaerolineae; order Epilineales; family JAANWY01; genus JBHIAO01. Next base: position 3,574 of record JBHIAO010000307.1, read on the forward strand.
TCCTGGCGGCGCGCTAGCTCCTTCTCGTTTTTCTCGGCACTGGCAATTCGCCGCTCCACGTTCCTGATCTCGTTTTCCAGAGCTCCAAGGCGGCCCTCAATCAGGCCTGGGTCAAGCTCGAGACGGAGTGCCTCAGCCAATTGTGTTGCCCGATCCTGCTGGGTTTGCAAAGCCGCTTCGGTTTCCGTGACCTGACGACGTGTTTCCTGCCACTGTTTCTGAAGCGCCGGTACATCGACATCGCCTATTGCCTGTTTGAGCCGCTCCATCTCGCGCGCGGTTTCCTCGTGCAGCGCCTTGGCGCTTGCCAGGCGCTCACGTGCTGCATCCACACCGGATTGGAGGGCCTCGGGGGACCGGTCTACCAGGCGTTCGTCAAGCTCGGTAATTGCCTGCCGGCCGCGCTCCGTCGTGCTGGGAACGATGGCGTTGAGATCGCGGAGGCGTTGTTCCGCGGCCTCCGATTTGGCCTGGTTCTGCGCGGCGGCGGCTTCACGGGCCTTCTGCTCCCCCTCCAGCCAGCCAATCTGTTCTGCCACTCTGCTGAGAGTCTGGGTGGCGCCAAGAACGCGCCATACCAGGATCGCCAGAAGCAGCCCAGCGGCAACCAGGAGTCCGACTTCCAACTGCGATGCTGTCCCGGTCAGCAGACTTGCACTGAGCCCAGCCGAAGTGACCGCCAGAGCGACACCCGCTCCGAGGCCAAGGACTTCCCAACGCAGCCGGCGGCTCATGGCGCCCTGCTGCTCGCGAGCCTCGCTGAGGGCCGCAGCCTGGCTGGCCGGCGTCTCCATCGCCTCCTGAGCGGCGATCCACTCCCGAAGCGCTTCGCGGATCCGATATGCGTTCGCGAGATAGCCTGCCTGCTCGAGTCGGGCCTGCTCCTCACTGATGGTGTCGCGCAATTCGCGTTCGCGGGCCTGCATCGCTGCCAATTCTTCACGCGTTTCCGTAAGCGCGGCCAGCCGGCCGTCCAGCTCGGCTGCCTGGGCTTGCCAATCTTGATGAGCCCTTTCAAGGTCAGCCGCTCGCGCCAGGCGATCTCGCAGCAGTTGCACAGCTTCGCGTTCTTTCGCCAGTTCAGGCAGCGTTTCATCGCGGAGCTTCTCGATTTGGGCCAGGTCCTGCTCCAATCGGTCGATTTCTTTGACCAGATCCATTGCTCGCTCACGCAAGCTGTAGATCTCCCGCGCTGTCTGCAGCCCCTCGCGAAGGTGCTCCACCTGTTCCGCCTGCTCGCCGAGCTTTGCCCGCTGGGCCTCAAGCCCATCGATCTCGCTACAGAGGCGGGCCAGGGCAGCCCGCTCCTGGAGTGTTGCCTCGAGGGATCGCTTCAGCTCGATGAAGAGCAACTGGTGCTCGATCTCGGCCAGCTTGTGCTTCTTCTCAGGCAACTCGGCCTGGATTCTCGCTAGCTCGGCGCGCTGCTCGGCTCGCTGGAGGGTCAACCGGTCTTCCCCTCGGAGTTTGAATTCGTTTTCCAGGTTTGTCATTTGCGCCAGGTTCAGCAGCTTCATGAGAGACTGCTCACGTTGGGCGCGCCCCATGCCTTCCAGTTTATCGAGCTTTTTCTGCTCCACGAAGGCGGTGTTGAGAAGGGCTTCGGCGTCAAAGCCCAACTCGTCGACGATGCGAGCGTTGACCGCTTGGTTACCTCGAATCTCGTCGATGCCTTCGGGTGTCACGATGTCCAGTTGCCAGTCGTTGGACTTCTCGCGCACGATGGTGCGTCGCATCTTCAGCAGCCGACCCGGCGCGTCGAGCCACAGCTCAACGTAGGCCTCCTCCACGCCATAGCGGATCAGGTCGTCCAGCCGGCGCGCCCCAGTTTCGGTCACCAGTGGAGCGCCGAAGATGCCGAAGAAGACCGCCTCAAACAGCGTTGACTTGCCGGCTTCGTTCCTCCCCTGGACCAGAAACCGCCCTTGCGGCGGCAGAAACAGGTCAACCTCCCTCAGTTGTTTGAAATTGTTGGTGCGGATACGTCGGATGCGGATCATGTCTACCTGCAACCAGAACTGGCAGTGCAAACGAGCGTGAAACGTGAAACGTGAAACGTGAAACGTAAAACGTGATGCATAGTGATTGTGGCACTCTCCTAACTCCTCACGTTTCACGTTTTACGTTTCACGATGCGGGATGTCAAGTCCACCGTTCGAGAATAAGTTCCTGCGCTTCTTGGACGAGTTCCCGCTCCTCGTCGTCAGCATCAGCGGCCAGGGCGTCAGCGACGCGGCGGATTTCCTGGCGGGGGCTGACACGCTCCGGGGATCGGCCGGCGTCGGGCATCTCCAACGCCTGGACTGTCACGCCGCGCCGGTCCAGGTCGAAGTAGAAGTTCAGCTCATTGCCGAGCCGCCAGATATCAAAAAAGCGCAGTCGATGATAGGCGTCGCGGCTTAACGGACCTTCGATACGACACATCAAGAGCTGGTCCGGATGAGAGGCTGCTCTCAGTCGCTTAAAGACGTATTCCGTCGGATCATCGGCCGGCAGGTTCGTGGTACGAATTTCCATGCGTTTCATCGGCTGGACATCGACGGAGACATGGCGCAACTGAGACTTCACGTTGGGCCGGCGCCCCTGGAATCTCAACGTCAGGAACCCGGTGGGCGCTTCCAACTCGCCGAAGGTCATCCGCTCGGTCGGACCTGGAAAACACACAGTTATCTCACCGATCTTCATCGTCCGGCGCTCATGGAGGTGGCCCACAAGCAGGTAGTCGATGCCCTCCAAGGCGGCAATGCTGGCTTTGGAGAGCTGAGGTTCTTCGATGGCCGGATGGAGTGTGCCCTCGACGCCGTAGTGCGCCATTAGCAGGGCAACGTCAGCATCCGGAGGTTCGATGGTGACGCTGGCCAACGGATCGTCGTCAGGGCCCAGGCGTGGATCAGGGCTCAGGCCGCCGATGGCGATGCGGGTCCCATCAACCGTGTGAGTCACCCACTCGACCTCGGTAGTGCGTGTGAAGCAACGGGCCACCTGCACCTCGTTGTAGATGCGTTGTGGTGTGGCGCCACCCAGCCGGCTCTTCGGCACATCATGGTTGCCGCCGATGACACAGATTAGCGTGCCGACATCGCGCAGTCGCTGGAACTGGCGGGCGACCCAGACCAGCTCGGACATGCGGGGATTGGGCGAGTCGAACAGGTCCCCGCCGTGGAGGTAGATGTGGGCTCGTTCCCGGATGGCATATTCGACGGTTTGGGCCCATGCGTCGCGTAATCGCTGGCGCCGGCGGGCCAGTTGGTCCGGCGACATCTTGGCGTAGTACTTGTTCAGATGATTATCGGCAGTGAAAACGATATGAACCATTTGTCAATTGTGAATTGTGAATTGCGAATGGTTAATCTTAACGCAGCCTTTGGCCGCAACCAAACTGCGTAAAACGTGAAACGTAAAA
>JBHIAO010000308.1:0-6966 GCA_046758565.1 Anaerolineae bacterium
ACAGGTCATGCCGGCCCGAAGACGGGCCTCGGAGCATTCGCTGCGCAAGCCCTTGTCTGGCCGTCGCTTGCCAAACTTGAGCAAGTAATGTATAATCACTACAATGTGCGATGCGTGCCGCGACATAATCGTCGCGGCGTGTGTTTTGTCGCGTTGCGAGATCATCTCGCCGTGACGGTCTGGGAGCGCCACTCGGCGCTTTTCTTCATGGGGTGAGGCGAGCAATGTCAATCGTGGAGTTTTGAGACACCTATGGCATCCGACAGGCAAATCTATCTGACACCTGAAGGCCGCAAGAAGCTTGAAGAGGAGCTTGAATACTTGCGCACGATTAAGCGTAGGGATATCGCAGAATTGATCGCCTCGGCCAAAGAGGAAGGTGATATCTCTGAGAATGCGGCTTATGATGAAGCCAAGAACCAGCAAGCGTTCCTCGAAGGCCGGATTCAGGACATCAAGCGTATTCTCAACAATTCGGTTATCATCGACGAGACCGACGGACCAACCAACGTCGTGACCATCGGCTCTCACGTCACAGTCGTCGAAGAAGGGTACGACGAAGCAGAGACATTCCGAATCGTCGGCTCCGCTGAAGCAGATCCAAGCCAGGGCCTGATTTCCAATGAATCGCCAATGGGCAAAGCGCTGCTCGGCCACCGGGTCGGAGATCACGTGACCGTCAAGACGCCAGGGGGCGTCCTGGGTTTCGAGATCCGGAACATCGCGTAACGGATCGGTGGTCAACAGGTGTGGTGGCGGATTATTGGAACGACGAAATCCGGTTTTTTCGACCACTTGACCGTGTAAGCGCATCAGCTATGACTCCACGGATCGTCGATACTGAAGAAGACTTCACCAAGCTCCAGCAGGTTCGGCTGGAAAAGCTAGAGCGCATCCGCGAGCAGGGCATCGATCCATATCCACCGCGTGTGGAGCGAACACACGCGGCGGCTGAGGCCCTCGAGCTATTCCAGGCCGCCGAAGCCGACAACTCGCTGAACAAACTGCCCGATGAGTTGAAATTGGCCGGTCGGCTGGTGAGTCTGCGCATCATGGGTCGTGCCAGCTTCGCCCACATCCAGGACGGCTCGGGGCGGATCCAGATCTTCCTGAAGCAGGACTTGCTTGGCGAAGACGCGTACCAGTTCTTCAAGGACTTCTTCGACCTGGGCGATTTCATAGCGGTGACGGGCCGGCTGTTCCGTACACGAACCGGTGAGATCACCCTTGAGGTTAATAAATACCAACTCCTGGCGAAGAGTCTGCACCCACTGCCTGAGAAATGGCACGGCCTCAGAGACACGGAACTGCGCTACCGGCAGCGGTATCTGGACCTGCTGACCAACGACGAGACCCGGCGAATCTTCCAGTTGCGAGGCCTCATCGTGAAGGCTATGCGGCAGTATCTGGACGATCAGGGCTTTCTCGAAGTGGATACGCCGGTGTTGCAGCCACTCTACGGTGGCGCAGCAGCACGGCCATTCGCGACACACTACAACGCCCTGGCACAAGATTTTTATCTCCGCATCTCCGACGAGCTCTATCTGAAACGTCTCATCATCGGCGGTCTGGACAAGGTCTACGAGATCGGCAAGGACTTCCGGAACGAGGGATTGTCCACCAGGCACAATCCCGAATTCACCATGATGGAGTGCTACTGGGCTTACGCCGACTACAACGACATCATGCGGTTGGTCGAGAACATGGTCGCTTTCATCGCCCGCCAGGTCCTGAGATCCGAAGAGATACACTACCAGGGTGAGAAGGTGGTGCTCACACCGCCCTGGGGCCGGATCAGCATGCGGGACGCGGTCAAAGAGGCCACGGGCATCGACATTGAGCGCTACACCACGCTGGAAGAGCTTCAGGAGGTCATCCAGGATCGCCAACTGGCGGTGGATGTCCAGCCAACCTGGGCTAAACTGGTCGATGAGCTGTTCAGTGAGTTCGTGGAGCCGGCGTTGATCCAGCCGACGTTTATCACAGATTATCCGGTTGAGCTCAGCCCCCTGGCCAAGCGGAAGCCCGATGCACCCCATCTGGTGGAGCGGTTCGAACCCTTCGCCGGCGGCCTGGAGCTGGGAAATGCCTTCACGGAGCTGAACGATCCGCTGGATCAGCGCGTCCGATTTGAGGCCATGCATGATGAGTTCGCGGCCGGCGACGAGGAGGCACACCCACTGGACGAGGATTTCCTGACAGCGATGATGTACGGCATGCCGCCAACGGGGGGTCTCGGTATCGGCGTGGACCGCCTGGTCATGCTCCTCACGAATCAGTCATCCATCCGAGAGGTGATACTCTTTCCACAGCTAAGGACCCGATGAAACCGGAGCTGGCAGTGGGAGAGTGACTTCCGCCTCGTTCCCCTAGAAAATCCAACCAATCTGAAGAATCCTCGAAGGAAATGCCAGCCTCTATGCCACTTATGATGGTAGGGTTGGCGTATTAAGCCGCCGAGGGCCAGACATTCGAAATGCCTGGCTCAAACTGAGAAGCACCTGAGGGCGCTTGATGAAGATTCTTCAGGGTCTTCTCAGGGTCAGCCGGCGAATTCATTCGTCGGCCCGTGATTAACAAAAACAACGGTACAAGGCGCGAGCGAAAAGGCAAACCCATCGAGAGATGGGGGCGCAAAGCCACGGGTCCTCTGCCTGAGCGGAGGTGCGGAGGAGCCGAGGTGCAGAGGAGAAAGGTCAAGCTTCTCGGCGAGGTTAGACTTCTCACCCCTGCACCCCAGCTCCCCTGCTCCCTCGCACAGACGGCCAGGATAGCCGGGCTGCCGACTCAGCAAGATGACAATGAGTAGCCCGGCTTCGACAGGAGCCGGGTTTTTGTTTGAGTCGTGACAGGTTTGTGACCATCCGCCATGTAGAATGCGACCGTCATTGGGTAACGTAGCTCAAGTCTCACTCAAAGCGCACAAGAACTCTTGGTACCCTTCGCACGATTGCATCATGAGACGAAAGGTAAAGAAGAATGAACCCGCCTCTTTACGTTGCATTCGTCTGGCACATGCACCAGCCGGTGTATCAGGACCCGACTACCGGTGAGTTTGTCCTGCCGTGGACTCGGCTTCACGGAACCAAGGATTATCTGCACATGGCCGAGGTACTGGCCCAGTACCCAGCCATCCACGCCACAGTTAACTTCGCCCCATCCCTACTCGAACAACTGGCATCCTACGCCGCCGGCCACGTCAATGACCGATGGCTAACCCTGAGCCTGCGCGACAGTTGGACGCCGGCCGAGAAAGCCTTCATGCTGGAGCACTTCTTCAGCATCAACCACGACATCATCCGCCGCTATCCCCGGTACGCCGAGCTACTGCAGCGCCGGTACGAAACAAACCACGCCATACACGCCTTCAACGATCAGGATTATCACGATCTGGCCGTCTGGTTCAATCTGGTGTGGATCGATCCTAATTGGCTGGCGTGCCACCAAGTCCTGCATAGATTAGTCCACAAGGGGCGGAACTTCACCTTCGAGGATGGGCGAGCCGTCGCCGACGTGGGCCGTGAAATCGCGAGCCGGATTTTGCCTCTGTATCGCGACTTGCAGCAACGGGGGCAGATCGAGATAACGGTATCGCCGTACCATCACCCGATCTTGCCAGTCCTGGTTGACTCGGACTCCGCCCGGGAAGCCCACCCAGGCATGCCGGTGCCACAGCCAGCCTTCCAACACCCCGAGGATGCCCGTCGACAGATCGAGGATGCCGTCAGTTTCTACTATGAACATTTCGACATGCCCCTCCGTGGCATGTGGCCCTCCGAAGGCAGTGTCAGCCAGGCCATGCTAAGCATCATCCCTGACGAAATCCGCTGGATCGCGTCCGATGAAGACATACTGGCGCGCTCAGTGGGTGCTCGGATCCGACGCAATGGCGTGGGACACGTGCTTAACCCCCAGTTGCTCTACCAGCCGTACGCTCTCCGGGTAGATAGCCGCGACACACCGCTGTCAATTGTCTTCCGGGACCACCAGCTCTCGGATCGGATTGGCTTCGTGTACCAGGGGTGTGATGGGCGCGAGGCGGCTGAGGACTTGGTCCGACGACTGCGGTGGATCCGCGAACATCTGTGGGACGAGGAACGCCCCTACCTGGTCCCGATCATCCTGGATGGGGAGAATTGCTGGGAGTATTACCAACACAACGGCGACGCCTTCCTACACAATCTGTATCACCTGCTGACCGAGGCAGATGACCTTCGCACAGTTACGGTGAGTGAGTACCTGGATGCACACCCACCGCGGCTGCGAATCGAAAGATTGTTTGCCGGATCCTGGATCGGTGGGTGCTTTGACACGTGGATCGGCGAGCCGGCCCAGAACGACGCCTGGGAAGTGCTGGCGAAGACGCGCCAACATCTCGTAGATTATATGCACCGCAACGGCGTGCCGGCCAATGACAAGCGTATCGAGCAAGCCTGGCGCGCCTTGCGGGTGGCCGAGGGAAGTGACTGGTTCTGGTGGTACTCTAGCCGAAACACGTCCGAGCAGGATAAACTGTTCGACGGTCTGTTCCGCGCCTACCTGGCATCGGTGTATCGACTGACAGGTACACCCGTGCCGGCCGAACTGGAGCAGACCTTGCTGGACTGGGAGCAGCCGGCCACCCGCCCGTTTGCTACAACCGATGGAAGCATGCAATGGCAAGGCACTGGGACGCTTGCACCCTGCAACACGCCGAGTGCCATGCAGCGGGCCTCTGTCGGGTTCAGGCGTCTTACGTATGGCTACACAGACACCGATCTGCTTCTACGCATCGAGCTATCAACCCCGCCTGATGGTCAGTCGATCCATGTCGTGCTGGCCCGTAACGGACATAAGTGGGAAATCTCCGTCCCACCGGGTGAGCCGACGGCCGAGCTGTACCGGAGGATGAACGGTACCCGGCAGCTCGTGCAACCGTTGCCGGCGGTATCCGACGGGCGTGCCGTCGAGATCACCCTGCCCCTCAGTACCCTGGGAGGGAACGGCACTCCAGGACTAGCCGTGCGTGCCAGTCTGATGCAGGACGATAGGGAGCTTGAATCGCTGCCGGCTGATGGGTTCCATCTCCTCGGTTGACGCCTCCGCCGAACTTTGACAATCAGCCAACAGAAATGGTATAATCCTGGTCACCAAACACTGACCGACGATGACGGAGCCAAGTACGTTGCCTCTCGGTGAACAGAGAGCCCGCATGCTGAGAAAGGGTCACCGATGCGGCGGAAATCCACTCCCGAGTTGCGTGCTGAAAAGAGGAGACAAAGGGGGCAAAGGAGCCAAAAGAGCCAGATGGAAGATACCCTTCTGGCCCCTATGGCTCTTCTGGCTCATCTGGCTCTTCTAGTAGGCATAGCCGGCAAGCTCCCGTTATCGAGCTGGGTCGAACGACCCACCGAGGTCGTGCATCGCGAGATCACGACAAAGTCAGGTGGCACCACGAGCGCCTCTCGTCCTGCGGGATGAGGGGCGTTTTGGTTTGTTGGCCGAATTTTACAGACTCAAAACTCGTATCATTTTGGGCATGGTAGAGAACAAAAGCGCGCGTAAAACGTGAAACGTAAAACGTGAGGATTTCCGGCGTGAGCTCATCACGCTTCACGTTTCACGTTTTACGCACGACGTCAAAGAGGAGGTGTCGTATGTTAGATCTAAAGTTCATCCGAGAGAACCCCGATGAAATCAAGGTCGCGTTGAAGAAGCTTCACACAGATGCACCTATCGACGAAATCGTAGAGCTGGACGAGGAGCGGCGTGAGGTTTTGCAGGAACTGGAGGCATTACGCCACCGGCGCAACGTAACGTCGAAGCGCATTGGTGAGATGAAGGACCCGGATCAGCGAGAGCCCCTCATCAAGGAGATGCGGGGGGTCAACCAGCGGATCGGCGAGCTCGAGGATCAGCTCCGCGATGTGGAAGGCCGGCTCGAAGATGCGATGATGCAGGTGCCGAACCTGCCGCATGAGAGCGTGCCCGTTGGTGCAGACGAAAGCGAAAACGTCATTGTCCGCCAGGAAGGTGAGCCGAAAACCCGCGACGACTTCGGTTTTGAGCCCCTACCTCACTGGGACCTGGGACCTATGCTGGGCATCATCGACTTCGAGCGCGGGGTGAAGCTGTCAGGCAGCCGATTCTACGTGCTGCGGGGGATGGGCGCTCGTTTGCAGCGTGCTCTCATTGCCTGGATGGTGGATTTCCACGTCCATGAACACGGCTACACTGAGATTTACCCGCCAGTGATGGTGAGAGAGGCGTGTATGTGGGGCGCCGGCCAACTCCCGAAATTCATAGACAACATCTACCGCGACGTCGAAGATGACCTGTGGCTGACCGGCACCGCCGAGATCCCATTGACCAACCTGCACCGCGACGAGATCCTGGAAGCCGACGATTTGCCAATTCACTACGTCGCCTACAGCCCGTGTTTTCGGCGAGAGAAGTGCGCGGCCGGCCGCGATGTCCGGGGTATCAAGCGGGGTCACCAGTTCGACAAGGTGGAAATGTACAAATTCACCACGCCCGAGACCTCGTACGACGAGCTCGAAGCCCTGCTGGATAACGCTGAAGATGTAGCAAGAGCCCTGGAAATCCCGCATCGTGTGGTGCAGATGGTGACAGGTGACCTGGGTTTCACCGCCTCAAAGAAATACGACATCGAGATGTGGGCTCCAGGCTGTGGTGAGTGGCTAGAGGTTAGCTCATGCAGCAACTGCGAAGCCTTCCAGGCGCGCCGGACGAACATCCGATATCGGCCAGAGCCAGGCGCCAAGCTGGAGTTTGTACACACGCTGAATGGGTCAGGATTGGCCCTGCCGAGGACCGTAATCGCCATCCTGGAGAACTACCAGCAGGCCGACGGCAGCGTGATCGTGCCGGAGGTGCTGCGTCCCTACATGGGTGATCTGGAACTCATCCCGGCAGACGGCACAGCCGGCAGGTGATGAGGAGACAAGGAGAGGGGGAGAGGGGGTG
>JBHIAO010000309.1:0-6936 GCA_046758565.1 Anaerolineae bacterium
CAATGCCGTCCAGCCGGCCCCGCACGAGAATCTCACCTGGCCCCCTGCGCTCGGCCTCGCAGACAAGCTCCGTCGGCTGGAGGACCCGCGCTTCGACTCGCACGCCTCCCAGGGGCTTATACTCCGGGTGTCGGTCGTCTGGATCGAGATCGTTGACCAGTATCCGCATGCTGGATGCTGACACATCCACCCCAAACACGCTCCCCACGACGGCCTCACCCCTGGGCTCGATGATGACGGGGATTTCCCGCACTTCGCCCGGGCCGAGCTCGACACCCATGATGCCGCCGTTGACATCCAATATCCACGCGTCAGGCAGGTCGGACTTGTAGCTCAAGTTGAAGAACTTGTCGTTGACCAGATCGTCGTTGCGCAGTCGGATGACGTCCCGATACTGGGACTCACCCTTGCTCGGAGGAACAGCCTGGAAGTAGCTGATGTTCTCCTGCTCTCGGTCGCCGTCTTGGTTGCCGAAGACGGTCTCCCCAGATACGTGGTTGAGCTTCACCCGTACACAGGTGTGGAAAGTAAAACGACCGGCTTTCAGGTTTTTCTGCGAGACGGAGACGTTGGGCTTCCATTCGATGTAGACATCCACAAACTTGCCGGCTGCGATGTTGGCCAGCCCAGGGAAGTCCTTCTTCGTGACGCTCCCGATGGCCTTCCAGCCATTTGCACCGGCGATTCCCACGCCGGGGGGATCGGTGATCTCCCAGGTGACAACAACGTCGGTGGCCGGCGCGCTGCCGATGTTGCGGACGCGGGCGTAGAGCCGGTTGACCTTGCCAACGACCGGGTCATCGCCGTTTCCTCTCGGCACCTGGTTGCCGGCACTATCTTTCCACATGCCGTACCGATACTTGCCGTAACCGTTCACCGGGCTGTCCACCCAGATGTCGGTGGTCTCCCAGGTATTGCCTGGCGGTGAGGTCCAGGGATTGAGCATCACATCGGGCTGGTTGGCCTTGTCGTTGTAACGCACCAGCACGGAGTAGTTGTCATTGTCGATCTTGCTCAGCACGTGAATATGGATGCCGTCTTTGCCGCCGTGATAGACGTCACCTTGCTTCCACAGTTGATTACGATTTCCTCCTTTACCCTTCACCGTTACCCAGGGATTGGAGCCCTCCGACACCCGCTCGATCAGTACGCCCTCGTCGGGAATGCCGTTAGGTGTGAAGTCGGGATTCAACTCATCACCTCGCACGCGGCGACGCACGCTGATGAGATAGTACAGGTTCTTGGTGATCTCAGCCTTCACGGCCTGGGCATTGGGCCGGCCGGATGGATCGTACTCCATTGCCCAGATGTTGGCAACTCCACCGCCGCCTGCTGGCTTAAAGGTCTGATATTTTGTGGCCGGCAACCACCCAGGGAAGCCGGCGTGGGACTGTTTCTCGAAGACACCCGTCTGCCCGGGCATGTTGCTGTCCATCAATTCGAACTCGCTGTTATAGTTGCTGGGGTGAGCCGGCCCGCCTTGCTGAAACGCATGGCCGATCTCGTGAGCCCAACGCCCCCAATTCTGTCGATCAGTATCACTCGGGTTTTCGCTGAAAATGGCACAGCCCACGTTCTTCGTCTTGCCCTTGGGTCCCATCTTCACGCTGCAACTGCTGGTGCCCTGGCCGCGGTGGAACTGGTTGGTATTCGTCTCGGCCATCAGGACCATCACCGCATCGATGTCCTTCCAGTCCAGGCCATTCGGCGACTTGTCGATGGCGTCGTTCAGTGCTTTCAAGAACTTGTTGCCGCAGGATAGGTCACCCCATGAACTCGGGTCACAGGGCGTGCCCTCCACGCCGTCGCCGCCGTTGCCTGGCCCGTCGCCATCGTCGATGTAGGCGCTGCGATTATCGGGCAGTTGAAACAAGTCAGAGACCTGGTATTTGAGATTGATCTTGTTATAGGAGGTGTTCCGCCACAGCTTGTCCAATTCCTTGAAGAAGCCTTCCACCTGGGTCTTGCTGTAGCGCGATGTCTTAGTGCGATCCTTGAAATACACTCGCAGCACGACCACCTTCTTCGTGCCGAGCACGTCAGCCGCCGGCGCCATGATGGTCCCCGAGTGATCGTGCGTCCATTGATCAAGGCTGGCCGCCGGCGCATCGACTGGCACCTTGTCTATGGCTGTGGCACTGGCCAGCGTGACCGTCGCCGTCATCACCAATGCCAGGGTGATCAGTGGTATGAGAAAGAGTTTCCTTTTCATCGCGTACTTCTCCTTTCGTCTTGGTTCTTGCGTGTGAATCACCGTCTCGTTCCCTTGGTTGGAATTCTTCTGTGACCTAAACATGTTCGACTCCTTCTTGTAGAAAATAGCCGGACCGCGTACCTGCCAGCGTCACGCTACCAACATCAATACGCCGCAGAGTACGACGGCCAAGATCAACAGCTTGATGGCCCAGCCCACGACCCGGGCACAGCCGCCGGCCTCTTCCAAGTCGTCGACTCGTGCGTACGACCGGTCGGGTAGTGGGTTTGTCGCGACCGGATACCGCAGATCGCGTCGGTGATGCGGTTGCAGGCTGACGGGGTGGATCCGTTGATCCGATTGGCCGGGTTGAATTGAACTCAGGTTGTTCTGTTGTAGCTGGCGCTGCAGCTCGAGCTCCTTGCGACGCTGCTGCATCATCCACCAGCCGCCGGCCATTTGCCTCTGATGGGCCTGTTGAGCTTGCTGTTGCATCCGCTGCTGAGCCTGTTGCATGTGCTTCGCAGCCTGCTGCGCTTGTTGAAAAGCATTGGATTGTCCGAAGGTTTTCATTGTCTTCTCTCCTTTGTGTCCACTCGTTTTCTTTGCTCGATGAAATATGCGCATCCGGTGTTGAAAATCTTGCAGTCCAGACGGACATCGCCGGTTCGCATCATCTGGTTGCCCATCTTGCACTTGAAGCGTTGCGTCCGGTCTCGATGTGTGGTAAAATGGGGCTGACGGATTCCCCAACGCGTCGAGAGGCGGCCCACGGTGACAACCGAGCCTCTAAACCTGAAATGTCACATGGTTGTGCGCCGGCTGATAGACCGGCACGACTGGCGTCTGCTGGACGAGGCCGATTTCACCGCCCAGGTGCTGGCGCGCGCGCAGGCGTCGGATGCGTCCACCGACGAAGCCATTACGCCGCTGGCTGTCAACCTCTATTGCGAGGTGTGGCACGCGGCGTGTGGAAGCAATGGCCAGCGGCGAGCTCAAGCCTACACTGAACTTGTGCACTACCTCTACGATCGCGCGCGCCACAAATACGGCGATCCGGAGATGGCTCAGGAGATGGCTCACGACGCCGTCATCCTGGTTGCAGAACAACTGGATAATTGCCAGAATCCAGGGGCTTTCATGGCCTTTGCCATGTTGAAGCTGTGGAACGCGGCTACCGACGTCTTCCGCCGCCGCGATCGCTGGGAGACCCATATTGCTCCCCTCCCGGACGACGACGAGTCCGGCAGACAACCTGGCCCCATCCCCCCCGCTCCGCCTGGTGGCGATCCGCACCACGAAGCAGAAGTCCAACTGTTGTGCGAAGAGCTTTTCGAGAACCTTGAGGAGATAATTCGCCAGGCACCACGGGCGCGCAACCAGCTCCTGGCCGTGTTTCTCAAGTTCCTGCGGGGATACAGCGACGAGGAGATCGCGGTGGAGTTGGAGACGAGCGTGCAAAACGTGCATGTGCTGCGCTCGCGCGGATTAAAGCGTCTGCGGGAAGATCCTGGGCTCCGCCGGCTGGCGCGGGACGTGTTGGGTGGTGGATCATGAAGTGCAAGATGATAGCCGGCAATGGCGCATTGCTAAATAGAACGTGACGGCGTAGGAGGCAATCATGAAGACCGATGAATGCCGAAGGTATCTGGACACGTGGCTACGTCAAGTCGAGGCGATTAAGCCCGACACCGGACCGGCCTTGGAGGCCGCCCGACACGTGGCGACGTGTGCCGCGTGCGGGACCCGCCTGCGGCGCATAGCTCAGGCACTAAACAGCACCGTCGAGGATCGCCTGACGTGCGACGCCTGCCAGGCGCAGTTGGCCGACTACGTCCACGCGCAGGCAGCCGGCACCGACACCGATCGCTTCGCCGACGTTCGAGATCACCTGGCGCTATGCCCGTTCTGTGCCGAGGCGTTTGCCCAGGTGTACGAGTGGGTGCTGGCCAGCCTGGCCGATGCGGTACCGGTGGCCGAGTCATATCCGGCCTTCGAGCTGCCCTTCCTGGCTGAAGCGATCTGGTCGGATGACGTGGTGCGGCGGGCGATCGAACAGGGCCGGCAGTGGATCCAGGACGCTCTGGGAGCCGTGTACGTCCTGCTTGGACCGGGCCTGCAAGCCCAGCCAGCGGTCGCTTGGGTCACCAAATCTGGGGAGCCGGGGGCATTGCTGTATCAGACTGTTCTGGAGGAAGAAGCCGCGCCGGGGTGGGAGATCGAAGTGTCGGCTTTCATGGAGGACGAGGCAACTTGTCGGGTCGAGGTGGCCCTCTATCGGCCGGGCGCGCCTGATGCTGAACTGGCCGGTGTTCCCATCACATTGTGGTATGAGCAAGTTTTCGAAACGGCGGAAACGGACGCCGGCGGTGTGGCCGAGTTCGCCAGTGTACTGAGATCAAAGCTCGATCAGATCGTGGTTCGCGTAGCCCCGACAGACGAATAGCTGAATAGTGCCGTGGCGCTGGACAATAGACCAGATTCTATGGTTTCTGCGCAACAATGAGGAGGGCGCTTCATGCTGGATACCTTCAATCGAATGCTGGCAAACGCCATTTACCTCGTTCCGCTTCAGGTGAAGCGTTTCAAAGCTAAAGAGCCGGATTCACAGATCTTAGTTGCAGGAGCTACAAAAGCACAAAAAGGCGATGAAGATACGGGGGTCAGGTACGAGCCCGGTTGGATTGTGTCCAGGCGGGGGGTTTTGATCTTGACTAGCGACAAATTAGTTTGTGGATTCTGGGAAATCCCGCTAACGTCTGTGATCAATGCCACATTGCTACGTTTCAAAGGGCTCCTCTCCAGATGGCTGGTGCTAAAGGTTGCCACGGATGATGGCAGTCACTATCAATTTGGACTTCAGTACGATCCCACTTGGGAAACGCAGACAGCACTGAAGTTGACTGTAGAAGACGGCAAAATCAAGTATTCTGCATTTAGCATAGTTGTGAGAGTAGCACTAATTCTAGCTTTGATTGGACTTGTTTGGTCTCTGATTCAATAGGGGTCGCCGATCAGGAGAAACGCGCCCCAGTAGTAGGGGTGATCGAAGGGCCGCCGGCCTGGCAGCATTGTCCCGAAGAGGTCTAGCAGATCGGTGATCGCCGAGGGTGACAGCCCGTAGTCCGCAAGTCGGATGCGCAGCGTTTCGGCGTCGATGGATCGAACATAGTACTGAGCCTCCGACACTGCTGTAGCTCGTGAGGCGCCGCCCAACCAGGCTTTGTAGAAGCGTTCCATGAACAGGCGCGTGGGGATCTCGTGCACCGGCCACAGAGTGACCAGCAGTGATCGGGCGCCGGCGCCCAGGAAGGCCCGCGTCAGGCCCAAGAGTTCGTCACCGTGGGTCAGGCGGTTCAATCCGATGTCGCAGGCGCTCAAGGTCACCACGTCGGCATCGAGCCGTGTGGACTGCAAAATGTCGGCCGCTGTGAGCTCGCCGCCGGCCAGCACTGGGCCTGAGACCAGGGATTTGCGACGCAGGAGCATCCGTGACGTGAGAGATGTGCAGCACGCCTGGAGCTTTCATGGTAGATAAGGATACGAGAGAGGAGGTTCGAATTTATCATGATTTATCAACCTGAACTTTATTACTTCTGGGAGCAAGAAGGCTTTCCATTCAGAAAAGCAGTCTCGGTAACAGCTCAAACTGTTGCGATATGGTGCAATCACTATCACGCCAAGCTAATCGCTCCCTCGAAGAGCGCAACAGTTCGAGAGCAGAAGGGAGAACTGCCTGAGGATGTCGAAGAAAAAGGAGCTATCGTTGAAGAGCTTGTGAACTGGATTCTTGAAGACTCAGTCACTGCCGATTTATTTACCCTGTTTCTGGATTCCGGGCGAGTACCGCAAGAGGGCAGAGTAGCGAAGTTTGACCATCATGATGATACGTGTTGCTGGGTTCTCAATCTGACCGAGCAGGAGTTCAAGCAGTTGCGAATGAGTTGGGAAGCCAATGGTCTTCCCACGGATCTCTTCTACCCGGAAGGTCAAGGGATTTGTGTGCCCTACGATGGAACAGGAATAGTAGCGAGGTGGCTCAAGAAACTCGGATTCAAACGGTGTTATACGCCCAAGCAATGGGCAGTCAGGCAATCTGGCATGGTTCAAAACGGACCAAAATCAACTTGACAAATTCATTGAGCCAGTATCGCAGAAAAACCACTCAAAACGCCATAGAATGGGCCAATGTGCCGCTGAAACAGCCTTGAGAAGCCCAGAATGAGCCAAAACGGACCACAATGACTGCCTGAATTTGTCAACCAGAAATCGGGCCGAAATGAACCATGCCGGAATCCGGCAAGAAGGATCCAGATGCCTTTCAGGCCATGCGCTATTATCGAGCCAACCCTGGTGAAAAGCCGTTTGCCCATCCTTATTACTGGGCGGCATTTGTCTTTTCTGGCGTAGGGGTGTAGGTTGTTCTAAAACGGAGTGTGCCCATATAGGGCTCGGTGGCCGGACGTGGATCATCCATATGGCACAACCGTAGTTAACGGAAAGGACTCCCAGTCATGGTAATCGTAGGTGCAATCATAGGCGGGCTAGTTGCGTGGGTGATTTCCATCGCAATATTCGGGACGAAAGGAGGGCACATGGTACGTC
The DNA here is from genome assembly GCA_046758565.1 of Anaerolineae bacterium. Classification (GTDB taxonomy): domain Bacteria; phylum Chloroflexota; class Anaerolineae; order Epilineales; family JAANWY01; genus JBHIAO01. The sequence continues at coordinate 6,800 of JBHIAO010000309.1, forward strand.
CAGGCGTCATTGAGTATGACCCAGCCAGAGGTGATGTGCCACCGGGTGGGTGTTTGAAATCACTGGCGAACCTGGCATTCATCGCATTGGGCGCCATCATTGGTGCGGCTGTTGCTGCGGGATTGTGATTTAGCTAG
>JBHIAO010000310.1:0-6928 GCA_046758565.1 Anaerolineae bacterium
GTGGAAAGCAACGCCAACACCATCTTCGGCAACCACATCGGCACCGACGCCAGCGGCGTCAAGAAACTAGGCAACGGCTACTACGGCGTGCACGTGGTTGGCGGGTTCGACAACAGCGTCAGCTCCAACACCATCGCCCACAATGGCGCCGACGGCGTGCGCGTCGAGGGTTCGGCCGCCGTGCGTAACCGGATCACCGTGAATTCCATCACCGCCAACGGCGGCAAGGGCATTGAGCTGTTGAACGGTGGCAACACCGAGCTGGCGCCGCCGGCCATCACCAACGTGGCAGGGGGCAGTGTCAGCGGAACCGCCTGCGCCGGTTGCACGGTGGAGGTCTTCTCTGATCCTGTGGACGAAGGGCAGTACGTCCACTCACCGCCCTACGCTCTCGCCGACCTCAGCGGCAACTGGTCGTGGAGTGGTGCTATCGCCGGTAAGAATGTGACCGCCACCGCCACGGATGGGGCCGGCAACACGTCGGAGCTCTCTGTCGGGGGCTGGGCGTTCACCGGACTTGTGGACCTGACGACGGGTCCGCCCTTCCCGAGGCCCATCCCGGCCGAAGTGAGTCTGTACGGATCACAGGTGGCGTCAGAACTGGGTGAGCGGCTGGCAGGTGTGCCGACCAGCGGCGATGGCGCCTACGAGCTCCGCTACGGCGGTGCCGGCGATGAGCCTATTGACTATCGCTTTTACAACGTGGTGGTTGCCGATCCGGCATATGAGGTAACCAGCGCCGCATCCGCCAGCGGTGGACGCGCCACAGATGATGGCTGGATTCAATTTGAGGCCCTCCCGCCGGGTGCGTACCCTCACAACAACTTCACGACGTTCAGCAGCCACCCGGAGCCTCGACTGGAACTGGAGCCGGGCCTCCAGACGCATCCCGGCCCGTTCGGCGTCGTGAAGGAGGAAGACTTCGTCATCGACGGCATTGAGGTGACCCAGGCCATCCAGTGCTTCGACCAGACGCAGGGAGACACAGGGAAGGGGAGTGGGGGCACACAACAGGTGTGCTCGAAGGACAACGCTCTGCCCCTGGCAGCCGGCAAGCCGGCGGTGGTACGCGTCTATGCAACGACGAATAACGTCTGCTTTGGTGCCCCTAAGACCGTGGCCAAGGTGCGCGTAGATTTGCACGTGGACGGGGGCACGGATGGATTTACCAGGAGCACTTACTTTAAGGTCCTTTGCACGCCGTTCTTCAACCGGCGCAAATGGGGCGCGGGTTCAGCCAACTTCTATCTAACTGTGCCGACTGCACGAAAGGTGAGTTTATGGGCCGAGGTCAACCCGAACAAAGCCTGGCCCGAGCCAGACTACACCAACAACCGCTACCCGGCTACGGGCACGGTAGACGCCGAATTCAAGACGCGGAAGCCGTTGAGCGTCGGTTACGTCCAGGTGGACTACCACCCCCAGAAGTCCAGGCAGTACCTCGACTACAGCGGTCCTTCCAAGCCGACGGCTAAGTGGGTTGCCTCGACGGCGGCCCACGAGCTTTTCGACGCCATCTATCCAAGCGACTCTCTCAGCTACGTCAACCGAGGCATGCTGCCATACAATGGCCCCGACGTCCGTGACGATCTTCGCCCCGTGAAGCCCGTATGTGGTTGGTGCAATCTACTCAACAAACTCTACAAACACTGGCTCAGTTGGAAGCAGTCTACCGCATGCCTGAAAGGCGTGAAGTGCCCGGTACCCGACCAAATCTTCGGCTGGCTCCCTAAGAAGGCTTTCGAGTCTAAAGGCTGGGTTGGCGTGAGCCACGCGAAACACGGTGGGGGAAAGGCCGCCATCGGTGAAGCGGAGAATAACGTGGTCCTGGCTCACGAAGTGGCACATAACTTGAAGCTGCTTCACGCACCATGTAAAGGCCTCCCAAACGACAAAATCCTGGATCCAAAATGGCCCTACGGTGCTGGTGATGCCAGGATCCAGGAGGCCGGCTTCCACGTCGCCAGGTACTTTGCACTTTGGCCTGATACGACAGATTTCATGGACTGCGCCTCCGATCCGTGGATCTCACCCTATCACTGGAAGAAGCTCTTCGATGCGCTGGCTCCCTCCACCACGGCAAGGAGCGCGGCCGTCTCCACACCGCAATCCTATGTCCTGGTTAGCGGGATGGTGGGCAACGACGACCACGGTCAGCTTGATCCACTCATCCGCCTGGAATCGAATGCCGCGCCCCCGGACACTCCAACAGGCGGTGAATACTGCCTGACATTCTACGACCTGTCCGACGCACCTCTGGCCACCTACTGCTTCGACCTCTCTTTCGTCAATCCGGAATCCGGCGAGCCGGTGAGCGCCGCCTACTTCACACATGCGCTGCCTTACCCTGCGGAAGCGAGCCGCGTGGCTCTCCTTCATGGCGAGAGGGTGCTGGACGAGAAGGTGGCCAGTCCTAACGCTCCGGAGATCAGCTTCACATCGCCAAGGGATGGTGAGACCTGGGACGGCATTAAGACCATAGCCTGGACCGCCGGCGACGCCGACGGGGACGAACTCACCTTCGCCGTGTTTTACAGCCACGATGCCGGCCAGAACTGGATGCCGGTTGCCATAGATTGGACGGAGACCAGCTTCCAGCTCGACACGACGTCGTTGCCGGGCGGTGATGATGTGCGTATTCGAGTGCTGGCCGGCGACGGCTTCCACACCACGACCGCCGACTCGCCGGCGCTGTCCGTCCCGACCAAGGCCCCCGACGTGTCCATCGTGGCGCCGGCAGACAACGCTCTGCTTCTGCCAGAGCAGGCTATGTACCTGAGCGGCTCCGCGCACGACTCCGAGGACGGCTTGATCTCCGACGTGGCGCTATCCTGGTGGTCGGACCGGGATGGGCTGTTGGGGCGTGACGGAACGCTGATCGTGCCGGCCCTCACCCTGTCGCCCGGCTGGCACACCATCACCTTGCGCGCCGCTGACAATGATGGGCAGATAGGTCTGGCACGTGTTAACGTCTTTGTCGGTCACCGAATTTTCGTGCCGTTGGTGATGCGGTGAGGTATTCATCAATGGAACGCCTCCGCCTGGCGAATGAATTCGCGGCAACACCTGCGAAACCGACCTTCGTCGGTTGAGTTTCGAGTCGCCGAAGGGCGACTTCGCAGTTGTAGGCGCGGTTTCAACCGCCGGCTGAAACACGAGAGTACAAAAGGAGTAACAAGATGCGTATCCGAGGAACTACGATCCTGATCGTCCTGATGATGGCTGCAGCAATGTTAATCGTTATCAGCTCGGTGGCGGCCGGCCCGCCGGTACAACGCCCCGATGCCGCCAGCATTACACTGGCCGGCACCGTCGCCAGCAAGATCAGTTACCAGGGCCGGCTGACTGACTCGGCCGGCAACCCGCTCAACGGCAACTACAACCTGGTCTTCCAACTGTGGGATGACGCCACGGCCGGCAGCCAGGTGGGGAGCGACATCGCGAAGAACAACGTACCGGTCGCCGAGGGTCTCTTCACCACCGACCTGGACGTGCAGCAGCTCGACTTCGACGGCCAGGCCCTGTGGCTGCGGGTACAAGTCAACGGCCAGTGGCTGTCGCCGCGCCAGGAACTGCTGCCGGTGCCCTATGCCCTTAGTCTCAAGCCTGGTGCGCATGTTCGCAGCGACAGCGGCTCAACAGCGATGGGGGTCAGTAACCTGGGCGGTGGCCTGGCACTACAAGCTTACGCAGACGGCAATATCGCTGTTCTGGGCACGAGCTCCCAGTTGGTCTCGCTGTTACCGTCGGGGATGATAGGTGTCTACGGCTCCGGCGATGACAAAGGCGTCTATGGCGAGGGCATGGTTGGTGTGGGTGGTGAAAGCGAGAGCGCTGGCGGTGCCGGCGTGCACGGGACGGCCAGCGGGCTGGACGGCAAGGGCGTGCACGGTGTAGCGGATTTCGGCACTGGCGTCCTGGGTACCGGGGAGACCGGCGTGAAGGGCACCAGCTCCGTGGGCGCCGGCGTGAAGGGAGAAGGCTCCGTCGGCGTAGAGGGAAAGGGCCAGTTTACCGAGGGAGTGATGGGCACCAGCCAGAGCACGTACGGTGTGACGGGCGAGGGGCCCCTGGGCGGCGTGAAGGGCACCAGCACCGGCGGCGACGGGATCGAGGGCCACAGCCAGTCCGGCTCCGGTGTCTTCGGGATCAGCGTCTCCGGCGAAGGAGTGGTGGGCAATAGCCAGACTGGCATTGCCGTCTTCGGTAACAGCGGCGGTGAGGCGGCAATTAAGGGGGAGGGCCCAAAAGGTGTATACGGCGTCAGCAGCGCCGATAACGGCGAAGGCGTCCATGGCAACGGCACGGGGAGCAGCACGGAAGGCGTGCTGGGTACAAGCACCCATGGGGTCGGTGTGTGGGGCGTGACCAGCGCAACCTGGGGTCTTGGCACTCCTCAGAACCTCTGGGTTGATGGCTCGTGCACCGGCTGCACCGTCGCTTACGTCGGTCAGAACGGGGACACCAGCACGCTGGAGGTTGGGGACGTGGTGTCCATTATTGGCATCGCGCCGCCACTGAAGGGGCAGCAGGCGCCCGTCCTGAAGGTGCAGCGCGTGACGGCTGCCGGCGGGGGGTTCCTCGGCGTCGTCCAGGCTCGGGCGGCTGTCGAGGAAGTTCCGGCCTACGCCAGTGACGCTACCCAGGCCGAGACGATCCAGATGCCTGGCATGGCTACGGGCAATGTGGCTCCCGGCGAGCACCTGTTCGTCGTCGTTCAGGGCCTTGTTCAGGTGCGCGCCGACACCTCCGCTGGCGCGATCCAGGCCGGCGATCCGCTGGGGCCGGTCAGCACAGCCGGCCTGGCCCAGAAGCTAGATCGACGTGCCGCAGCCCCAACGCTGGGACGCGCGCTGGAGCCGCTGGCCAAGGGTACCGGCCTCATCTGGGTGTTGGTCCTCGGGCAGTAGGGAGTGGATGATGATCTCACGAAACTTTGCGATCGCGGCTGCTGTGTTGGCGGTCGTGGTTCTGGTCACGGGCATCGTAGCCCAGTCCTCCGACGATTTCTCGCTGTGGTGGCACATCATCGCCGGCGGGGGCGGTCATTCCTCATCGGCGGACTACGCTCTGGATGGCAGCATCGGGCAGCCGGCGGCCGGCGCGTTGAGCAGCGCCGGCTACCAGTTGAGCGCCGGCTTCTGGCCGGGCATCGGTGCACCAGCGGGGCCGCCGACCCTGGTCGTCACCACCACCGACGACACCGACGATGGCACGTGCGATGCGGCCCACTGCTCGCTGCGGGAGGCCCTGGCCGCCGCCGGCAACCCGGGGCCCGACACGATCATCTTCAACATCCCCACGACGGACCCCGGCTATGACGCGGCGACCGGCGTCTGGACTATCCAGCCGGCCAGCGGCTACGACGTCCCCCCGGACACAACCGTTGACGGATTGATCGGGACGGCGCTCGCCAGCGTGGGGATTGCCCCAAGGCCGGGGATCGAGATCGACGGAACCACCCTGGCTCAGTTAGGCATCGTAGGTCTTTGGTTGGGTGACAATGTCACGCTGCGCGGTCTGGTCGTGAATCATTTCCAGTACGGCATCTGGGTTGAGGGCACCAATGTGACAGTCGAAGGCTGCTACGTCGGCACCGATGCCACAGGCACGTCGGCCAAGCCAAACGGGATAGATGGGATCCTCGTCATCAGGGCGACAGGCGTGGTCATTCAAGACAATCTGCTCTCAGGAAACACCTGGAACGGGATTCGCCTGTCGGACGATATCAACGCCGGCAACACGGTGCGCAACAACCGCATCGGCGTCACGGTGGACGGCACAGCGGCCCTGCCCAACGGAGGCGACGGTATCCGCCTGCACGCCGAGGCTCACGACAACACCATTGGGCCAGACAACCTCATCGCCTTCAACAATTCGGACGGTGTCGAAGTGGATGGAGCCGGCACGCGAGGCAACACGATCAGCAGCAATCAGGTTCGTAGCAACACGGGCAAGGGTATCCGGCTCGCAAACGGGGGAAACGACGGACTGGCAGCGCCGGCCATCATCTCAGCCTCGGCCACGCAGGTTTCGGGCACGGCCTGCCCCAACTGCGTCATCGAGCTCTTCTCCGACGCGGAGGACGAGGGGGCGGTCTACGAGGGCAGCACGACGGCGGACGGGGCCGGTAACTGGACGTTCAACAAGCCGGGTGGGCTGGCCGGCCCGAACGTCACCGCCACGGCCACGGACGGGGCCGGCAACACCTCGGCGTTCTCGGCGCCGGTCAGCCTGGTGCCGGCGACGCCCACAGCGACAGGCACACCGACGGTGACAGGCACACCACTACCGACAGTCACACCGACGGCGACCGCGACGGTTTCGCCCTCGGCGACGCCGAAACCAGATCACTACCTGTACCTGCCGCTGGTGCGCAGGAGCAAATGAAACGGGTGCGTTCAAAATGGGTTGGTAGGGGCGAGTCTTGCACCCGCCCAGGGCGATCGCAAGGGATCGCCCCTTCAACTGGATTTGAATACACCCATTTGCCTGGCACCTGTTACCACTACCAGGTGACGGGTGTCCGGCAATGGCAGGCGTTGGGCCAGAAGACGAAATGGTAATAGGCCAGCGCCAGGTACAGGTGCCACACCAGGTACTCCCGCTTCTTGCTGAAGGTCAGGCCCCGCCGGCGTAAGCGGCTGACCAGGCCTGTCCCGGCCCAGGGGTAGCGCAAGGTCAGAGCCTGTGGTGAGCGTAGCCGAACCATTCATGCGTTCCACGAAAGAGATGTTGATCTTCACCCCGGGGGTGGAGGCTTCAAGCCGCGCCTCAATGGCCTCCTGGTCGCCATACACCGCTTGGGTGGTCACCGATACCGCGCGCCCTTTCCGTCGTTGCTTGTTCACTGTGGCGTATTGCAGTCCTGCTGGCGCCTCCAGGCGGGGTTTGGGATGCGGACCGCGGTTGCCTTTGCGCTCCGGCT
>JBHIAO010000311.1:0-6909 GCA_046758565.1 Anaerolineae bacterium
CCGATTAGCCCCTCGTCCGTGGCCAACTTGACGTAGTATCCCACCATGCCGATGTTGCCGGCATTATGAATGCCCACCACGCCAATGCCAGTCTGCCTCGCCTTGTCAATGGCCATGGTCATCGCCCTGTGGGCCACGACGCAGCCGTGCCTGTTTCCACCATCGAGCAAGGCGGAGACCGGTGTCTCCTGATCAACCTTGATCTCTCCAACCTTCCGACCCCTCATCTGCTCCAGAGTCCACGGAATCAGCCGGAAGCCATGGGTCCTCCGCCCCCACAACTCTGCCTCAAGATAGACCTCGGTGACTGCCATCGCGTCGTCTGCCAACAGCCCGGCGCGCATCAATGCCCTCTGGGACAACTCTTTGATCTCGGGTATGGTGAATGAGACCATTCCTGCTGCACTCATTGCCCACCTCCTTCAGCTTCACGCCTCACTCGCCCCCGCTTAAAGGGAGGGCGATTTTCGGTTAACCTCTTGGGGGCTGCCGAAGTGTGGCCATCGCAAGGAGCCACACCTGGCAAAGCCCGAAGCGGCAATTCGCTGTTAGGCACTGCCGGCCCAATATGGGGGATGGAGGAGCCCGCTATAAGTCACCTGGGCCCATCTTCCAAGTGTTTCTACCGTCGCTACTCGTCGCGAATGACTGAACGCACCTTCGCGAGGACCTCTTCCGGAATCTCGTCCATGTTGTGCACTGTTTGGGCATGTTCGGCGACTTTCTCCAGAATCTCTTCCTCTGTTTCAGCACGGGCCACAAAGTCGCAGTCCATACCAACATCCCTACATCGGAGTACTTTTGCCATCCTACACCTCCATTCATCATTGACATGAACAGGCTTAACGAACTCCTTCCACGATTCACCCCATATCGAGTCGGCAGCGGCTAACAATGCTCACACGAAACTTTTGCTGCACCGGATGCCTGTTTGCAGGGCACAACAGCGAGTGTTTAGCCCGCCACACTCTTCCTTGACAGAGGCGGAGGACTTTCTCCCTTTCGAGCCTTTTCTGAAATCTTGGAAATGAGATGGGTAATGACAACTCCCAAATCGTAGATGTCAAGGACCCCGTCCATGTTAGGATCCTTTAGATCCAAGGTGCCTTGCATTTCATGGATTCGATAGGCCAGCTTGAGAAACTTCGAAAGGGCAAGCTTGGGAATATCATCCAGGCGCTCAGACCCGTACCACTCGAAGATGTCCCTATCCCCTTTGCTCGAGTTGCATTTCTTGCACGCACAGACACAGTTATCGGCCGAGTCAAGGAGAGCGGCAATCCTGGGGTCAACACCTGCTCTTGAGGCTGGGACAATATGGTCAGTGCTCAGGCTGCCGGTGGCTCCACAGTAAACGCAAACCCTCCCCTTCTCTAGTTCCTTCTCGTAGTCCCGAATTGATGAAGACCAGCTCATCTCACCCGATTCGAGCTTCTTGTAGCGAGAAATCACAAAGCCGTAGTTGCCCTCAAAACCAGCGGCCTTGGCGATAAGTTGTGCGTACTGCCAGTAGATAAGGCGACGCACCGTGTCAACGTATTTCGGCGGCTTGAGAGGCATATCCACCTCCTTTGACCATGGTCACAGCCTTTGGAGCGGCGGGCTAACAATGCTTACACGAACCTTTTGCTGCACTGGATGCCTGCCACGTGGCCTCTTGGCAGTTACCACGACCGGACTCGCACCGGTTAGCAGACGACCGCTTGCAGGGCACGCTAGCGAGCGGCTAGGCAGCTCTTGCCCCAGGCTTGCACATTACTCACGCGAGTAGGACAGTGTACCACAAAGCCCTCTAGCCCTCAGAACATTGTCCACGTACCGTCAGCAAAGAGGACGAAGCAGACGTTGCCATTCCAGAAAAGCCACCCCTCTTCAAATTGCTGTATTGCCCCGCTGAAAGCCGTCTCACTCGTCCGCGCCCATAGACCGTGCGCTGCCTCTGGACTGAGCGAGCGCGCAAGCCAGCCGTGTCGTCCGGAGATTGGGAAACAGGGTTTCGGCCGTGGGACGGGCTCTTCCATCAGGGGGGCATCCGGCAGTAGGTTTGATTCATCAGGGACAAAAGTCCACGAATGCGGCCAAACTGGAATCGCGACAAAAAGATGCTTCTCACTCAGCCACAGCGAGTGCGTGCCATCACATAGGTAACCCTCTGTTCCGGTAACAGCCTCAGCTAGCGCAACTGCACAGCCCAGGCGCGGCCAGACCTGTTCGTTACGCCACACATCATAGAAACCACCCAAGGGCATATGGGGACAATCGGATGATGGCAAGGCCGATAATGGGGTTGGAGATAGCGACGGTGTCCACCCCTCAATTGACACAGTTGGCGTCTCGGGATGCCCTGGCGGTAGCAAACCTGAACGTGCACAACTGGCCAAGGGCACAACCAACACCACCAAAAGCCCGATGGCGAGTAACTTCATACCGACTTATCCTACCAGATGGGCGAACTGTTCGGCTGAGACTCTTCACTATGGAGCGACCTAACAATGCTCACACGACGTCATTGACCCCACAAAACTCTTACAGCGTCAATCTTGACACATAATGCTTATACGAAACTCTCGCTGAATGATACTGCATTATAACACGACGCTTCCCCCGGTGCAAACTGCGTTAGCTCGACGGCGAATCGCCACCGGTCACGGGCAGCTCCGCCGGCCAGAGGGAGATGTCGCTCTGGTAACGCGGCAGCAGCTCGTGCTCGTCTTTGTACTGGCTGACGATGCCGATAACGCTGTAGATTTCACCTTTTTCTACCCAGGGCCGCTCGATGCCCGTCGCTTCCTTGATGTAGATTTTCGCTTCCCCGCTGCCGTCGTCCAGGTACAGGGCGCTTTTTCCCCAGCCGGTGATCTCACCGACGATCCGGGCCAACAGCCCCTCGTGGGCCTCGTCCACCTCTCCCGTCTTGATCGTAGTCGGCTCCAAAGGCTCTCCTTCGCCCAGGCGCTGGATGTCTCCCGGCCCGGAGACCCTGATCTCCCGCTCGCCGTAATAGTCCCAGAGCTGGCCTGTGACTCGCACTCTGTCCCCCTCGGAGAGCGTGGAGCAATCCCCCTCTCGCAAGTAGACCAGCGTCCCCGCCGTGCTGTCCTGAAGGTAGAAGGTCTGCTCGTCAAAAATCGCCGGCAGAGCGGTCACTTGGCCCTCGACGGTGACCATCGTCTCCTTGGCCATCGTCTTGGTCTCGGCGATGGTCACGAAAACCGGGCCCGGCGGCGGGGGAGCGGGCGGAGCGGGATGGTTGGGAGCGCCCAGGGTCACGGCGTAGTCGGCCGTCCAATGGCCACCGCCGTCCACGGTGCGGCTGAAGCTGCGGTCGTAGCCGGGGCTGTGGGGGTAGTGGTATTCGTCGGCCACCGTCCCGTCGGGGCGTAGCAGGCGCACCCCGTCCTCATCGTTGTTCATCGAGACGCCGCTGTCCTTTTTGAAGAAGACGAGGAATCCGCCCGGCGGGATGATCTGGTCGGTGGGGATGGTGTAAGGGCCGCTGCCTCCCTCGGCCACGTCGTCCAGTTGCCAGCCGCCCAGGCCCACCACGGCCCCGCCGGCATTGTAAAGCTCGATCCACTCGTCGTTGTAGTCGGCCGTGCCGTCGTTGTCCCAGTCTCTGCCGTAAGGCGCGGGCAGGAACTCGTTCAACAGGACCGCATCCGCTGGCGCTACCCCTTCCACCCAGACGGGGCTGGTGTAGGCGGTGTCGCCATCGGCCTGGGTGGCCTTGACGAAGTAGAAATGACCCTCCACAGCGGGCACTGTGGGCGTCCAGGTATGCATCGTGACTCCTGAGAAGCTGGCCCTGGCCACGACGAGCCCTCTATCGAAGAGCTCCAGGGTCACGCTCTCCCCGTCGGGATCAACCACATCCACGAAAAAGGTGATAGGCGGACGGGCTCGCTTCGGTGCTTTGGGGATGATGGAGCCCATCCAGTTTGCCCCAGCGCGCAGGGCTAAAGCCAGGTTGCTGTCCTCGGTGGCGAAGGTGCGCCGTGCCCGCAGTGCCTCCAGGACATCCTCTTTAGTCAATGCCGGCACAACTACACCCGTGCGGTGGGGCGTATCCGCGCCCCAATCGGGCATCTCGGTGTCGCCGTTGTTGGTCGCGCCCACGTGCCAGCCGGCGTAAAGGCTGCGAAGGTATGCCCCTTCAAAGGTGCGGTACTGCACCCTACTGCCGTTGCCGATTTCTTGCAGGACGATGGCAGCATCGGCGGACGGGTCGTAGGCGAAGTCGTTGAAGTCACTGTCGGCGAAGGGGTGGTTGAATTGGGCGACCGCGCCTTTTTGCCCAGCAAGCCAGGTGTAGAACTCAGCCAGGGCCTCGTAACCTGGGTCGTCGCGGGAGACGTGGCTAGAAGTCTCGAAAACACTGATGTGGCCCTCCTCTCGGCTTGTCCACTCGAAGCCGCGTAGCCCCACGAAAGCCCCGTCCACAGTAGCCGCCTCGGCCTGAGCGAGGATGTCAGCCCACTGGGCATCGTTGAGATAATAGCCGTGATCGGTGAGGGCCAGGAAGTGCAGCCCGTTGGCGCGAGCCACAGCGTAGGCATAGCGCGGTGGCCCGCTGCCGTCAGAGTAGGTGGAGTGGGAGTGGAGGCAGCCGAAGTAGGCCCACATCCCGCCGGACAGCGGAGCTGGCAGCAGGGGCGAGGGAGGCGGCGGTGGGAGGTCGGTCAGGGAACCGGGGTTGGGTTCGGCGATGGCGAAGTCGGCCTTCATGTCATCGCCATCGCCGGCGCCCACCCGCTGCAGCGACCTGGGGGCCGGGGCGGAGATATCGCCAGTCACACCTACGGCAGCATAGTTACCCGACTTGTAGGCGATGGCGTCCACGATCTCATCAGCGGGGCCCAGGAGCAGCATCTCATCGCCTGAGTTGGAGAGGGCCCAACTGCCCGTGGCCCAGGGAGTGTACTTGTCCATGTTGGGCACCGCTGGGGTATCAGCATAAGCCGCGCCCGAGACCCGCGCTTCGAAGTCAGAATAGAACCCAAAGCGAGCCTCGAACTGGGCTGCATTCTTGGCTACGATGACGAGACCCTGAGGGCCAATCGTTGCCCCCGGCGGGAACTGATACATCCCTTCGCCCTTGCCCTTCGTCTCCTCGTCGCCGATCTTGTAAAGAGAGAGGTCCACCGCATCCCCGGTGAGGTTGAATATTTCCACGAACTCGTCGCCCTCGGTCTCGGGAATCGTGCCGTCGTAGCAGACCTCACTGATGAGAAGGGGAGCCGTGGGAGGGAGCGTCGGCGTCGTGGTTGGGGTGGGGGTTGGGATGGGAACATCCCCCGGCGAAGGGAGGACTCGCTCCACGAAATCGTCCGCCTGGTCGGTGTCGTAGCCCATCGGCTCGCGCTCCAGCGAATGGCCGGCGGCGACGCCGGGGCAGGGCGGGTCGAAGACTGTGGCGTTCGTCCCATAGGACATCTGGTCAATGATGGTCCCTGTGCTGTCCCTGAGGATCAGACGGTCGCCATCGTTGCCCAGCCCGTTGCCGATACTGCCATCGGCGACGAAGACGATGCTGCCCGTGAAGTCGGGGTAGTTGGTGTAGAAATCCTCCGAGGCAGCGATGACCACGAAGCCGTTGGCGGGGATGGTAACCGTGGAAATGGGATCGGTGGACATATTATCGCCCATCGTCCAACCGGCCAGCTCAATCGGCGAAGCGGCGTTGTTGTAGAGCTCCACCCACTCATAGGCAGCATCGGGACCAGACTCGACGGAATCGTACACCACCTCGTTGATGACCACCTCGGGGCTGACGGGGACGGTTGTGGGCGTGGCTGTGGGCGTGGCCGTCGCCGTAGGGGTGAGCGTGACTGTAGGCGTGGTCGTCGGGGTGAAGGTGGCTGTCGCCGTTGGGGTGAGGGTGGCTGTGGGCGTCAACGTTGGGGTAAGGGTCGCTGTGAGCGTAGCTGTTGGGGTGAGGATCACCGTTGCCGTAGGCGTCAGCGTGCTGGTGGGTGTGACGGTGTCATCCGGCGTGGCGGTTGGAGTCAGCGTCAGCGTTGGGGTTGCCGTCTCCAACAGCCGAGAATCTTCCGCGCTGGCGCGCATCACTACGGCAATCAGCAACGTGCCGCTCATGAATATAACAACGGCAAGCCCTGCTATGAGCTTCTTCTTCATCATCCCTTGCCTTCTTTAGAACACGGATTGTGACTGCTCAGACATATCCGGAGAACGCGGGAACACGGAAGCACGGAGAGCATGGAATCACGGAAGCTCCGTGACTCCGTACCTTCCGTGATTCCGTGTTCCAAAATCGTAAGCGTTCAGGTGTCATTGCGAGGCACGGTTTTTTGTGCCGAAGCAATCCCCAATCGCCGATTCGGAGATCGCTTCGCAACGATTGCTCCCAACGACGATGGAGATTGCTTCGCAAAAACCGCTCGCAATGACACCGGGCTGAACGGTTACCCAAAATCTAACGGGGATTGCTTCGGCGCTCCGCTCCTACTCAGAAGCTTCCCTGTCATTGCGAGCTGCAGGCGGAGCAATCTCCACATAGCTACTTGGGGATTGCTTCGGCGGAAAAGCCGCCTCGCAACGACAGGCTGAGTAGTTACCATGGATGCGCAGGATTTACGGATTCTTCCTCAGCAGCGGTTGAAACCGCCTCTGGAGGGCGCGAATGCGCCGGTCGTCCACCTACGTGGACGATTTCCGCGACCACGTAGGTGGTCGCCCGGCACGGAGTGCCCTCACAGGTGCGATTTCAATCGCTATCTTGATCCGTTAATCCTGTGAATCCGCTGTTCTCTCCGGAGGATCAATCGAACTGCTTGAGCACCAAGGGCAAGTAGACCCTGTATATTGTCACCGTCGGCGTGGGTGTGGTGGTGGGCGTGGCGGTTGGTGTTGGTGTGTTGGTAGGCGTGGCTGTGGGTGTGGCTGTAG
>JBHIAO010000312.1:0-6863 GCA_046758565.1 Anaerolineae bacterium
TCTTTGGCAATGCGCTCCAGCACAGTGCTCTTCTGGACGTTGTACGGGAGCTCGGTGATGACAATGTTGGCCTTGCCGCCGCCGATGTCTTCCACGTGTATTCGCGCCTGGGTGATCATCCGGCCTCGGCCCTCGTCGTATGCGGCATGGATGGTGTCTCTGACTTCGCCGCCGACGTCGCGATAGCGGTAGATGATACCGCCGGTCGGAAAATCAGGGCCGGGAACGAACTTCATTAATTGGTCCGTGGTGATCTTATCACGTCGCTTCCAGTTCTGGACGACGTGCACGATGGCATCGGCGATTTCGCCCAGGTTGTGGGGTGGGATGTTGGTCGCCATGCCCACGGCGATGCCGGACGCGCCATTGACCAGCAGGTTGGGGAAGGCTGCCGGCAGCACCGTCGGCTCCTCCAGCGAGCCATCGAAGTTCTCGGTGAAGTCCACGGTGTCCATGCCGATGTCTGGCAGCATCGTCTCGCCCAGGGGACTCAGGCGGGCCTCGGTGTACCGCATAGCGGCTGCGCTATCACCGTCGATGGACCCGAAGTTGCCCTGGCCATCGACCAACACGTCTCGCATGGAGAAGGGCTGTGCCAGGCGCACTAGCGAGCCATAGACGGACTGGTCGCCGTGAGGGTGGTACTTGCCCAACACCTCACCCACAATACGGGCGCACTTCTTGTGCGGCCGAGCCGCTCGGAGGCCCATGTCGTGCATGGCATAGAGGATACGACGCTGCACCGGCTTGCAGCCATCCCGCACGTCTGGCAGTGCTCGATCCTCGATGGTCTTGGCAGCATACAGCCGATAAGCCCGATCCAGTTCGGGCGTAAAGGACAGTGTCTGTATCTCCAACTCTTTGAGCATGTCAGTCATCCCTGCTTCAGCGATCAGTGATCAGTCATCAGTCATCAGTGATCAGTTATCTGACTCTGACCACTGATCACTGTTTACTGATTACTGTTCACTGGTTTCGTCGTACGGCTCGCCGTTCTCGTCGTAGGACTGCTCGGCGTCCCAGACTTTCATCAAGCGGGACTTGCGCGGGCCGACCCGCGAGCCCATCCACAGATCGACCATCTGGTTGGCCCGGTGGGCGTCTTCAACCGTCACTCGATATAGGTTGCGGTTAGCGAATGGGGTCTTGACGCCGTCAACTTCCGGGACGTCGAACACCGTCTCCTTGAGCTGTGACGGGTTCATCTCGCCGAGGCCCTTGTACCGCTGGATCGTGACGCCGTTGCGGCCCCACTGGTTCAGTATCTGATCCCGTTCCCAGTCCGAGAAGGCATAGCGCGTCTTGCGACCGTTATTGAGCTGATACAGCGGCGCTTTGGCGACATACAGCCGGCCCTCGTCAATCATGGGGCGCATCAGTCGCCAGAACAGCGTGAGCAGCAGAGTCATGATGTGTAGCCCGTCCACATCGGCGTCGACGAAGATGGCCACGCCTCCGTAGCGCATGTCTTCCACGCGGAAGTCGCGGCCCACGCCGGCCCCCACCGCCGAGACGATGGCCTTGATCTCGTTGTTGCTCAAGGCGCGGTTGAGGCGGGCGCGTTCGGTGTTGAGAATCTTGCCGCGAATGGGCAGAATCGCGTGGTACTGGTTGTTCCGGGCCTGCTTGCAGCTACCGCCGGCCGAGTCGCCCTCGACGATGTACAGAATGGTCTGTGCGGTGTCGGCACCCTTGGCCACGTCGGCCAGCTTGCCGGGCAGGCCGGTATCGACCACATCCAGCACGCTCTTGCGCATCACCAGGCTGCGCGCCTTGGCGGCGGCTTCGCGAGCGCGGGCGGCTGCCAGACACCGGTCGACGATCTTGCGCCCGAGAGCAACGTCTTTTCGGAACTGCTCCAGCAGCCCCTCGTACACCAGCGACATCACCTGGCCATGCATCTCCCGGTTGCCCAGTTGGGTCTTGGTTTGCGAGGTGAATTCTGGCTCGGGCATGAGAACCGACAGGGCTGCGGTGAGGCCGGCCACTGTATCGCGGCCCGTCACGCTGTCCCGGCCCGTGATCTGCTTCTTTTCCTGGCCAAATACATTGATCGCCTTGGTCAGGGCAGCCCGGAAGCCGGACACATGGGTCCCGCCGTCGCTGGTTGGAATCGTGTTCACGAACGAGAGGAGTTCCTCATCATCGGCGTCGTGATACTGCAAGACCACGTCCACTCTCGCGCCGCTCTCCGTGGTGCCGGAGACCCGAATTGGCTTGCTGTGAATCACCTTCCGTCCATCGTTCAGGTGATTCACGTATGCGACCAGACCGCCCTCATAGCGGTATTCGCGCCGTCGGGGTTCTTTGCCCCGGTGATCCGTGAGCGTCAGCGTGAGGCCAGGGATGAGAAAAGCGGCCACCTGGAGCCGGTGGGCGATGGCGGCAAAATCGAATTTGGTGACTTCCAGGTACTCCGAACTGGGCATGAATTCGACAGTAGTGCCTGTCCCGAGTTTCCTGACTGCGTGCTTCTTGATAGCTGTGGCCGACCCACGCTTTCCGACTTTGCCGATGACTTTCTCGGCCTTGGGATCCAGGATCTCGACCGGCGTCTTCACCAAGCCGTGCTCATAGTGCTGCCGGTACAGCACGCCGTCTCGCCGCACGGTGACGACCAGCCTTTCGCTGAGGGCATTCGTCGCCTTGACACCTACGCCGTGCAGACCTCCGCTGGTAGAGTAGCTGTCGGTGTCGAATTTGCCGCCGGTGTGCAACTGAGTAAAGGCCATTTCCAACGCCGACTTGCCGCTCTCGGGGTGGATGTCAACTGGCACGCCGCGCCCGTCGTCGTCCACGCGGGCGCTGCCGTCCTTGTTGATCACGACGTCGATGCGCGTGCAGTGGCCGGCCATCGCTTCGTCGATGGAGTTGTCCACGACCTCAGCCAGCAGGTGGTGCAGGTTGCTCCGGCCGCCGATGTACATACCCGGGCGCTTCTGGATCGCCTCGGGGAAGCCGAGTTCCTTGATCTGGCTGGCGTCGTAGGTTTGTTTTGCAGTAGCCATAATTGATCCCCCGCGCAAGCAATCTCCCGCAAACACTGGTTCTGTTTGAGTTTACCGAACTTTGCCGAAATTCGAAATACACAAGATCTAGTATGGTATACGGGGTTCAGGTACTATATTTTGTGTTTCCTAACCGGGGTTTCGTAAAACGCAATGCGTAAAACGCATACGTTTCACGTTTTACGGCGTCGCTAGCAGCGCCAATGCGGAAGTAGCCTTTCGCCCTTCCAGCGGAGCCAATCCCGGTTCCATGAATTATAGAACGTTCGTTCGAAAAATGCAAGTCGAGTTTTGGACTCCTGCGGTGGATCCACAAACAACGGAACCGGCGTATCCGGATTGCTGCTGCTCGGGAGAGGCGCTGATCTGTGCAGGAGTGCGGAGGAGCAGGGGAGCCGGGGTGAGAGGGAGAAAGGCGGAAACGGTTAGCAAGGCAGGTTGTGAGTTGACAACGGGATCAAGGGATGGTATCTTATGCATAATGGTTATCGTACCGGAGGTTCTCAAATGCTTCGCAAAAAACGCACCTTTGAAACCCGGGGTCCGGTAGACCCCGCCCGCAACTACGTTGTCCCACGCACGGCAGAGGTTGCCGACCTCGTCGAACGGATCAAAGCGGGGCGATACATCGTTATCTTCGCCCCACGCCAGACAGGGAAAACGACCTTTTTCCGGTGGGCACTCGATGCACTGACGGCTGAAGATGAAACCTTCTTTCCCATCCAACTCGACTTCGAGACTTTCAGGAATGCCAGTGTAGAAGTGTTCTATGCCGAGCTACAGCGCGACATACGCAAAGAGATCCTTTTGGAGTTCCAACGGCGTCAATTCACCATTGACGCAGAATTCAAACAGCTCTTAGAAAGCTATCCTCTTAAGGATCATCATTCATTCCGACCTTTCTTTGAAGAACTCGGCTCACATCTTGGCAATCGGAGGGTTGCTATTATCATCGATGAGTTTGATGGCATTCCACAAGCCGCGCTGAGCGATTTCCTGTATACGTTGCGTCGGATCTACCTCGGAAGAGACCCCAACCGATGCCCCTATAGCGTCGGCATCGTGGGTGTCAAGAGCATCACTCAACTCAACTATGATCGCTCCATCTCACCGTTCAATATTCAAGATGAGTTCGCCCTGTCGAACTTCACCTTCGATCAGGTGCATGATCTTTTAGGGCAATACACCGACGAAGTGGGCCAGACCTTTGCGCCGGAAGTCATCGAAAGTATCCACAAGCAGACAGCGGGGCAGCCCTTCCTCGTCAACCGCCTGGCGCAGATCTTGACCGAGGAGATGGGGATTCCAGTCGAGAAAACGATCACCCAAGATCATTTTGAGATCACCCATAAACAGGTCTTGAACGAGCAGAATGTCCACCTCTCACATCTGACAACCAATATCCGCCGCGATCCGCGATTTGAATCGATGTTGATGCGGATCGCTCTCAAAGAGCAGCCTGTACCGTTCAACCTCGATAACGAAATCGTCAGCGAACTCGCGACTTACGGTGTTCTCGTCCCTGATTCGGATGGAAATTGTCGGATTCAGAACCCGATCTACCAGTATCGGATCGTGCGGGCGTTCCAGCCCCTGTTCAACGGTTTAGAAGATGAATACCTTCCTGAAGACACCGACGCTGGCTTCTTCGATTACCTGACCTCCGATGGGCGGATCAATATGCGGACGCTGCTCACCAACTTCCGAGATTTTATCGCGCGTGCCGGATATCGCATCCTCGAAGTTCCGGAGACGCCCCAAGAGTACGTCGGACAGTACCTCCTTTTCGCCTATCTCGATCAGTTCGTGCGACAGGTGCGCGGGTTCATGTACCTGGAAGTCCGAACGGGACGTGGGCGCATGGATCTGATTATCCTCCACAAGGGTGATAAGCACATCGTTGAAACCAAGATCTGGGAAGGCAAGAGCTTCTATCAAGCCGGCAAGCGTCAACTGGCCGCGTATCTCGAAAGCGAAGGCATGCCAGAGGGATACTACGTCGTGTTCGATCACCGCTCAAAGCCACAAGCCCGTGAAGAGGAAGAGGTGATCGAAGGAAAGGCGATTGTGAGCTACTGCATTCCTGTGTTGCAGAAAAGGCCGTCTGCCGCTGCGCGCTTATAGAGCCCTAAAGGTATTGGCACGTCAGGTGGACATCACATTGAAAACCATCCCCCTCGGCTCCAGCGACCTGCGCATTAGCCGGCTTGGCATCGGCACCTGGGCCTGGGGTGATCGGCTGTTTTGGGGCTTCGGGCGTGGCTACGGCGAGGCAGATGTGGAGGCTGCTTTCCAGGCCAGCCTGACAGCCAGCATCAACTTCTTCGACACGGCTGAGATCTACGGGCGTGGGCGCTCGGAGCAGTTGCTGGGCCAGTTTGTGCATGCGGCCGGCCAGCCGGTGGTAGTCGCTACCAAGTTCTTCCCCTATCCCTGGCGCCTGCGCCGGGGAGACCTGCTGCGTGCTTTGCGAGGGAGCCTGAAGCGCCTGGGCATGGACCGGGTAGACCTGTACCAGATCCACTGGCCTTACCCTCCTGTCTCCATTGAGACCTGGATGGCCGGCCTGGCCGATGCTGTTGACGCGGGATTAAGCCGCGCCGTCGGCGTTTCCAACTACAACGTGGAGCGGATGCGCCGCGCGCACACTGCTCTCGCGGAGCGTGGGGTGCCCCTGGTTTCGAACCAGGTGCAATTCAGCTTGCTGGATCGCCGGCCCGAGCGAAACGGCCTGCTGGAGGCCTGCCGCGAACTGGGCGTCACCCTGATTGCCTACAGCCCGCTGGCGCAAGGTTTGCTGACGGGTAAATACACCCCACGAGAAAGACCGCCGGGGGTGCGCGGCCTTCGCTACAACCGCCAGTATGTGACTCAGATTCAGCCCTTGGTCGCCCTGCTGCGGCAGCTTGGTGAGGCACATGGTGGTAAGACGCCGGCCCAGGTAGCCTTGAACTGGGTGATGTGCAAGGGGGCGGTACCCATTCCTGGTGCCAAGAACGCTCGTCAGGCTGAGGAGAACGCCGGCGCGCTGGGCTGGCGTCTGACGGGTGGTCAGGTGGCGGCTCTGGACGAGATCAGCGAAAAGCTGAAGCAGGGGGATTAGAGATGGGAGATGGGAAATTAGAACTGATCACTGGTTACTGATCACTGATCACTGCTTCCAGCGCAATCCTGACCCTCTCATATTCAGTCTCGATCTGTGCCACCCTCTCGGCCGCTCCGTCCAGCGCGCCGGCCCGGCCTATCGCCTCCAGTTCCTTGCATAGGGTGGACAGGGTCATGGCTCCCAGACTGGCGCTGCTCGACTTCATAGTGTGCGCTGCCCGCTCTACCGCGCCCACATCCCCTGCCACCACGCCTTCCCGCAACGCCGCCACCAGCCTGGGCGTGTCCTCCAGGAAGACGTCGATCAGCTCCGCCACCAGGGCCGGCGCATCTTCTCCCATCATCTCCGTGAACTGGGCCAGCACTTCTCTGTCAATTGGAGACCTGTGCTGAGCCCTGTCGAAGTATTGGGTATTGGATATTGGATACTGGGTATTGGGTATTGGGGATTTCTGGTCTCTGCTTTCTCGCTCTTGGCTCTCGGCCTCCAGCCCTGACTTCCAATCTCTATTCTCCATTCTCCATTCTCCATTCTCCAATCTCCATTCTCCAGCCAACGGCTGACAGCGCTCCAGCGCCGCCACCAACTCCTCCACCCGCACCGGCTTGCTGACGTAGTCGTCCATACCCTCGTTGAGATACCGCTCCCGATCCCCGGACAACGCGTGCGCCGTCATGGCGATGATCCGCGGCCGCTGCTCCGCCGGCCAGTGCTCACGAATGCGGCGCGTGGCCTCCACCCCGTCCATT
>JBHIAO010000313.1:0-6858 GCA_046758565.1 Anaerolineae bacterium
TGTGCACGAAAAATAGATCTGTCCCGAACACACGAAAAATAGATCTGTCCTGCTCTGTCGAAAACCTAGGTTGCTGGAGCGGTGAGGAGGTGATGGAGCAACCACCGCCACCACAAGGCCCCCAGTTGGACGGCTCGGTAGAGGTTGTAGGTGATGCCGCGCAGGCAGAGCTGCTTGACCTGCTGCCAGTACCGCCGCGCGGTAAGCGCGTCCCCGAATCGCCGCTTGACCACCGAGTAGACCGTCTCGGCCATCCACCGCTGGCCATACCGGCGGTGGGGGAACCAGCGCTGCATCCGCCGGCGGTACGGTTGGGCCGTGAGCCGGCCGGGCCGCCCGCGAGTCGCCGGGATGATGCTCTCGATGGAACAGGCTTCGCGGAGCCAGTGATGATGCGCCTCGGAGTCATAGTCCGCATCCGCCAGCAGCCGGTCGATTCGGAGGGATGCCTGGGTCTGCGTCACCAAGGGTCGCAACCACCGGTAGCCACTGCCGGGGCCTTTGTGGACCGCTTGGGCACAGATCGCCAGCGGCTTGGTCCAGACCACCGTGGACCACTGCAGGTAGGTGGGCCGCCACTGCCGGAGCCGCGCGGTGTAATAGCGGCTCGTGAGCCCGCGGGTGAACCCGGTCGCGTCCAGGGCGACCGTGTGCCGGCCCCGGCGGCGGTGCGGGAACTGGCGGAGCGTCTGCGCCAGCATCCGCTGCAGCAGCCGGGGCGTGACCCGGTGCCGGGCGAACCAGTGGAGCATCGAGTGGTCCGGTGCGTGGCGCAACCCCAGGGCGGCCCGCAGCTCCGCCGCCCCGGCCAAGAGGGCTTCGAGCCCCCGGTAATCCAGTTTCAGGTATTCTTTCACGCAGAGGCAGGCCAAGAGCGAGGGCTGGGTGAACTTCTTCGGGGCGAACTTGGATCCGTACACGGGCATCTGCTGGCTGGCCAGTTGATGGGCCATCTGCGCGAACCGGACCAGACCCTGTCGGGGCATCCCTCCTCCACACTATCAGTCTTCTCGCCGCCGTCCCAACGCCGACGGCATGATAGCACAGAGACGAGGTTTTCGACAGAGCAGATCTGTCCCGAAATTTGAGACCCTTCCGTCACCGATGCCCTGGGTAACGTGACCACCTTTACCTACGACCCCAAGGGCAATCTCATCACTACCACGGATCCGCTTGGCAACGGCACCAGTCTGAGCTATGATCTGGCCGGGAACGTCATCAGCTCGACCGATGCGTTGGGGCGGGTGACCCGGTTCGCCTACGATCCCCTGAACCGGCTGACGTCTGTGACTGACGCTGCCGGAGGCATAACTCGATACGGGTACGATGTGAAGGGCAACCTCGTGAGCGTGACCGACGCGAAGGGACAAATAACGACGTTCACCTATGATGAAGTGGACCAGCTCATCCAGACGACCAATCCGCTGGGGCAAAGGAAGAGCTTCAGCTACGATTTGGCCCGGAACTTGCTCCTGGTCATAGATCCCAACGGGCAGCGGATCGAGTTCAGCTATGATGCGGGGAACCAGCTCGTGCAGAAGGTGCTGCGGGACGCCTTAGGCAACGTGACGGACACAGTGACCTTCGCTTACGACAACTTGGGGAATTTGACCTCAGCCGCCGACAATGACAGCAGCCTCGCATTCACTTACGACGCGCTTAGCAGACTGACGCAGGCCCAGACGGGGGCGACGGTGGCCCAGCCCGCTACGAGCACTACTTATACCTACGACATGAACGGCAACCGCCTCAGCAT
Source organism: Anaerolineae bacterium (assembly GCA_046758565.1). Taxonomy (GTDB): domain Bacteria; phylum Chloroflexota; class Anaerolineae; order Epilineales; family JAANWY01; genus JBHIAO01. The sequence continues at coordinate 1,757 of JBHIAO010000313.1, forward strand.
GACCGACCCGCAGGCTGGGGTGACGAATTACGTGTATGATGCCCTGAACCGGCTCATTAGTCTGGCGAGTCCCCAAGGGACCTCAACGTTCGCCTACGACGCCCTTAGTCGTAGGACTGCTCTCTCCCTGCCCAACGGCGCTACCGCCACTTACACTTACGATGCAGCCTCGCAGCTCCTCTCTCTGGTGCACCAGCTCAGTGGCAGTCCCATCGCGAGCTTCAGCTATACGTACGATCAGGTGGGCAACCGTACCAGCCTGACGGATCTGGACGGGGCGCACAATTTTGTCTATGATACTTTGAGTCGCCTCAATCAGGCCACCCATCCGCAACCCGCGAACCCTGCCGAGACCTTCACCTATGATCCGGTCGGCAACAGGACTTCTTCCCAGCTGGCGACGGGGCAAATCCACGATGCGGCCAACCGACTGACGGAAGACAGCAATTTCACATATACTTACGATGCCAATGGCAATCTTACGACAAAGACGGACAAGGTGACAGGTGGAATCACGGCGTACACCTACGATGCAGAGGATCTGCTGATCCGTGTCGACAAGCCGGGATTGGTAGCCAAGTATCGGTACGATGTCTTAAGTCGACGGATCGAGAAGGTGGTCAACGGTGTCGCTACCCGGTACATCTATGACAATGAGGATATCCTTCTAGAGCTGGACGGAAGCAACCAAGTCGCAGCCCGCTACACCCATGGCCCCGGCATGGATGAACCCCTGATCAATACCAGGGGTGGCCAGAGCTTCTTTTATCACGTTGATGACCTGGGAAGCGTCTGGGATCTGACCGATGATGTCGGCATCACCGTCCGCTCTTTGACCTACGATAGCTTCGGCCGAATCGTGGCTCAAACAGGCTCTGTGGACACCCCATATACCTATACCGCGCGCGAATTCGATCCCGAGACCGGCCTGTATTACTACCGGGCTCGGTACTACGACCCCACAATTGGCCGCTTCCTGCAGGAGGATCCCATCGGCTTCATGGGAGGAACGAACTTTTACGCGTACGTCCGCGGAAATCCACAGCGTTTTATCGACCCGCTAGGCCTGCAACCAATCGTTGGCATTGCAGACATGATCCGAGTCCGTCCAGGTTCGGTCGGCTTTGGCGCAAGCGCGTTAATCCTTGACCGCAGCTGGAATAGCGACAACCCGGAAGTCTTTGCTTACAGCCTGTTGGCCCTTCCTCAACTGGGTGGTGGCTTCAGCCTCTGCAGGGACCTCAGACCTCTGCCAGACGAGGATGCGGTGGCTATCCTGCTCACTGCTCCAGACAGCTCCTGCAAGGACTTCGCGGGCGAGAGATCCCGGACGATGCCGGCAGAGCGGCCGACCATGGAGAGCCCCTTTACTCTGTTCCTGGGTCTTCGGTGGGCTGGCGTAAGCTTTCCAGCTGATTTCTCCCGCTTCTGCACTAACTTCGGCATTTCAATTCCATCGCTTCCGATAAATGTGAGTGCAAGACTCTTTAGTCAGGAAGAACTCGTTCCAACTCCGGACTTAGGGCCATGATACGTGCCTTCGCTTTAAACGTCGACGCGCCTCGGGGGGAGAAGGCGTGCTAAAGAAACGTTCTGCACTGTTGAGCTATCTTCTGGCAGTTGTGACGATCGGATTGTATTGGTTTGTCTGGCTTTTCGAAATGATGACAGATATAAATAAATTGACGAGGGAGAAATTGTTTTTCCCGGCTAAAACCTCCATATCTTTGTGTTTACATTATTTACTAGCGTGCATTGTTGGTGTGTTTCTAATCTACTCAATCAGATACAACTTGTTCGCCCAGAACATTTTTCCATACATAATAATTGGATTGGCCAATACATTCTTGTGGTTGGGTTGGTTTTACAGGCTTGTGACTGTTATGGTCAAAGTTGGAACGGCCCTTTCTCAAATGCACGCTAAATTTGACATTACTGAAAGAATCTCCTCGGACAAATTAGCTCTTTTAACTCTACTAAACCTTTTCTCCTTTCCTTACGTACAGACCAAATTGAATCGAATAATCGACAAAGCACGCCAGACAGGCTTTAGTCCAACTTAATCCGAGATCTCCAACGACAATGATCTGCAGGGCAGGCATGGTGTCAAAGATTTTGACTATTTGATTGGGGAATCTGGCCTCGGCGACCGATACTGACAGTAGCCTCACCTTCACCTATGATTTCGTTGGGCGACTGATTGCGGCTGACACGGGGGCGACGGTGGCGCAGCCCGCCACGAGCACTACTTATACCTATGACAAGAACGGCAACCGGCTGACGATGACCGACCCGCAGGGGGGCATCACCAATTATGTCAATGACGCGTTAAACCGGCTGACTAGCCTGACGAGTCCGCAAGGGACCTCGACGTTCACGTACGATGCGTTAAGTCGCCGGACGGGCCTCACGCTCCCCAACGGGGCCACTTCAACGTACACCTATGATGTGGCGTCGCAGCTCACGGAGCTTTTGAACACGATAGGGGCTACGACGATTTCAAGATTTGCTTACACCTATGACGCGGTGGGCAACCGGATCACGCGCACCACCACGAACGGGATCGCAACCTACGATTACGATGCCCTGAACCGACTTACCCAGGCGATCCAACCCGATCCCATTGATCCCCTACAACAGCTCACTGAGACTTTTGCCTACGATCCGGTAGGCAACAGGACTTCTTCCCACTTGGCGACGGGACAGGTCCACGACGCCGCCAACCGCCTCCTAGAGGATTCGAGCTTCACCTACACCTATGACGCCAACGGGAACCTTGGCGAGCAGGTGAGTAAAGCGACCGGCGAGCGCACCGTGTACACGTATAATGTCGAGAACCAGCTCATCCGCGTGGAGAAGTTCACGGTCGCGGGGGGACTCTCACCCGTCCTGACTGCGGACTACCGCTACGATCCGCTTGGACGACGGATAGAGAAAGCGGTGACCCAGGCCGGTACTACCACCGTTACCCGCTACGTCTACGACAACGAGGATATTCTGCTCGAATTCGATGGGTCTAACGTGGTCCAGGCCCGCTACACGCACGGCCCCGGCATTGATGAGCCGCTGATCATGCTCCGTGGCGGGCAATCCTTCTTTTACCACGCCGATGGCTTGGGCTCTGTCTGGGACCTAACCGACACCGCCGGTACCTCCGTCCGCTCCTACACTTATGACAGCTTCGGGCAGCTCGTCGCCCAGACCGGCACTCTCGCTAACCCTTACACTTTCACCGCCCGCGAATTCGACGCTGAAACCGGACTGTACCTCTATAGGAATCGCTATTACGACCCGCAGGTCGGACGCTTCCTTACAGAAGATCCACAGGCTGCGGAGGGGGTAGTCAACTTCTACGCGTACGTTGGCAACAACCCGATTCGGTTCCGAGACCCCTTTGGACTTCAGCCCTTTGCGGAACCGATCCGGGACTTCAAGCCGAACCCTACTGCGACAGAAATCGCATTGGCGCTGACTGCACCCCTCGTGGTAGCGGTAGCCGCAGAGCCCACTCTAGTGGGCGCGACAATCACCGCGGTTAACGTAGCCATCGCGAATGCTATCGTTCGTGTCTTCGGATCGAGGGGCCTCGAATTACTCATCCAGTTTGGCATTGTTTCTACCAAATTTCTGGAGCAGCAAGGGCCTACGATTGTCGCCCCCCCGCTTGATATCGAGCGCACGTTGGACCGAATAGAAAGGAGCTTACGCGAAACTGCAGACGAACTAGGGATACTCCCTGCCTGTTTCTTGGGGGCCTGAATGACCACGGGCGACCCCGCGGTCCCATCCGAGTCATCCTCAACGCGCCAGTGGTCCCCGACTGGCGTCATCTGGACCTATTTTGCATGGCTCCTCGCACCTTTCCTCACTGTACTTTTCGCCCGAGATACGCCTTTTGGACCGCAGGTCAAATATCTGGTTGTGCCCGCCTTCTACTTAGCCACAGCGGTCTTCCTGGCGCGCTACTGGTACAGGCTATCGTGGAGTGATTTGGGCATTCCAGGAGAGGATGCCTGGAGAAACTTAGCAGTAAGCATCTTCCTGGCGGTCGGGTATATGCTCCTCTCACTCGCAGTGGCAGGCCCATCCCCTTCTGAAGCTGCAGGGAACCTACTCAAGCTATGGCGGGAGTCGAAACTTCGGTTCGCCGCGAGATTGTTCTTCTCACCGATCCTTGAGGAACTCTTTTTCCGCGGGGTGGCCTTTCAAGTCTTCGCACGTAGGTACAATCCGAACCGGGCCATATTTGTAACAAGTATCCTGTTTGCGCTGGCGCATTTGTCCCTCACCCAGCTGCCGTGGCTTTTTTTCGTGGGCCTCGTTCTCGGTTGGTTTGTACAGGACCCCGGGTCTACGCTCTTCGCCCCAATAATTCTTCACATAACCCTTAGTTTCATCCACCACATGTTGCAGTAGCCCCGTCCCGGTTCCTGCCACGCCGCGGGAAACCGCACCGCCTCCCATTTGGCGATCGGCCAGGTCCACGACGCGGCCAACCGCTTGCTCGAGGACTCGAATTTCACCTTTAGCTACGATGCTAACGGGAACCTCGTCGAGCAAATCAGCAAGGCGAACGGTGACCGCACCGTTTACACCTACAACGTCGAGAATCAATTGATTCGGGTGGAGAAGTTCACAGTGCCTGGTGGGGTATCCCCTGTCACGACAGCGGCCTATCGCTACGATTCCTTGGGGCGGCGGATCACCAAAGAGGTCACGCAGGCGGGAACCACCGTCGTCACGCGGTACGTCTACGACAACGAAGATATCCTGCTTGAATTCGATGGGTCCAACCTACTTCAGGCCCGCTACACCCACGGACCCGGCATCGATGAACCCCTCATCATGCTCCGAGGCGGGCAATCCTTCTTCTACCACGCCGATGGCCTTGGCAGCATCTGGGACCTCACCGACACCGCCGGTACCGCCATCCGGTCATACACGTACGACTCTTTTGGTCAAATCGTGGCCCAAACAGGTACCCTGATCAACCCGTACACTTACACCGCCCGCGAATTCGACCCCGAGACCGGCCTGCTTTATTACCGTACTAAACACAACGACTTAATTAATACCGCATAATTTTGTGAGAACCCCATTGG
>JBHIAO010000314.1:0-6848 GCA_046758565.1 Anaerolineae bacterium
CCGACGCTCTGCCTGATGTCGAGGAATGGTGTTGGATTGACCTCGCCGTCGGCGACGATGCGGATGGTGCCGGGCTTTTCGACGACGAAGAGCCGGCCGGAGGCGTCGCCGGCGTGGGTGACGTGGACGGGTGCGGTCAGGCCATCGGCGATCAGCTCAAGCTCCAGGTCAAACGACGTTGGATCGAACGGCGTGGGCGTGGAAGTCGGAGGAGGGGGCGGCGGTGGTGGTGGCGCGGCGGATGTCCGGAGCAACGGGAGATATATCGCGTGGGGCAACGGCATGAGCGCGAAGTCGCGTTCGGGCTGGGCCCGCAAGTCACTCACCGCGATCAGTTGGGAGAGTCTCTCGTACCCGGTTGCCCGAACTTGCAGAGTGACCTGGCTACACTCGAGGTACTGTCCCAGCACAATAAGGGTGTAGCGCCCGTCTCGCCCGCTGAGGATCTCAAAGGCGTGGGATTCGCACGCAATGACCGATACCCTCGCGCCCGAGATGCCGCGAGCCGGCCCGACTGCAGCATCGTACACCTGTCCGGTGAGCGTGAGATCGCCGGGGGACGTTGTCGTTGGTGTCGGTGTGCCTGGGATGGGCGGCTCCAGGCAGAAATCATCGAAGTCCACCGGCGAGGCACCGCTCTCGCCGGCGGTGGTCACGAGTCCCACCTGTGGACTGCTGAAATTGACGTCCTCAAATCGACCGACTTCGACCAGGTCAGCATCGGATCGATAATATCCGATATAGGTGTTCCCCTGCTTTTCGATGCGCAACTCACGTAAATCGGCGTCCACTTCGGCAAGTTCCACCTGTATTTCATCGTTTTGCTTCAACACGAAAATGGCATGCTGACCAAATGTGAGGGCACGGACAAGCCGAAGGTAGTTGTCATCGTCCTGGTAAACTGTGACGCCGGCTAGCTGAAAGTTGACCGCCGGCTCTACTTCCAGGTGACTCCAGATCGCACCGATCCCGTCGGGGGCTTCGCGCAGCAGGTATGTCGGATCATCCTCGGTGTGGTCAGTGTAGACACGCAGGTAGCCTGGCCGTTCCGTCAGGCTCCAGCGATCTTCATTTATCCAGGTCCAGCCGGAGTCCAGGGGCGGCGACTTGAAACCGTCGTAGAAGCCGGCACACGTCTGCGTGACGGGTGGCCGGTAACGGCTGGCCGGCGGTCCGTTTGCGGTCAAACCCTGGATGAGGAGAATCAGGATGACAATCGGTACGAAGCGTCGTGGCATACGCGAAACCTCCCGGCAAGTTATGTCTTCGTGCGCCGCCATGGCTGTTGGGCTGGCCTGATGCTGGGCGACTTGCCTTTCGCCGACGCCCTTCAGGCCGGCTCGACTTTCACATGTCTCACCTTGCTGGCCACGTCCAGGTAACACAGCCATCCCTCCGCTTCTACGTCGAGAAGTTGACAGACAGCTTCCATGTAGTCCCTGACCTGTTGGGCGTGTTGCGTGACCTTCTCGCGGAGGACCTGCTCGGTTCGAATCTCGTCGGTCTTGAAATCGACGATGCGCCACCGGCCGGCATGCTGATACAAGAGGTCTATCTTTCCGGCCTTGATCTGCCCAGCGCGCTCAATGGTGTATGGGACCTCGTGGTGCCGTCGGACACCATCCAGCTCGGCGTACAGCGGCTCGGACTGGAGGCGCACCAGCAACCGGCGCGCATCTGTGATGGTTGCATTGAGCTCCGACTCATCGGTCAAGCCGGCCTCCATAGCACGTAGACGCAGCAACTCATCGAAGCCCGCTCTATCCGGGAAGTGCCAGCGGCGCAGCGCCTCGTGTACCAGCGTGCCCACGACCCAGGCCGGCCCCCGGGGACGTTCAGCCGTCGGCACCACACGCCATACGCGCGGCGGCGGTTCGGCCTCACGCGCTCGCACGGTCTCATCGACCTGTTCCAGCGGCTTCTCCGTAACCTGCCTCAGCAACGGCGGAGGAAAATCAACATCTACCGCTTTCTTCGCACTGCTGCCAGAGGCCTGCAGTTCGGCGGCCGGCTGCCTGCCCTGAGCCCTTTCGCCACGCTCAGGACAGGCGGGGTCGAAATGTCGGCGGCCTGTGGTGAGGTCAGCCACACCAGCGGCGGTCGTATTCGGCGAAATGCTGCAGCCTATCGGTCGCCCGCCCACTTCGGTGAGCGCGACTGTCACTGGTTTCTCCAACGGCTCCTCCACTCGTACCTGATCCAATCCCACGATATCGCCCAGTTGTTTCAGCCAGCCCTGGAGCAGCAATTTCCCGGGGTGGCTCTTCGCCGTGCTGGCCTTCACATGACCGCTGATCAGAAGCTTCTCCCTGGCTCTGGTCGCGGCCACGTATAGCAGCCGGCGCTCCTCAGCGTCGTCCTTGTCCTGATCAGCCAGGGCGGCCAACCGGCGCACGATGGAGCGAGCCTCGTCGTCCCCCTGCAACTGAATCACCGGTCCCAATGCGGGATCCAGTAGCACGGCGGGCGTACGGCCTCTGCCAGAGTGGCCGGCATCAGCGATGACCACCACCGAGAACTCCAGTCCCTTTGCCTTGTGGACGGTCATGAGCTGCACTGCGTCGCCGGCCTCCACCGGCGCCTCGCCTTCCCGGGCGGCTACGTCCCGCAGTGTCTGCAGGTACTCCAGGAACTCGCCGACGCTCACCAGCCGGCTGGCGTGGGCGTCGGCAAGGAGTTTGTCCACGTTGCGGCGGGCACGCTCTCCACCGACCGCCGACGAGCCGTCACGCACGGGGAAGCGGAGGATAGTGCGGTAGTGCGTAAGGTCCAGGAAGTGTTTCAGGATCTGGGCGACGGTGGTGCGACCGACGAGGCGGCTTAGTTCGGTCACGATCTGCCGGGCTCGCCGGACGCGAGAGCGATCGTCGTCGTCCAGCAGAGAGAGGTCGCCGTGCAATGCTGCCCACAGGTTGCGCTTCCTCCCGTCCTCACCCCGACGCAGCAGGTAGAGAGCGCCGTCCGTGAGGGCGAAGGCTGGGGAGCGCAGGAGGCCGGCCAGGGCGCGGTCGTCAGCAGGATCGGCGACGGCACGCAGGGCGTTCAGCAGGTCTCGTATCTCTGGGCGGTCGTAGAACCCCCGGCCGGCCACGGTGACGAAGGGGATGCTGGCCTGCTGGAGGGCGTCCTCGTAGTGGGGGAAGCTGGTAGAGGCGCGGAAGAGCAGCCCGATGTCACCCCAATCGACTCGCTCCTCGTCGTGCAGCACCGACAGCCGGCGAGCCAGCGCGTTTGCCGCCGCCTGACGACCCTCGTCCGCTGTGTCACCCACTCCCAGGCAGAATTCCACGTACGGCTCGCGCACTCCATCATCCGGTGTTGGCCGATGCGCACGCAGAGGCGCGAAGGGCACGAGGTAGGGCCGGTCGCGGTCCTCCTCGGTCTGCATAATCGGTGCCAGCAGGGCGTTCATCTGCCGCAGCAGCGGTTCGTGGGCGCGAAACGTTAGGTCCAGGTCAATGATCTTGCCGCCGGCCTGGTCGATGTGGTGCTGCACTTCGCGGAAGACGGTGACGTCGGCGCCGCGAAACCGGTAGATGGACTGTTTGGCATCACCCACAACGAACAGAACTGTGGACCCCCTACCCCCCGTTTCGGGGGGCTGTCCCCCTGGAAGGGGGACTGGGAGGTCGCCGACCGCCATTGCTTCGGCAGAGGAGTGTCCGCCGGGCTCTGTGGCTCCCCCGCTCCCGCGCTCCCCTGCTCCTCTGCCCAACCCCGTCAGGGCGTAGACGATGCGCCGCTGGCGGTCGTTGGTGTCCTGGAACTCATCGACCAGCACGGAGCGCACCTCGGCTTGCCAGTAGGTCCGTACGTCGGAGTGGTTTTCCAGGAGTGCGACGGCGCCGGCTTCCAGGTCGTCGAAATCCAACGCCTGGCGCTGTTCCTTGGCCTGGGTGTACGCGTTGTGAGCTTTCTCAAATACTGCCCGCAGGTGAGGCAGGGCGACAGCAGCCTGACGCTCCAGTGACCAGTCAACCGGATGTTTTAGTAGATCGCCCAGCGCCGCGTCGTAGTTGTCACGGATTGTGCTGAGGGCATGGCGTGGTATCTCGATGTCCGGCCAGTTGTCCTTCCGGCCTTTGTGGGGTAACATGGCCCGCCTGGCTTCGCGCAACTGCTGGAATACCGCTGTGAGCTCGCTGGCCTCCCAGGCTGAAGCGGTAGCATCCCACCTCTCGAAGAAGTCCACAATGGCTGTCCCCAGCGTGTCACCCGCCAGGTCCGCCAGCGTGCCATCCGCGCGCAGGGCGTCCAGATCAGCGACGGCGTCGCGTATCGCTGGATCGTCCAAAAATGTCGCGATCGGTGTAGTGATTTCTGCTCTCCAGCGGGCCAATGGATCCGAGCTGACGGAATCGAATGCGATGGTGGCGTCCAGCCGGTTTTCCAGCAACGCGGCAATGGACTGGCGCAGCCCGTTTTCGGTCAACAGTGAGAACAGGCTTGCCGCTTGAGGATCGTTGGCGGCCCATACGAGAGCGGTCTCCACGGCCTGGGCACGCAGAGCGGTGGCTGCTCCTTCGTCGAGAACCTCGAATGCGGGATCCACGCCGGCTTCGGCCGGGTGGGTCCGCAGGATGGTGGCACACAGGCTGTGGATGGTGCCGATGGGGGCGGCGTCCAGTTCGGCGTAGGTCTCCTCCCACCGGCTGCGCTCGATCCCCGCCGGCCTCTCGGTCAGCCACTGCTGAATGAGCCGTCGAATCCGGGTCCGCATCTCCCGGGCAGCCTTTTCGGTGAAGGTGATGGCGACGACGGAGCGGGGCGGCAGGCCATCTTCGAGCAGGCGCACGTACCGCCCTACCAGCGCCCGCGTCTTGCCCGAGCCGGCGCCGGCCGTGACCGCGATGTCAGCTTCGCGCGTGGTGACGGCGCGGTGCTGGTCGTCGGTGAATGTCAACAGAGAAAGAATTGAATGCATTGTGGGTTGTGGATTCAGTTATCACACGGATGGAAAGAAACACGGATAAAACAAAACAGATTTGTATCCGTGTTTCTTTCCATCCGTGTGATAGATTCATCAAGCAATTCTACCACCCCCGTGGCTGGTAGCGCCAGCAGAAGTCGGCGGCGGAGCACCAGTTGGGGCAGCCTCCATCTGGGGGCTTCGGCGGGAAGTGGCCCTGCCGGGCGCCGGCGGTGAACGACAGGGCGTGATCTGCCGCTGTCTTTAGGGCGGCCTCGATTCCCCCTTTGTAACGCTCCAGCTTCAGCGAACTGGGCTTGGCCGAGCCGATGTGCCAGTACATGCCGGCGGCCGGCTCCCCCAGCCCCAACACGTCGCGGGCGGCCAGGGCATACAGCGCCAGTTGCACGCGCTTCCCTGACGTCAGATCGCGGGCCGAGATCGGCGTCGAGCCACTCTTGTAGTCGATGACCCGCAGTTGTCCGTCGCTGTTCGCATCCACCCGGTCGATGTAACCTCGCAGCCGCAGTGTTGCGCCGTCAGCATCGCGCAGCTCCAAAGGCGGCACGCCGTGCAGGCCGAAGGGGGGCTCGAAGTGGGCCGGCTCCCAACTGCTGGACGCTTCGACCAGGGCGGCAACAGTGGCTGCCAGGATGCGCTCATGCTCCTCGCGCTGCTGGGCCCACAGCGGCGTGGGGCGGAAGCCGTAGGTCTCTGGCGCCGTGTCGAAGACCTGGCCGGCGATCTCGGACAAGATGTCGGCCGGCGATTCGCCCGTTTCCGCAGCCTGGCGAAACACCGATTCCAGGATGAAATGATACATGCTGCCCAGTTGTCGGACGTCGTAGCCGGCCTCCACCGGTTGGCGTGGCTCAAGACCCAGGGCGTAGGCGGCGAAGAAGGCATACGGGCACACGGCGTAGGTCTCCAGCCGGCTGGCGCTCCACGGACGCTCGGGACCGTAAGATCGAGACAGGTGCGAGCGCAGGCTCGACAGATCGCCCTCGAAAGGTCCCTGAGCTTCGCCGGCCATGCGGGCAGCCAGCACCCCAGCCCCTGTCTGAACTGCCTGCCACCGCGGGTCATCCGCCAACTGCCGGGCGTAGGCTTGGGCGGCTGGTACGGCATCGGGTCGTGCCAGGCCGTGGGCCACTGCCGACAGGAACTCCGCCCACGATGCGGCACCCGCCGGCGGGAGTGGGTCTTCCGGTCGCACCGCACGGGGCTGAGCGTCGGTGAGGCGGCACAGTTGCTCCCAGTAGGGCGAAGGCTCCCACGGCTGGCCGTCGTCGGCCAGGTAGGGTCGAGTGATCAGCAGTCGGTCACGAGCGCGGGTGACGGCCTCATAGAAGATGGTGACTTCGTCGCCCAGCAGGCGTGGCTCAAGGTCTATGCCGGCCTGCTTCAGCATCTCGCGGTCCGAGTCGTATAGCAGCGGGTCCTGCTGGGGAGCGCGAGGGAATTCGCCTTCGGACATCCCGAGCAGCGCAACGGCATGGAAGGTGAGGCCTCGAGCGGCCAGCACCGATGCGGCCAGCAGCGTTCCCCGGTTGTCCGGGGGAGGTACGCGGTAACTGGTGGCTTCGACAGCGCCCCTCAACTCGCGCCAGAAGCGCTCATATGAGATGGGCTGCGGTTCGCCAAGGGTGGATTCGGCAAAGACTAACCCGCGCAACACGTCTTTCAGGCGTCGCAGGGCCGCCACGTCCCGCTCGGCGGTGGGGAGGTCGCGGTTCAGACTTCCGAAGTCTCCAAGACTTCGGAAGTCTGGGCCGTGGCGGGCGCGGGCGACAATCCCGAGACTGTCTTCTAACGCCCATGACTGCTCTTGTGGCACGAGTTCAGGGTCGTCGCCGATGAGGGTTTCGAGCCATGCGATGTGGTCTCGAAACGTGCCCCGGCTCGGTGGAGTGAGGCGTGTGACAAAGTCATCGAGTTT
>JBHIAO010000315.1:0-6826 GCA_046758565.1 Anaerolineae bacterium
GCCAGGCCAACCTGAAGGTCGCGGAGGAGATGCTTCTCGATATCAACGAGAGATACATCAATGAGCAACACTCCCAGGTGAGAGGTGTCCTGGGCGTGGCAGCCAGCGCAACTTGGCTCGTTGGCGATCGGCGTGGAAATCCGCAGCACGCCAACCGAGGCGGGCAGCTTTGCGACGCGGGGCCGGGATTCGGCCGGGAACTGGTGACATTCGATGCATCCAAGGTCGTCTCGCCGCCGGATCGTTTCCACTTCCTCACCGCGACTGTCCACTCTCACCCGGCCACTGAGGTCTATGATCTGCACCTGATGAACGTTTTCCATTGTGCCCACGTCGGTCAGGATCTGGGCCAGCATCTCGCGGTCGTTGACCAGCATGGCATGGCGCAAGTTGCCCAGCATCATATCGCCCAACTGCGACGCGGTCAGCCGGACCTGGTCTTCCAGCAGTTGATGCTCGCGCCAGTAGTGTGCCAAGGACAGCGAGGACAGCACCAGTAGAAGCGGCAAGGCGATGCCCAGGGCGACTCTGGCGCGCAGACTTTTTCTAAAGGACCTCAAACGAGATCGTGTCTCAGAATCCATGGCAGGTCTTTCATTATCGCTGTCAACTCCGCATCACGTTCGCTCAAGGACCACCTAGCGCATGTCGTCGTCGTTGGCTCAGGCCAGGTATTTGAGGATGCCAGTCGGCTTCCAGGCCTCCAGTCTACGCGGTTACGGCGCGACTTTGTGACATAGGCCACACTGCTCATTGACAAAGTCCTCATGGCTGCCCGGCGCTGGCTTGATCTGCCCGGCCGGGTCGTGGCACAACAGGCAATCATCCCGCCCGTCCAGGGCGTGCGGAATCTGCGGGAATTGGGCCACAAGAGAAGCCGCCGACTCGACCCAGCCTTGCGGGGTGTGGCAGGTATCGCATGTTCCCTCCAGGTGATCCTCTGGTGGCTGGTGACAGGCGGCGCACTCGTAGGTCAGACTCTGGCCAGCGGCGTGACATGCCATGCAGTCCAGCGTCGCGTGAGCGCCTTCCAGTGGCACCGGATGCTCGAAACCGGTCAGGTCCACCTGTCCAAATCCCTCCGGCGTGTGGCAATCCTCGCACACCTGGCCAAAGTGAGGCTCCATGACCGGCTCGTGGCAGTTGGCACATTGGTACTCGGGTTTCCTCACTCCCTCGTGACAGTCATGGCACCATGCCTCGGCGTGCTTGCCTTCCAACTCAATGGGATGCGGAAAAGCCGCATCCAGATCCACCGAGGGCCAGGGCTGGCCGTGGCAGGCCGAGATGGCGCAAAAGCTCGAATCATCGTCGCCAAAGGTAACCTCGCCGTGGCACACTGTGCAGTCGTCACCGGCCTGGAAGCGGTGGTCGGCCATGAAATTGACTTCCAGATGCGACGCCGGCTCCTGGAGGGAGGCGGCCGGCACGGCGGGGGGGCTGCCACCGGGGTCCACCGTCACGGGGATGCTGTGGCAGATGTTGCAATGCAGGCGGACGGACTCGCCCTTTGGACTCAGGTGTTTGCCGTCGTGGCAACGGAAGCAGCCCGGGAACTCTTTGTGTCCGCCGTCATCTATGAAAGACTGCCAGGTGATGCCCGGCTTCTCGAACACCAAACGGGTGACTAGTTCTTTAGCCACCTCAGCAGCCTGCTCGATTTCAGCGGCGTAGGAGGCGGCCGCCTCGGGGTACGTAGTTCTGTACTGCACCTCCCACGATTCGACGGCCATCAGTGCTTCTTCCTGGCTGGGGTAACCGGGGATGAGCAAGGCGAGCATCTCCTTCTTGACAAACGGCAGGTCGCGGCTCAACTGGCCCTCGGCCAGGGCGTCGTCAATCACATGCTCCGGGGGAGGGAAAGGGTGGCCTACCCGGTTGTGGCAGTCCACGCAGTCCATGACCCTCTTTTCGGCCCCGGCGATCTCCTCCGCCGACAGAGGATTGGTCACGTCGTTGTACACGACCGCCTGGCCATCAGGCAGGGTGGCCCGCACCCAGCGGATATCCTGCCTATGCTCGTCGGTGGCGATGTACTCCACTGTGTTGAGGGCGTGCCAGTGGATGCCGTAACCCATCCCCACGGCGAGTTCGTCCTTTTCGCCGCCCCCGATTTTGAGGACCAGGTAGGTGCGCTTTTCGGTGTTGTCTTCGTCCGGCCAAAAACGCCGGATCTCCAGTATCATGTCGCCCTGAAAAGCAGGCGGCCAGTGGCAGCGCTCGCACGATTCACTGGCCGGACGCAGCGCTCCCCACTCCACGGGGCGGCCGTACTGGCCAAGTAGCATCTCCGGCACGTGCCGCAAGTGGCCGGCTTTGAGAGGGAGATTTTGGAGCATGCCCCCCCGGCTCAAGTGACATTCAGTGCATCCGACGTTGGCATGGTATGAGTCCTGGTAGGCAACCTGTTCTTCAGGATGCACGTCGTGACAGACGTTGGTGCAAAAGGCTGCGCTGTTGGAGTATTCCCATACCCGGATGGAAATGACACCCAATACGATGAAACCCAAAATAAAAGCCGCCCCGATGAGCAATGCCCGTCGGATGGCAGAGTTCTTGAGGCTGAAAGTCTCCGTTAACCTATCCATGTACACCCCTTCGTGCAATATCGCAATCATCAACCAGCTCACCAGTAGATTCGAGAGCTGGGCTATTCTCCTGCCAGCAGATCGTCAATGGCTTTCTCCAGGACAGCACGCGGCACCACTCCACGAATGATATTGGCCTTGTTACCTTCGCTGTCGAGAAGCAAGACGATCGGGTATCCCCAAACCTCATGCTGTCTGGCCAGGTCCTTGCCGCTTTGTTCATTCATGGAGGCGTAGACGAAGTTGAGCTTCCGCCTGTAGTCACTCCTGATCCCATTCACGATGGGCGTCATCACCTTGCAGTAGGGTCAGCCGCCAGCATAGAAGTAGACCAGGGTGGGGCCTTCTTCGACCCGAAAAGGCCAGTAGACGAAGCTCAGATAGACCGCCACACTCAGCAATCCTGCCAGCAATATCAGGATGTAGATGACGCGTCTTTTCTTGGTCATCGGGTCTCCCTCCGAAGCTTTCTCTGCTACCGCAGTGTAGCTCCAGGCACGTCACGTCCGGTCAGGTGACGATAGGTGAGTTGCAGCAGGCGGACGGCTCGCCCTGCGTTGTGGATACCCAGGCTGCCGTCGGAAGCCACGAAGCTCCAGTTGTAAATCGCCGCCCTCTGTGCCTCGGTGGCGGCGGAGCCCCAATACGGATACTCGCCTTGCCACTGGACGCCCTGAACCTGTATCTCGGCACGGACCAGGTCCAGCAGACCCTGAACCTCATCCTGAATGCCCTCGGTTTCCCCGTCGCCGTCGTAGTCACCGGCAGCCTCGCGATTGAAGCTGGAGAGCCCCTCGTGGCAACCCGTGCAGGCCGCGACATTCTCCACGTCATCGGCCTGGTCGTCAGGTGTACCGCCATCCCAGGCCATCCTGAAAGTGTGCTCACCAACCTGGTCGTGCCCTGGGAGGGGAACGTCGTCGCCTATGTCGTCGGGCGTACCCACATCGTCCATGCCCGGCGTGGGGGCCATGTGGCAGCCCACGCAGCCCCCGATGATGGAGGTATGAGCAGAGTCCTCGATGGCCTGCCCATAGTCATACCCGCCAGTGCCGACCATCATCTCCGAGGCCGTGTTGCCGTGCGGAAGAATTGGCTCATCTTTGCGCACCTGGTCGGGACCAACTCCGCCATTGTGGCAAGTCATACAGAGGGCAGAGGGTCCCACATCCATCACCTGGGTGCCATCCGGCAGGGCCAGCGTATCGAATACCCGCAACTGACGCTCATGGGTCGCGTCGTGGGGGTCGTGGCAGACCGGACAGGTCACCTCCTGTAGACCCCCACCGACGACGTCTTTCCCATCAAGGTCATCAATGAATCCCTGCCCCGAATGGCACCTCGCACAGCGCTCGTCGTCGGCTGCGCCAGAAATCAGAGCGGCGAAACTCGTATCAGCGTGCCCTGATCGAGCCCACTGAGCGGCTCTGTTCTGTCGCAGCGGGTCGTGGCAGACGTCACACCCGTCAGTTCTCAGGCTGACCGCGATGCCCTCCCGCCTGCCGCTGTGCTCGCTGCCCGGGCCGTGACAGTTCTCACACTGGGTGTTTGCCAGGTTCGCCAGGCGAGGATAGTTAGCCACCAGGCTCTCCCAGTTGCCCTCAACCAGGGTTTCGGGATAGGTCCAGCCCAGCTCCTTCGCCACGTCGTCGAAGCCGCCGTTCACAGCCGCTTCGTCGTAGCCGACAGTGTGGCAACCGATGCAGTGCGAGTAGTACTCACCAATCTCGCCATCAATGGCTCCCTCAAAGCTGGTGGCGTGACGGGTGCCAGCCCAGGTCTTCACCAGGTCTGCGTGACAGGCGATGCACTGCGGCGGACTGGCTGCCGAGCCGTCAATGATGCCCGCTCCCACCCAGATCGCAGCGTGGATGGTCAGGGAGGCCACCGGGCCCAGAATGCCTTGCTGGTTGGCGACGGCCAACTCGACGGTGTAGTGGCCGGTTACGTCAGGGATGAAAGTCGGCGTCCTGGATGCCGGGTCGTCCAGGGCGGCGGTGGAGCCGCCGGGCCCTTCCAGTGTCCAGGCGTACCCTGTGATGGCTTCGTCGCTGACGCCTGCGCCGCCCCCCTCCAGAAGCACATAGCTCCCCACCGCGACGTTCTCCAGTCCGCTGGCGATAACAAGGTGGTCGGCAGCATCCACCATCTCTTCAACGGGCAAACCTCTCAGGGCTATAGTCGCCGTTATCGGCTCACCCCCCGTCAGTGGCGTCGCCACAGGGAGCTCGGAGGGCATCGTAGGCGACGGTACGACAGTTCCGCCCTTGCAACTCGATGTGCTGAAAAAGAGCAGCACCACGGCTGTCATAAGCAATGGGTGGACCACCCCCAGCATTCGTCGGACCTGTCCCGTGTTCATCACACCTGTCCTTTGCGCTATATGGGACTGCAGGCCAGGGTTTCTCCTTTGAGGAGGTCGCATTCTGCGCAGGGTAGCCGGGTCAGTCGGAACCGGGATCACTCCCCACGCCGCCGGCCCTGGATGCCACAGTGGTTGCCGTCAGTTGTCCGGTGCTCCGGCCCGAATCCACTCGATGACCACCTGGACCTGCTCTGGGGGGAGCAACCGGGCCATGGGCATCTGAGAGCCCACGGTCTGGGTGCCCAGCAGTTTCTGCACCAGCAGGCTGCCCTCAGGGTCGCTGGGGACGACCACCGGAGTGTGGTCGCCGCTCTCCATCGCGCCTGCGTAGAAGAAGCCGTCCAGATGATGCGCGACGGCTCCTTCAGATCTCACCAGCAGCCTCCGCGCCGCCGAAAACATGATTTGTATGGTCTGGCTAACGTCTCCGCCAACGCAGCACCAGGCCAGCGCCTATGATCACCAATCCACCGGCAATCGCGACCGCTGCCAGCGGGAACGGCACCCCTCCTGTGACTGGCGCAGCCGCAGCCTCAGTGCTCAGAGTTAGAGCGATGGGCGAGGCTGCAAAGCTGTGATTGGAGCCAGTGTCGTCCATGATGGCCAGCCCGAAGTGGTAGGTGCCGCCGGGGGCGAAAACCTGATCCACCTTGGCGCCATCCTTGCTGGCATTGGCCCCGGTGTCCAGGGCGCGCTGAACCTCGACCGTCCACGTCCCATCGGCCCACACGCCGTAGGCTTTGACATCGCCCCGGCTGCCGCTGGGGTTGCTCAGCAGATAGCCGGGAACCTTGTCGCCGGAGGCCGGAGCGGTGATCTCCGCCTTCTCGCTATCGAGCAGAAAGTGGCTGGCCAACTCCGCAGGCACTCCCAGCGGGGTGGAGGGCGTGCCGGCCCAGGTGTACGCCGGACCGTCGCCTGCTTCGTTTTTGTTGTTGGCGTAGGTGCTGTCACCGCCGTCGCCGTGGTGGCCGGCCTCGACGTCTCCTTCTTCGTAGGTGTTGTCTACGTATTTGTCGTCGCTGTAACCCATCGGATTGGAGCGAGCCGCTTTCCAGTGCCACTCGTCGGCGAATTCGCCATCGGCGTTGGTGCGCATCCCGTCCGCGTGACACAGCACCAGGCAGCTCTGCTCGGTGAAACCGGTCACCCCCAGATCCCACAGGATGCTGAAGCGGTCTTCGTTGCCCGACTTGCTCCAGCTCGAGCCGTCGTACTCCCACAAGTTCTTGTCAATGCTCAAAGTGGAGTCGGCCCACTGGAGCAGCATGTAGATGTTGCTGTCGTCGTAGACTGCCTTGAGGGTGACGTCAACGTTACCGATCTTGCCACCGGAAACGGGCACGGCCAAGGCCGTGGCTGCACTCCAGGCAGCATCGGTAGCGATGCCATCCAGGGCGGGCCCGGCAGCCACC
Organism: Anaerolineae bacterium; assembly: GCA_046758565.1. GTDB lineage: Bacteria > Chloroflexota > Anaerolineae > Epilineales > JAANWY01 > JBHIAO01. The sequence goes on from JBHIAO010000315.1 coordinate 6,369, forward strand.
TTGACCGCTGTCAGAGTCGCCCCCTGGGCAAAGATCAAGCTGACCAGGGAGGCTACCAGGATGGCGGTGAACACAAAGAGAGTTATTTTCTTCGTCATAGTTCGATTCTCCTTTCATCTCATTATTGGTTTCATGGTTAAGGTGGATAAGTTTCTCAGAGATCTTTTCATTTACAGAGCTTCAAGGCCCTGGTGCTGCAGGATTACACCCCCTCATTCCCAGCTTCTGAAAAAGGCGATGACGTCGGCGATTTCCTGATCGGTCAGCCGACCCTCAAAGGCCACCATGGAGGTGCCAGAGATGCCCTCACGGGTGGTGGCACGGAGGAAGTCATCCCCCTTGGCCAACAACTCCGCCCGCTTGAGGGCGGGCCCGATGGCCGTCCCCTCTCCGTCGGCGCCATGGCAGGCCGCGCAGGTGCTGGCGAAGATCTCAGCTCCGTTGGCCGCATCACCCTC
>JBHIAO010000316.1:0-6824 GCA_046758565.1 Anaerolineae bacterium
GCCCAGGTGAAATAACTGACAAAGGTGGTAGCCGTACCCGGCCCCCCTCCCGTCAAGGCGTAGGTGAGGTCGAAGGTGGTCAACCCCATCAAAGTCTCGAAGATAAGTACGATGACCAGCATGGCCCTGATGCTGGGCAAGGTGACGAAGAAGAAGCGCTGCAGGAAACCCGCCCCATCGATGGCCGCCGCTTCGTAGAGCTCTTCGGGGATCGCCTGCATGGCGGCCAGGATCAACACTGTGGCGAAGGGAAATTGAGTCCAGATCTGGGCGATGATGACCACCAGCATAGCCAAACTCGGTGTCGTCAACCACCCGATGTATTCGGGAATGATGCCGGCCGTGTATAGTAGCGCGTTCAGAGCGCCCCAACCACTATTGAAGAACCCCCTCCAAATCACGCCGCTGATGGCAATGGGGATGGCCCAGGGGAGCAAGACCAGGGCCTTCAAAGCCACATCCCCGAAGAAGCGGCGGTTGAGGAGAGCGGCCGTCAACAGACCTGAGAGCACGGTGATGGGAACCGAGGCGGCTGTGAAAACCAACGTGTTCCTCACCGCGCGGAGGAAATATATACTGGTGATCACCGCTTCGTAGTTCTTGAGGCCGGCGAAGGCCGGGGGCAGAAGAGGTGACACTACTCGGACGCTGGACCAGAGGGCATACATATAGGGGTAAAGGGTGAAGGCAGCCACCAATAATACCGCCGGGGCGATCATCCAATAGGCGCTGAATGCGACGCTACCCGTTATCCTCTTCCCGATACCCTCTCTTGCCGCTACAGCCATTTGACCTCCCTTTTCGACTGGCCACAACCACCACCCTTGCGAAAGTTTATGAGCAAATCTCATGCCGGCAGTATCCTCACCTGTGAAGAACGCTTCATCGGTAAGGCAATTCGTAACCTTCGCAAGGGTTCGGCCGGGGCCCTATGATGGAGTAGGGTCAACGCTGCCACCAGATCAAATGGTGGCAGCATTGACCCACAGGGACGGGCAACCTGGAGGCTATGCGTACTGTGCCTTCAACTCCCTGGCCTTGTCGGCCATGCTGGTGATGGCTTCCTCCACAGAGATTTCCCCGGTCGCGGCCGACACGATCTGGATGAGGGCGAACTGGTTGAAGATCCCCTCCCACTCCGGATGGCGGCGCGCCCGTGCCAGAGCGGCTTGCTCTTTCAGCACAACTGGATCGATGAAGGAAGCGAAGGCCTCCTTCACATCGGGGTCATCGTAGAGGGGCATGATGCCGAACCCGAGGCCCTTCTCCACCGCCCACCGCTCAGCCACCTTGTACTCGCCCGCGTGCTTGCCGGCGAAGTACTCGATGAACTTCCAGCAGGCGTCCATCACCTCCTCGCCCCGGTCCACGGCCATCTGGGTCATGTTGTACATCTTGGCCATCCCCTGCGTCTCGTGGGTAGCGCCGGGCATGAGGCCGATGGTGTACTGTCCGGCCAGTGGCGAGACCTCCGGGCTGTTCAAGGCGGCGAGGTTGTAGTTCCAGAGCACGGCGTAGATGGTCTTACCGGTGTTGAGCTGCTTCTGCACCTCGGTCTCGTGGGGTAGATAGGTCACCAGGCCGGCTTTGTAGTTGTCAACCATCCACTGCAATTGTTGCCCCATGGGGCCCGCCGGGTCCTCGAAGAGGGGATCGAGGTTCTCATCGAACCACTCCCCACCCCGGCCGTAGGCCATAGCCGTGAAGTTGTCGAAGGTGGTAGGCATCTCGACCGCGATCTCCAGGGCCATAGGCGGATCGAACCCCTTCCCCTTGAGGAACTCCAACTGGTCGGTCAACTCCTCCCACGTTTCAGGTGGGCCTTCGATGCCGCTCTCCGCGAGAAGCTTCTCATTGTACTGGAAGCTGGTGATGTCAGAATAGTACGGCAGGCCGTACAGCTTCCCCTTGTAGGTGATGTCGCTCAAGGCGTAGCCCACGATGTCCGGTTTGTAGGACAGCACCTGGGGGAAGTAATCCTCCAGCGGGACCACCCAGCCGGCCTTGGCGAACTCCGGAAGCCAATCCCCGCCGTTGTAGCACACATCGAGGGGTGTCTTGGCGGTAAACCGGGCCACCATCGTCTCGCGGTACGCGCCCCAGGCGATGTCGGTCAGTGAAACCTCGATGGTGTTATCGTACGCCGCCTCGAACTTCTCGATGTTGTCGAGGATGGTTTCGATACTGTAGGTCCAGACGGCGAAGTCGAGGTGGATAGGACCGGGCACAGGGGTTGGCGCGGCCGGCTTCGGAGCCGGGGTTGGTGCTGCGGCCGGCGCGCATCCAGCTATCCCCACGGAGGCGGCTGTAGCGCCCATGAGTTTGAGGAACTCCCTCCTCCCTATCCTGGAGCTTCGAGTATGAAATTTCGTGCTGCTCATCTTTCTCTCCTTCTCGCCTTTCTTCAGGCGATCATTGTTTCTCCGGATTGGCATGTAATCAGGAGGCTTTCAGAATTGGTGACGGTCAAACTTGAAAGGCGAAATAGACCTGCTCTTGCTAGCGACTTGTTTCCTGGATAGACAGGCTACGGTGCGCGATTCAAGCCTCCGTCAACTAGCGCTTCTAGTCAGAACATGGGCAATCACCTCCTCCCCCAGACGGGCCCCGTGATTATCACCTCCGTGCGCTTGCAGTTGTCATCTGCCGCTGCGTTGCCTAGTTGGCCCGGACACAGCTAACTGTACTTTCCGACGAGCCTCACCATCTGGTCGAACTTCGCTTCCATGTCTTCAACCATCTTGAACTGGGTGCGACACCTATCTAGGTTGTGGTTTTGCCTGTGTATTCTGAAGTAAACGTCGCCGCTCAAGTGATCTGTCAAAAACCGCATGCCGCACTCAAATGTCATCAGCTTTGCAGAGAAGGGCATGTAACCCACCTCTGTGGGCGTTAGGAAATCACGGGTCGCATCCAGAAAACCGTGGGCAATATGATCGAAAACCTCGAGATCCATACAGACTTTCGAAAGATCCTGTTCATCCTCGGCGGCTGGATTGGCTCCTGAGCGTACAGAATCGCCGAAGTCGTACAGAGATAGCCCAGGCATCACCGTGTCGAGGTCAATGATACAGACACCTTCTCCCGTCTCATCGTCTACCATCACGTTGTTGAACTTGGTATCGTTGTGGGTGACGCGCTCGGGCAGTTCACCTCGCTCAAGCAAATCGACTAAGACCGTCGTATCCTCGGCTCTTTTCTCTACGAACTCGATTTCGGCCCTCACGGATTGGGCGCGATTCTTGACATCCTTCTCTACCGCCTCAACAAAGGCTTCGAAGCGCTTCCGGGTGTGGTGGAAGTTCGGTATGGTTTCATAAAGCTGTCCTGCCGGGAAATCGCTGAGCAGCCTCTGGAACTTACCGAATGCTTTCGCCGCGTTGTAGACATGATCCAGGTTCTCTACCACCTCGTAAGTCCGCGCTCCCTCTATGAAAACGTAGGCTCGCCAGTAGTCGCCCTCGTGCGTCCTATAGAAAGTTGTCCCATCTGCTGCAGGAATGAGGTTTAGCGTCTCTCGTTCTGGATCGCCGCCGGCGGCGATGATCTTCTTCCGCAGGTGAGCCGTCACCGCTTCGATGTTTTGCATTACCTTCTCAGGATTCTTGAAGACATTATGGTTTATCCGCTGGAGAATGTAGCGGCGGACCGCACCGTCGGCTTTCCGAAACCGAGCGACGTACGTGTCGTTGATGTGCCCAAGGGACCAGAGATCAGCTTCTAGGAAACTGCCCTCAAATTCGAAGTGCTTCACTAATTCCGCGAAATTGGGCTTCATCTGAAAGTAGGAGTTGACAGAGCGTGTCCGCTGTTAAGGCCGTGGAAGGCGTATCTGGGCGGTTTTAGATGTATAGTGGTCGTTTCTATTCGCATTGTAGCATTATGGTGTTCATATGTCAAAACCAGAACTCGGAAGTCACGCTCGAAGCTCCGCCGGCCATTCGCGGGGGTGATCTTCCACGCCCTGCAGAATGACAAAGGCGATGATCATGAACACAAGCAGGCTGGCGACGGCCGCCGGCCGGCCCCAGCCGAGCGTGTCCACGATAAAACCCCACATGAACGGTCCGATGATAGCCGCGAAGCGGCCGACCATGCTGTACAGGCCGTAGAACTCACCGAGGTACTTCGGAGGTGCCAAGCGCAACATGTACGGGCGATCAGCGGCCCAGGTGCCGCCGAGGGCGATGCCGGCCAGGCAGGCCACGCCCCAGAATAGAGCGCCGGGCAAATCGAGGACGGCGGTGGCGATGGCGCCGGCCAGAGCAACCATCCACAGAATCAGAACCAGGTTCAGGCTGCGCTTCGGGCCAATCCTGTCGACGACGATCCCCCAGACGAACCCCCCGATGATGGCAAAGACGATGGCCACGAGCAGGAGAATCTGGGCCTGCGTCTCGGAGAAGCCGACTTCACCGGTCACGTAGATGCTCATGAAGACGATCACGGTGTTTGCCGGATCGGTGTAGAAGAAACGTCCCAGGAGGAAACGCAGCAGGCCTGGAAACTCTCTAGCGTGGGGGATGGTGTGACGCACCTGTGCAAATCCGCCGGCGATCATCTCTCTGCTCAAGCGGAATTCACCGTCGCCGCCACGTTCTCTGACAAACAGGAAGCAGGGGATAGCGAACACCAGAAATAGCAGGGCGCTCAAGCGGAACATGCCGACGTAGCCGATCCGGTCCAACAGGAGCAGTCCACTGCCGACACCGATGAAGGACCCCATGTAGCCCAGGCCGATGCCGAAGCCACCGACCTTGCCCCGGTTTTCCTCCGTCGAGACTGCCGGCAGCAGGGAGTCGTAGAAGATGAGGCCGGCCTGGAACATGTAGTTGGCAGCAATGAAGAAAATGAGCGAAGGGACCAGGCCGCCCAGTCCCAGCAGTGCCGTGAAGAGGATGCACAGGGTTGTCGATGTGATCAGGAAGGGCATGCGCCGGCCGGCCTGATCCGATATGGCGCCCAGGGCCGGCGCCGACAGGAACATCAGGAACATGGAGAGGGCGTTGGCGTTGCCATAGTCGGCATCGGTGCCTTTCATGACAAGGACCACCCAGAGCGAGAAGTAGAGCGACACGATGTTCATCGAGAACACCGTATTCGCCAGATCGTACAGCGCCCATGACAGGATGGAAAGTCTGGTTGGGCGGGCCGGCGCGGCTGCGACAGATGTTATTGTCATGTGCAAACCTCCAAATACGCGATCTTACTCAAGTTCATGACTCCGAACCATGAAGTTCAACAATATGGACCCTCTATTGTCATCTACGTCGGACCTTATGAGTTGGATAACCAGCGTTTCTGTAGATGATAGCGTAAACATTCCAATGGCAACGTAGAATAGACCTTGATGATAGCCGAATAGGAGGGCGTGAATGATGAAGACATATCCGACGAGCCCCCCTGCCTTGCTTGAGTAGAGATGCAGGTCACCAAATCTTCTGAACTTTAGCCAGCCTACTAACAGTGATGATGCATACACGAGTATCGAGGTAATGGTTAATACTCGATGGTCTGCAAGTATTTCTGGTCTCAGCATAGAAACCCAGACGAGCACTGATGGAAGCAGTAGATTGTCTGCCAGAGAATCCAATTTGCTGCCGAACTTGGTTACCTGGTTGAATTTTCTGGCCACGAACCCATCCAAGAAGTCTGTCAGGCCGGCTACGATAAGCCCAATGCCTACCAGGCGCGGTAACTTCATGAAAGCTAATATCCACAGGATTGGAATCAAAAGCAACCTCACACCAGAGAGTTGATTAGGAAGCGTTCTGAGATGCTCTGGCATTCGCAAAACCGTCCGGCGGTTCATGATGTCCTCCTTGAAGTGGTCCGGTGTGGCGGTAACGTTGGTCGTTCGTCAGTCTTTCCGTCGCGGTGCGGTCAGAAACGCCCTCAAGCTCGGCCACCGCTCCTTCATGAGCAGGTGGTCGTCGGTCTCGCGCCGGTGGGTGCTCAGGAAAGCGAGGCTGAAGGTCGCCCCCAAGAGTACCGACCACCAGGACTGCGTGACCAGGCCGAAGATGAAGGGCCACAGCAAGAAAGCGATACGCGTGGCCGTGAACGAGCTGCGCGTGAACAGGCGGACCAGGACCCACATCGCCAGCGCGCCGGCCAGGGTGAGCCAGGAGATGACCAGGAGGGCGGCCATTGCCGCCGTATTGCCGCGCCCCCCAGCGCCGCGCAACCAGATAGGCCAGCGTGTCCCGACAACCGTCGCCAGCACCGCCAGGCCGACGGCCACCTCGCTAGTGCCCACAGAGCGCGCCAGGACCACGGCCAGCACCCCTTTGGCCGCTTCGGCCAGAAAAACCAGCAGGCCGGCCCAACGGGCCACACTCACCGCCGTATTCATCACACCCACGTTGCCGCTGCCCATCCGCCGCAGATCCTCGCCGGTGACCAGCTTGGCAATGAGCCAGGCCACGGGGATGGAGCCGATCAAGTAGCTGGCCGGAATCAGTGCAGCTATCATGGTGATTCCCCGACCTCAGTCATCAGTGATCAGTCATCAGTAGCCAGCATCTGATTACTGAATACTGATCACTGTAGGTGCACGATCCCCTTGCTCCCGTCAACGCCCACCATCTGTCCCTCCTGCACCACAGTCGTCGCGCCGGCCACGCCCATGACGGCCGGAATGCCGTACTCCCGCGCCACGATGGCCCCGTGGGAGAGGATGCCACCCACCTCGGTGACCACCCCGCCGGCGATGGCGAAGAGGGGCGTCCACACCGGATTGGTGAGCGGAGCCACCAGAATGTCGCCGTTCTGGAGCCTGCCAAACTCCTCCGGTCCCCGGATCACGCGCGCCACGCCGGTGA
>JBHIAO010000317.1:0-6804 GCA_046758565.1 Anaerolineae bacterium
ACTCCTCGAGGCGGTCCTCGATATCCGACGGCAGGAGTTGGAACTTACTCGTCATTCGAGGTGGCAGGATTCACGGCGTTGCTTGGGTTGCTTGGGTTCACAGTTTATTTATGGAGTCGTAGGGTTCATGCACCATCGGAAGTCTTTTGAGCCACGTAGAGATGATTGAGGCCGTAGACGAACGTCTTGTGCTCCACCACGTCAAAACCCGCCCTACCGCATAACTCCGTTAGCTCGGAACTCCAAAGGCCGTCGACTTCGCCTGGTTGCATCCCTCGCACTTTGTCCTCGGAATACCACCAGAAGATCTTATGCCCGATATACCCGAGAACCGGATTGATCATCGTGATCAGGAGCAACCCATCATCCCGGAGCAGCCGGTGTGCCTCTCTCAGGGCGGCTTCCCGATATGGAATATGATTCAGGCATGCGAGGAACGTGACGGTATCAAATTCTTTGTCCGGGAAGGGAAGCTTCGAGCTGTCTTCCACGACCAATGCCCCACCTCCCCAGTCAAAGACGTCCACGCCAACCCCGTTGCCGTATCGCTTGACGAGCGTGTTGGCCCCCGCCCCAACGTCGAGCAGACGCCCGCGCACGTGAGGCAACACAGCGTTCACCCGCTCCTCCTCGAGCGTAGTCCACCCGAGCCGCGGGAGCCACTTCTGATCACAGAGCAAGAGGCGAAAAGGTATTCCGAGGAAATCCCATAGACATTGTGCCACCGGTTTTCTCATCGACACTCGGTCCCCGCCATGCAGTGATCGGCACATTGCCATCGTAGCTCTTACGCTTCCGGATGGTAGGGGGCCGCCTGGCCGTGAAAACCCCGATACATCGTCCTGATCAACGATGACGGGTGGAACCCGATGATTGCGCTCAGGGCGTGGAACCCTCGCGAAACGGCGGTCGGCGGCAGCCCACGGAAGATCGACCGAATGTTCGCAACCCAGACCGGCGGATGTGAGTAGTACTTCCGGAAGGCGCGCTGATAGAGTTCCTGCATGCGATCCTTGCCAATCAAGGGGTTCACGTACACGGGGTCCCTGAAGTCGATCGCCAGGAAATCCGACCATTTTTCCGTCTTCCGCAGGCCGCCGTCAGCCGCACAGGCCTGATAGAGGGCGCTAGCCGGATACGGCACGGGCAGATAAAACATCGCAACCCGTGACGCCAAAGACTTGGCGTAGTTGATCGTGTTCATCGCCATCTCTTCCGTCTCACCCGGGAGACAGATGATGTAGCTACAGATTGTTTCGATCTTGTGCTTATGGATGGTTCGAACGCCCAGCGTCTGGGTTTCCACCGTCGTCTGCTTCTTGACGACGTCCAGGGATTGCTGGTTTCCCGACTCGATGCCAAGGATGATCTGCCGGCAACCCGCCTTGTGCATCGCATCGCACAGCTCGTCATCAACCCGATCGGCCCGCGTGTTGCACGACCATGACATCCCCAGCTTCTCGCGAACCATCAGGTCGAACAGTTGCATGACGTATTTCTTGTTCATCGTAAAGGTGCTGTCCTGGAAATACACCCCCCGTGCACCCTTTTCGTCCCGAAGGATCTTCAGCTCCTCGATGACGCGCTGCTGCGAGAAATACCGCGTCTTCTTGCCGAGGATAACCGAGGCTTCGCAATACGTACACGGATACGGGCATCCTCGCTGAGTCACCACGGGATAATTCGGTAAAACGACATACTGTGTCGGATGCGGGACATAGCGCTCCAGCTTCAGGTCGCTGTAAAAGCCTTTCGGGAGGATATCGAGGTCCGCAATGAAGGGGCGGCTCGGATTCTCTCTAAACGTCCCCTTATCCATCCAGGCGAGCCCGGGGATCCTTGTGACCGCCTCAACCTCCCGATCCGCGATCGAACGGATCAACTCATCGAAGGTGAACTCCCCCTCGTGCTTTACGATGTAATCGATGTCGGGGCACTGGCGAAATGTCAGCTCCGGCTGAGACGACGCGTGAATGTTGCCGAACACAATCGTGGCCATGGGGAGCGCGGCGCGCGCCAACCGGGCCGTGTCAAAGCAAAAGTCTGCCGTCGATGTGAAGACGGGAATCCCGACGACGTCATACCGCCCTTCCTTGAGGAAAGACGCCAGCGATTCCGCCGTGTAGTCGCCAAATTGTGTGTCCACGAACTCGACGTTATAGCCGCGGTATTTGAGGAACGCGTAGATGCTGATGAGCCCGAGTGGGGGAAGGTATCCCTGCTCGACCTTGGCGCTGCCCCACGCAGCGTCAGGGGGGTAGAGGGGTTCCAGGAGGAGGATCCGCAACGATCGGGCGGCTTCATTGAGCGGGGGAAGACTCTCGAGCTTCGCCGCGTACGATTCACTCTCGTTGTACGATTTATCGTTCGCAACGCGGAGTTTGATTGATGGATGCGAGAGAAGCCCACTCACATGTGTTGTCATGTCTTATCCCTTCCGACGCCCCCGCCCGGGTCAGGCTTACGCGCCGTGGCCGTCCAACTATTCCAGTGGCGATGGTACAGTGAAACCCCCTCGAAGCCGCCGGCACGGAGTAGGGCGATCACCTCATTTTCCTTATAATATTTCGCATATGCCGGCTTCAGCTGGTCATAGATGACCAGGTGACGTGTGCTACGGGTCACTTTCGCAAGTGGACCGCGAACATATCCACGCATGGGAACCGGCAGCACCCGCGCCAGCAAAATATATACGTCCAGCGCAAGGCACAAGCTCCAGCATAGGCCGGTCAGGAGGATGTGCGGGAGTCGAGTCGTGATCTTCCGGAGCGGGCGAACGAACGCAAGATAGAGTTCGTTGCCTTCTAGACCATACACCCAGATAACGATCCTTCCCCCCGGTCTCAATGCCCGAAACACCGCCTCGACTACCGGCGCTGGGTCAGGGATGTGATGGAGCACCCCGATGGCAAAGACGAAGTCGAGTTCCAGTCCAGATGGAATCTCGTCACCTCGAGCGCGCAGCAGCTGGACTCGCCCCTCGTACTGGTGCGTGTTCCGCTCCAATACGCCAAATGCCTTAGACGGCTCGAGGGCCAGCACATGCGCCGCTCCAGCCTCCATGAGCATTTTCACGATCCGTCCCGTCCCGCTCCCGATCTCAGCCACCCGCGAACCCGTCACGTCTTGCAGCGACAGCAACGGGCCCACAATGTCGCGCAGCAGCTCCAGAGAGCCGTAGTAGCCGTCATGATCAGGATAGCGCACCCACTGGTCGCCATAATCCTCGATTGTTTTTTGGGTGGGAGACCGCGCACCCGCATTCGTACGGGAAAGGAAGCCCATCACCGTCACGATGCTCCTTGAACGAACTGCCGATGCCAGAGGCACAGTACCAGGAGACACCAGATCTGGTGGCTGTTGTCCGCCCGGTCCTCGAAGTGATCGCACAGCAGCCGCTCGACCACGTTACTGTCCAGTAAACCGAGTGGACGGATCGCCTCGGGCGACAAGTGATCGAGGACGAAGGTCTTGAGCTCCCCTTTGATCCACCGCGCGTTGGGCACGTTGAATCCCTCCTTCGCGCGCTTCAGGATCGAGTCGGGGAGTCTCCCCCGCATGGCCGTCTTCAATAAATACTTCTTGTGTCGAAAGCCCTTCAGCTTCAGGTATGGGGGGACACCAGCGAGAAATTCGACCAGCCGGTAGTCCAGGTACGGCACCCGCGCCTCCAGGCCATGCGCCATCGTCATCCGATCGATCTTCACCAACATGTCATTTGGGAGGTAGAACCGCGCGTCCGCGTACAGCATTCGATCAAGCGGATGCCGGGCGTTGGTTCGAGCGAACACGGCACGGTACAAATCGATTGCATCCGCCTTGACGCCCACTTCATGGCGTGCCGGCGACAACAGCTCCGCCCGTGCCTCGGCGTTGAAGACCATCCGCCACGTGGCATGCGCGTCTTCCGGCGAAAGATTCGCCCCCGCCACAAACCGCTTCATCTTGAAGTCCCAACTCACCTTTGCATCTGACGCGGGTAGCTTGCGGATCACCGGAGCAATCAGGCATGCGCGGATCCAGGCAGGCAGAAATCGATACAGCCGGCAGAGATAGTGCGCCTGATACGTATCGTACCCGGCAAGGATCTCATCCGCCCCATCCCCACTCAATACCATCGTCACGTGTTTCCGCGTCATTTCGGCGAGGCGATACACGGCCACCATGGACGAATCGGCCGTGGGCTCTTCGGCGTGCCATACGAGCTTGGGCAAGATCGTCGCGGCATCGGCCGTGACGATCTGCTCGTGGTGGTCCGTCCCGATCGCTCCAGCAACCGTGCAGGCGTGCTCCACTTCGTCGAATGAGGCCTCGCCGAACCCGATCGAAAAGGTCTTTACCTGATCCACATGGCGTGACATCCAGTATGTCATGCTGCTCGAGTCCAACCCGCCGCTCAGGAACGCACCAAAGGGGACGTCACTGATCAAGCGTAACCGGACCGCATCCTCGAGCAGCGCGCGGAACTCCTCCACGTAGTCGTGTTCGTCGGAGGGGCCCGGTTCACGATATACGATGTCCCAGTACTCCCGGTCCTCGATGTGGCCGGTTTCATCCGCGATGATGTAGTGCCCGGGGAGTAGCTGCCGGATGGCTCCAAACAGTGTGTACGGCGCGGGCGTATAGTTCAGGGCAAGATAATAGGCAAGCGCTTCGTAGTCGAGTGTCCGATCCACCCCCGGCCCGCGGAGAATACTCTTGATCTCGGACCCAAACAGCAGTCGCTCGGGTAACAGGCAGTAGAAGAGAGGCTTGACACCCAACCGATCGCGTACCAGCCACAAACGACGGCTGTGCGCATCCCACAGGCCGAAAGCGAACATCCCGTTGAAACGTCGCAGACAGTCCGTCCCCCATTCCTCATAGGCATGCACAACCACTTCCGTATCCGTTGCCGACCGGAACGTATGGCCGCGCTCCTCCAGCTCGCGCCGAATGTCGAGAAAATTATAGATCTCCCCGTTGAAGGTGATCCAGACACTGTTGTCCTCGTTGGACATCGGCTGCCGGCCGGCGGAGGTGAGATCAATAATTGCCAGCCGCCGGTGCCCCAAGCCGACCGGCCCCGCGGCGTACACACCTTCTCCATCAGGCCCCCGGTGCGCGAGGACCGTCGTCATCTGCCGAACGACCTCATCCGAGGCCGCCCGTCCGTCGAATTCCAACACACCCGTAATGCCGCACATTATTCGTACTTTTCCTTGCGCAACGCCGCGATTTGGTCAGTAAGTACCCCAAAAAAGAAGAGCAAGATACCTGCGAGGAAGAAGAAGAGACCGGCGATGCTCAGTCCCTTCCCCAAAATCACATAATGCCCCCCCCACACGACCCCGAAGAGGATGAACACGAAACTCAGAGGCAAGAAGAGCTTCAAGGGTCCAAACAGGGCGATCAGCCGTACCATGAGTAACAGGGTCTCAAGGCCTGTCCGAATGTTGACCGTACTCCGGGTACGGGGGCTTCTCCGATTCACATCTATCGGCACGTACCCGACCCGATAGCCTCCACAGGACAACGCCACCGTGAGCGTCGTCGAAAACGAGAATCTGTTGGGACAAAGGTGCAAGTATTTCGTAACAACCTCCCGATTGACAGCCCTGAGGCCGCAATTGAGGTCGGGAATTTTCTCGCCGGCGAGGTAATTGGCGAGCCACCCGAGGAGCCACTTCCCCGGCCTCCGCCACAAAGGATTTTGGTGCTGGGTACGCGCGCCGATAACGATGTCATGCCCGCCGATGGTCTGCAGCAACCGACCGATGTCCTTCGGGTTATGTTGTCCGTCAGCATCTATCGTCACGATGATCTCGCCTGAAGATCCCCGGATGCCGGACTTTAATGCCGCCCCATACCCCATGTTGATTCGATGACGAATGAGCCTCACGCCTGGGATCTCGCTGACCACCTCGCCCGTTTTATCCTGTGACCCGTCGTCGACAACAACCACCTCATAGTCGAGGTCAGGGACATCCCGCGACAAGCAGTCGTGCAGCTCTTTGAGCAGGGGGCCGATCGATTGCTCTTCGTTGTAAGCCGGAATGACAATTGAGACGTTCACATCGAACCCCCGGCTGCCCACCCTCCGCTACAAGCTCCAGCGCAGCACGTGCTGGTCCTCACCGATATCGCAGGGGAGAATACCCTTGACATCCACCAGAACGCCGGGCGTCGCTTCGTGTCTGAGGAGGGCCAAGTACTCGCCTATGCCCCTCTCCCGAAAGGTCCGGTGAGGAACGGCGAGGACCAACGCATCATATGTGGGTTGATCGCGTTCACCGCGTGGAGAGGGTTCATCGGGTTTGTTGGGTTGAGTGCGAAAAGGAGCAGGGGCCAGCCTCAGGCCTACGCGCCTGAGCTGATCGTCCTCTACGAGGGGATCGTGGACCTCGACCTCAGCCCCATAGGATTCGAGGTGCCGTATCAGATCCATCACCCGGGAGTTCCGAATGTCTCGCACGTTCTCTTTAAAGGTAACACCCAGAACGAGAATCCTGGCACCCTGGACTGCTTTTCCGGCCTTGATGAGGAGCCTGACAGTCTCCTGGGCCACATAGACCCCCATCTGGTCGTTGATCCGGCGGCCGGCCAGAATGACTTCCGGGTGATACCCGATTTCCTGGGCCTTGTGGGTCAGATAGTAGGGATCGACCGGAATGCAGTGGCCCCCCACCAAGCCAGGCTCGAAGGGGAGAAAATTCCACTTCGTCCGGGCCGCCCTGAGCACCTCGCCAATATCGATCCCAAGGCGGGCGAAGAGCATGGCCAACTCGTTCATGAGGGCAATATTGAGGTCCCGTTGGATATTCT
>JBHIAO010000318.1:0-6742 GCA_046758565.1 Anaerolineae bacterium
CCCTGCCTATTATGTGATACCCGGCAATCAAGGTTCTCCCTCCGTAATGCGCCGCATCGGTGAGGAGATCGCCGCCGACCTCAGGAAGGATGGAGCAGATGGCGTTCTTCTGGTATCCACGTGAGGGACCTGCAGTCGCAGCGGCGCTGTGATCAGCAAAGAACTCGACAGAGCGGGGGTGCCCGTGGCCATGATCAGTGCGATGTTTCCCCTGGCGGAACAGGTTGGGGCCAGCCGAATAGTCAAAGGGGTGAGGATACCCCATCCGTGCGGGGATCCGAGTCTTCCACCGGAAGTGGACTCCCGGCTGCGGCGCGATATCGTGGAGACCGCCCTCAATGCGCTTCAAGAGGAGGTAGTGGAACCGACCCTCTTCTTTCCAAACGTGGCCGTAAAAGCATAAAGGAGGGTGAACGATGCGTCTTGAGCTTGCAGATTTCCCGGTAAGGCAGCTGAGACTGGGGAATAACTTCAGCTACCATTCGGGATCCTTGGAGGTAGACCAGGAGGAGCTTACCAGCCAAATTTGCCAGGACCGATGCATTAAGGAGGCGACGCTGGCGGTGGTGGTTCCTGGAGAGAAGGTCCGAGTCACTGGGATCCGAGACGTAGTGGAACCAAGGATCAAGGTTAAAGGAAGGGGGCAGGTCTTTCCAGGTGTTGTGGGCCCGGTGGCAACTGTAGGGGAGGGCCGGACCCATCGCCTCTCCGGGATGGCCGTCGTGGTCGCGGCGGAGTATGAAGGGACCATCCGCGCGGGGACCGCAGTTCAGCGCAGCGCCATTCTGGATATGTGGGGTCCTGGGGCTGAGGTTTCTCGTTTCAGCTCCCAGGTCAGCTTGGTGCTGATCCTGCGTTTGGCGAAGGGACTTCCCGAGATAGAGGCCCACACCGCCATACAGCGGGCGGAATGTGAGATAGCCAAGCGGCTGGCCGAGGTCACATCAGGGCAGGAGCCTCAACGAGTAGAGAGCTATGATCTGTCTGTAAAGGAACCGAAACTGCCCAGGGTGGTGCTCATTCAGGGTTGCCTCACCGATAGCCATCATCCCCACTCGGGGACGGCGTATTATGGTCTCCCTATCCGGGATTCCCTGGCTACGGCGGTTCATCCCAATGAACTCCTGGATGGGGCGATAACCCCAGACACGACCCGAGCGCAGGCCGTTTACCCAACCACATGGGACTGGCAAAACCACCCCTTAGCCCAGGGCCTTTACCGCGAGCATGGCAAACGCTTGAATTTTTTAGGCATAATCCTTGAACGGCTTCGCTTTGAGACCCACCATGGCAAGGAAGTAATTGCCCAAAACACGGCCCAACTAGCACGAACCATGGAGGCCGACGCGGCTCTAATAACTTGGCTAGGTTCGGGAAACTCCTTTGTGGATGTGATGCTCACAGTTCGCGCCTGCGAGCAGCGTGGGATCAAAACGGTACTGCTGACGTACGAATACGGCGGAAAGGACGGGATCGATGCCCCTCTGCTCTATTTCGTGGCCGAAGCTAGCAATGTGGTCAGCACTGGGAGCCGCGACCGTTGGCTTGAACTGCCGGCGCCCGAGCGGGTGGTGGGCCCCAGCGAGCAGATCCAGCTGCTCAGTTATCCTGGTGCGCCTGTGATCCCGGCGTGGGATCCACTGACCCTGGATGCACGAGACATGATCATTGGCGGGGTCGATATCTGGGGCATGCAGTCCTGGATATGTAGAGCCTACTAATACAAACGTCTTTAACAAAGTCCCAAGCAGATATTTAAGTAAGGAGACTGAAGGCCGGGGGCACCGGAACATGAAAACCCCGTCTGGCTCCGAACCGAAGGAGAAAGCAGCCTAAGAGGCTGGTGGGGCGGCCCTCAAGACATTGGCCCATTTCCCACGGCCTGAAGCTTCATCCTAAGAGGCTGAGATGGCAAAGGATTTTTGGAGAAACCAGCAAGTTCTACTATTCGATCGTCAAATAATCCCGGGTCAACTCTTCCCGCATCCCGGACCGGGGCTCCTAAAGATCCTAACGGGTCATCGCCGCCTTCAGCAGCCTTCGTGCCCGCAGGACGGTTTCCTGGCTCAAAGATAGGGTGCTGGCGAAGTCGCCCAGGGGCCTGGTGGCGTCGATGCCCATCTTGGCGGTGATCGCGTCCGTGGCCGAGGGATCCAGCAGAGTCCCCATGGCCTCGTCGGCGATAAAAACGTCTCGGTTGGCCTGCATACGGGTCGCGACTGCCCACAGCACCTGCTCTTCGTCGAAGACGTCGATGTCATCGTCCACTACCACTACGAGTTTAACATAGTGATCAGCACCCAGGACGCTGAAGATGGCCTGCTTGCCCTGTCCCTCAGCCGTCTTACGTAGTGACACGTAACAGTGGAAGCTTCCAATGCCGGAACGAACCGGCACATGAACGGCCCTCAGGTTGGGGATAGTCTTGCTCAGGACATTGGTGAACTCTACTTCCCGCGGCAGCGAGAGGCATCGGCAGTGTTCCATGCTGTTACCGGAGTTGATGTCCTGATATAGAGCGCCCATACGGTAGAGAAGCGCTGTAGCCTCGAAAACGTTCTCCGTGCCCCGGGTGGAGGCGTACCCTGTAAACTCCCCAAACGGCCCCTCTTTCTCACGGACGTTATTGAGGATACGTCCCTCGATGACGATCTCCGACCATCTCGGCACATGAAGATCAACCGTCCGGCAAGGTACCAGCTCGACGGGTTCTCGAAGGAGACCTCCCAGGACATCGAATTTGTCCAAGCCTGCCGGAGGCAGGCTGAGCGCACCCAGAGAGAGGAGAGGATGCACGCCCACGCAAATGGCTACGTCCAGGGGACGGTCCTGTTCCTCGGCGCGGCGGAAATATTCGAACATCCGGCGTCGTGAGTGCAGGCTTATTCCCATCTTGCGTGGCCCCTTGAGCTGCATGCGGTGGTAGCCGATGGTACTGACGCCGGAATACGGGTCACGGGCTACCACTAGGGCTGCTGTTAGGTAAGGGCCACCGTCCTGCTCAAAATGGGTGAGGATCGGAAGGCAGGACAGGTCCACCTCTTCCCCGGCGAGGGTATTTTCCTGAAACGGGGCATCGGGCTTGACTACCGGTGGAACTGACCTTTTCAGGCGTGTCCCAAACTCCCCCACCAGCCGCTCTCCAGGAACACCCAAGGCCAGGGCCAACCGGGGCCGGTGGGCGAGTATGTTGCTTACCACCGGAAAGTCGCTCCCCTCAACTTTCTCGAAGAGAACAGCGGGACATGAGGCGAGCTTTTCCGCTTCCAACACCAAGGCTGTTGCATCGAAGGTAGAGCTCACCTGTGTCTTTACCCGAAGGAACTGATCAGCATATTTTTTTTCGATGAGCTCCAAAAAGCTACGCAGGTCCTGTGCCAAGAAATTCTCCTTATATTTTACCTCGCCGCGGGGTTCCGCTTACAGACAGGGATCAGATCTTAAAGCGTGCCCGTACGGCATCCAGGGAACACGGTAGCGACTGTGGCGCCGACACACCCTTGAGGGCGGAATCGACATCCTTTAGGCCGCTCCCTGTGACCATGACCACCACTCGCTCCTCCGGCGAGACCTCTCCCTGGGAGCGCAGCTTCACCAGTCCAGCCAGAGCCGTTACGCCCGCCGGCTCGCCAAAAATACCAGCGGTTCGGCCCAGCAATTTCATTGCCTCCAGGATCTCGCCATCCGAGACGGACACCGCCGTACCTCCAGAGGCCCGCAAGTCCTGCACCGCCATTGCCCCATTACGCGGCAGCGACACGGCAATACTATCCGCCAGGGTGCTGACCTGAACGGGACGGATCTTCCCGTCCCCATCGAAGGCTTGCTTGATCGCCTGGGACCCTTCTGCTTGCACCGCCACCAACCGTGGGAGGCGACTAATGAGACCCACGCGCTGCAGGTCGACAAACCCCTTCCACACCCCACTGAGAATACAACCGTCACCCACCGGCACCACCACAGTTTCAGGCGGCTCCCAGCCGAGCTGTTCCGCAACCTCCATCGAGACGGTCTTTTTCCCTTCGATCGTGTACGGGTTATAACCTGTGTTGCGATTGTACCAGCCTAGCGCTCGGCACGCCTCTACGCAAAGGCCGAAGGCGTCATCGTAGGTTCCCTGAACGGATAGCACATCAGCACTACAGACCAGCACCTGGACAACCTTGGCCAACGGAGCTGAGTTCGGAACGAAAATATGGCACCGCACCCCCAGCGACGCTGAGAGACAGGCCAGCGACGCCGCCGCGTTTCCCGTGGAGGCAGTGGCGATCTCTTGATAACCCAGCTCTCGGCCTTTGAGAATAGCTACCGCAGTGGCTCGATCCTTCAAGGACCCAGAAGGATTGGGGGTATCGTCCTTCAGCCATAAATCTTGTAATCCCAATTCTTGTCGCAACCCAGGCACAGGGTAGAGCGGCGTGCCGCCAACGCGTAAAGGTACCGACACATCCTGCAACCGTAGCGGTAGCAGCGGCAGATAGCGCCACTGGTCGACAAAAGGTCGCCCGGCGAGCGATTCACGCGTCATCGTAGCACGCACGGCGTCGTAATCGTACGACACCCGCAGGGTCCCCAAGTCACCGCAATCCGGACAGGCATAAAGGGTCGGGCCCTCCTGGTAGACTGCGCTACAGAGAACGCAGGTCAGGGCTGTTACCACTCCCATCGTTAGCCTCGGGGATTAGTGGATTATGTGGAGGTTGCGCCGCGCCAGGTTCCGGCGATCCTGCTCGCGGATTGGATGGTCGCGCTCGGGGATTTTTGCCACAGGCTTATGGCCAAACAACGGGGTCGAGAAGTAGCGCATCCCTGTGTCGTTGATCATAGTCACGATCATCTCGGTATTGGGGAGCACGCATGACAGCTTGTTCGCCGCCACCACGTTGCAGCCGGAAGAAATACCGCACAGCACACCCTCCTCCTGGGACAACCGTCGCGCCATCGCGATAGAGTCTGTAGAAGAGACGGTTACGACTCCGTCAACATAGTTGAGGTCGAGGTTGTCAGGAATGAACCCGTCGCCGATCCCTTCGATCTGGTGAGGTCCCCAGTTACCCCCAGAGAGGATGGGGCACTCGGCCGGTTCAACGGCATAGATTTTAACCTTAGGGTTCTTTTCCTTTAGATATCTGCCAACACCGGAAACCGTGCCGCCACTCCCCTGCGAGGCGACGAACACGTCCACTTTGCCTTCGGTCTGCTCCCAGATCTCAGAACCGGTGGTCAGGTAATGGGCCTCGATGTTGTCTTTGTTGGAGAACTGACCCAGCTCCCAGAATTTACCGGGGTAATCACGCTTGAGCTCCTCGACCTTCTCCAGGCACAGGTCGACATCGCTCTCCCCCCCAGGAGTAAGCACGAGCTGAGCACCGTATGCGCGCATGGACGCTTTGCGTTCCTCGCTCATCCCTTCCGGCATCACAATGATCACCGGGTATCCCTTCACTGCGCCGATCATCGCAGTAGCAATGCCCGTGCTCCCGGTGGATGCTTCCAGGATAGTCATGCCAGGGCGCAGATCGCCGCGTTCTTCCGCCCGGGCGACCGCGTGGCGCAGCACACGGTCCTTCAGGCTGGACGTAGGGTTCATCAACTCCAGCTTGCCGCATATCGCCTGTGGTCCCACGGGCACCTTGCGAAGCCGCAACAGCGGGGTCATGCCCGCAGCTTCTGTAATGTCCTGCGCGATACGGCACCGAGACCCCCAATTGATCATGTGATTCCTCCTTGCAAACCCTTTCACCGGGGCTTCTTTTAGATACTCAGTAGGGCCTTAGGGTTTTTGTCGATCAGCTTCTCTATATTGGTGGCCGAGACACCTTTCTCGTATAGGCCCTGAGCATACAACCACAATGCCTCCGGCGGCACCGGGTTGTGCGACTGCCCGCTGTCGCTCATCACCACGCAGTTGTCGAAGCCCATGACATCCATCACCTCCTTGGTGAACTGGAGGTTCACGTAAGCCCACATTGGAGAAATGGTGCAATACCCAAACTCACCGATCGCCCCTAGGCGAATCATCTCCTTGAGAAAATCAATGTTCATTCCTGCCGGCACGCGGAAATACGGATGGGTAATCAGGATCTTCTTTACCCCGCGCTCCTTCGCCGCCCTGACCAGCAAATCGATCTCGGCGAGCGAGAGGTGGGCGGTACCGAGGATGACGTCGTACTTGGCGATCAGCTCTAGCACTACCATGGCCTCGTTTGTGACCTTTCCGTCTTTTACCGCCGAGATTGGATCACCCCAGACGAAGCTGGTATCGCTAGACTGCACGTCGTAGCCTCCTCGGGCGCCGTGGACTTCGACGTGGTGTGCAGCGTCGATAGTCGGCATCCAGACCTCCTTCGCCCCCAGTCGCAGCGCCACCTCGGCTGCAGCAGGGTTGATCCCCCCGACAAACTGATTCAGCACTACGCCGCCGAAGATCTTCAGATTCGGGAACTCAGGCTGGATCAGGTAGGCGCGGCTCACCGTGCTTTCGTGGTGGCACTTGAGCACGATCGCTGCCATCCCGGCGTCAGCCGCTGCTCTGGCTGCCTGGCGGTCATCGACGCGGCGCTGGAACACGCAGGGGAAGGAGTGAACGTGAAGGTCAACTGCGCCGTCTAGTTTGAGTAAAGCCATGCGATATCAACTCCTGTCGTTGAGTTATTAATGAGTTCATTAGTAGCTTGACACGTGACGTAGTCCGTCATCCCTCGGGCCGAGCCCTTCTGCCTGTGAGGACACGCAGACAGGT
>JBHIAO010000319.1:0-6717 GCA_046758565.1 Anaerolineae bacterium
CGACTGGCCGCCCAGCCCTGGCAGACCCAACATGCCCCGCGACCCGGGGGTGCCGACCCCGGGTTAGAGGAACGCATCGGCCGGCTGGAGGCAGAACTGCGGGAAACGCTGACCGTGGCCAGTGTGGAAGGCGAAGCCTTTACCGCCGAGGTCGTGGCGCAGGTGCGGAAAGTCGACGAGCGAAGCCTGGTGCGCCAACTAGGCCGAGAATTGGACAAAAAGCACCATCTGGTGGGCGCCCAGGGCATCCGGCGACTGGGCCGGCAGCGCTTATCTCTATATCGGTTCTGGCACAGTCTGTTCCAGTGGCACGTCACTTTCTGGAAGCCGGCCTGGATGACAGAGCGTTGGCCTATCTGATTCAGGCCGGCGACCGCGCCCGGAAGAGCTTCGCCAATGAGGAAGCGTTAGCTCACTACGATCAGGCGCTAGCACTGTGTGATCGTCTGGCAGCCGAGGTGAAAGATCCCCAGGCCGCACAGGAGAACCTGGTGCAGCAGTTCGACATCCTCCGGGCTCTTGTTCCAAACAGCGCTGGACATAGCGCGGCAACTGGGAGACCGCGGCTTAGAAGAGGCATATACCAATTGGCTGGGCAATAGCGGCATCATCCTAGGCGACTATGAAGCCGGCTTGTCCCACTACCGGCGGGCGCTGCAGATCGTACGCGAGTTGGGAGGGCGTCGTGCTGAAGGCATGTATCTGGGGAACATCGCTTTTGCGCTGTGGCATGTTGGCGAGTATGCAAGTGCCCTCGACTACGCCGAGCAGGCGCTGGATATAGCGCGAAAGGTGGGTGACCGCAACGAGGAAGCTCGGGCGCATATCAACGCCGGCCGGGCGCTTTACCACCTGGGCCGCCTGGAGGCGGCTGAGCGCCGGCTGCGCACGGCGGTAACGCTGGGCCGGCAGGTAGATCAGGCGGAGAAATTTGAGGACACAGCCCTGCAGCAGACTTTCTTGAAGCGCGTGGAGGTCAACCGACAGATCGTAGCTGCTGTCAAGGACCGGAGTATTCAGTCGAGGTCTATGGTAGAGCGGTGAAGCCAGGGGGGTGAGAAAGAATTCCACGCTGCGATACAAATGGTGGTTTTGGAAGAACGTCATCATCGAACCGCATTCGTAAACTCGCTCACAATCTCTCGATGAGCGGCCGCATTCTCCAGATATGAGCGCCGCGTTTCCGCATCGGTGATTTTGGCGGCCCGCGCCTGCAGCAGATTGTAGGCGGTGGTCAGGATTTCCTGGGCGCGCGGGTCCTGGTTGGCGTGCAGGACGCGGTAGCAGGTCAGGTAAATCCGGCAGGGCTCGTCCGTACCATCGAGGGTGTCGGTTTCCAGGTAGCTTAAGATTTCCTCAACCTGCGCCTGAGCCTGGGTCAGATCCCTCTGAGCCAGGGACACCCGGACCAGGCCTGCCACGCCTTCCATGGCCAGGTCCACTCGCCCCACCGCCCGCCGCAAGTCCACGGCCTGCTGATAGGCGTCTCTAGCCTCCGCCAGACGCCCCAGCCCCACCAGGGCGTGGCCCAGGTGGGTCAAGGCCTCACCCTGAAAGAGAGGGTCATCCGCATCCTGGAAGATACGCACGGCCTGTTGACTGTATGCGCAAGCCGACTCATCATCGCCCAGGTGATGCCACAGCCGGCCCAGATCACACAGACTCAAGCCCTCGCTTGCCCGCGCGCCAGCCTCTTTGAAAAGGGCCAGGCTTGCCTGATAGTGTTGCTCCGCCGTGGTGTACGCGCCCAGTGCCTCGGTCGCGTTGCCCAGGTACTTGAGCGAATAAGCTGTCCCCTTACGATCGCCGATTTCGCGGCGCATCCCCAGGCTTTCTTGGAGCAGTTGTTGGGCCTCGGTATAGTCCCCTAATGCGATGGCCACAACGTAAGTAGTAGAAATGATGCAGGATCCCCAGGGACTTGCCGATGATCTCTAGCTCGCCCTGCTCCACGGCCCAGTCCCACGCCACGCGCACGTTGTCTATCTCTTCGCCGATCTCCTCCAAGGCCGTCTTCTGTTTCTCATCTAGCAGATGCGCTTCTCGTTGGAGGAGAAACGCTGCATATTGCGCTCGATCACCTCGGCGATTTCCTGGCACCCCATCTGCACCACCCACGCCGCCGCCAGCTCGATCCCCAGCGGCATCCCTTCCACCAACTGGCACACCCGCACCACCCACGGGGCTTCCTCTGGGGGAGAGAAATGCCAATCCAGGCGTTGGGCGCGGTCGAGAAACAACTGTACGGCGGAGAATTGCGGATTGCGGATTGCGGATTGCGGGTGACCAACAGTTTCACCGCCGGCGCCTCCCGCAGAATGTCCACCACCAACCCCGTCCCCGCCCCTTCGACCGGCCGGTGCTGAGCGTCGCCCAAGGTCTCAGGCCGCAGCAGCAGATGTTCGAAGTTGTCCAACACCAGCAACAGCTCCTGCTCCCGCAGGTGGTTCAGCAGTTGGACCCTGGGTTCCTCCGCGCCGGAGAAGGTAAAGCCCACTGCCTCCGCGATGGCCGGCACCAGGTGCTCGACCGAACTGACCGGCGCCAGCCGTACGAAGTACACCCCGTGCAGGAAAGCGTCCACCTGGTGCGCCGCCGTCTGCAGCGCCAGGCGGGTCTTGCCCATGCCCCCGGGACCCACGACTGTCACCAGCCGGCACGCGGGGTCCGCCAGGCGCTGCGCCAGGGCCGCCAGTTCCTCTTCGCGGCCGATGAAGGCTGTGGGCTGGGCCGGCAGGTTGTGCCGGTGGGCCGGCGCGCTCCGGATGCGCTCGTACAGCGCCACCGTTTCCTCAGACGGTGCCACCCCCAGCTCGTCCGCCAGCATTTGCCGGCAGGTCTCATACTGGGCCAGAGCAGCACTCCGCTGCCCGCTGCGCGCCAGGAGCAGCATCATCTGCCGGTGGGCCTCCTCCCGCCACGGGTCCAGCGCCAGCAGCCGCGACGCGAAGTGCATGGCCGGCCGGTATTCCCCCCGGTAGGTGTGATCCTCGCTGAGCTGCTGCAGCACCCCGCTCACCCGCTGACGCCACACCTCGCGCTCCGTCACCAGCCAGCCCTCGAACTCGGGGCAGCCGTCCAGATACAGCCCGTCCAGGAAATCGCCCCGATACAGCTCCACTGCCGCCGCCAGCGAGCCGGCATCCCCCTGCGCCACCCGCTCATCGAAGGCGGCGATGTCCAGCCAGGTCGTATCGCGACGCTGAAATTGCACTGTGTGGCGATCGGTTTGCAGGCAGCCGGGCAGCCGGGTGTGGAGGTTGTGCAGCACGCGCCGCAGATTGCCGCGGGCCCGGGGTTCCGGTTTGCCCGGCCAGAAGAGGTCCGCCAGGTGGGAGCGGGAAACGGGGTGATCGTGGGTGGCGAGGTAGCACAGCAAGGCCAGGGCCTTGCGGGACTCGAAGCCCTGCACCGGCGCGCCCTCCCGCTCTACCTGCGCCGGCCCCAACAGTCGCAGGTAGTAGAGGCACATCGTATTACCCCCCTATGCCAGTTGCGAACGATTTGCGAACGATAGGATGTTATGCTGTACCACAATTGGGCTGGGGGCGCAAGTTGGGGATCGAGGCCGGCCGATGGCGGGAGTTGCGAACGATAGGGGGTCATAATGGGTTGGAGATTGGAGACCTGTACTGAGCCCAGCCGAAGTATTGGGGATTAGAGATTAAAGACCTGTGCTGAGCCCAGCCTGTCCTGAGCTCTGTCGAAGGATCGAAGTATTGGAGATTCGAACGATCTACGAACGATAGGGGTCATACTGGCATAGAGGGCAGAAAGGATCTACACAACCTTGTAGAGTACTCGTTTCATTGCTACACATGAACTGGAAGGAGGGTGAGAACATGAAAGTCAAACGCTCAAAGATTGGAAACAGGCGCGCTCTGGCGCGCGTCAGCCTGGTGCTTGCCGGGCTGGCGGTGGTGGTGGCTGTGTGGCTGGGGTTGCTCCTGCTGACGCCGTCCCCTCGACAAACTGGCTGCGCGCCATCTGGGCCTGGGTCACCCTGCCCGGCCTGCTCGTGGCGGATCGCAAGCTCATCAGCGCGCTCACCGTTTCGCGCACGTCCCCGGCGCGCCTCTCCCGCCACCTCAATGGGGTCACCTGGATCACGGGACTGGCCATCGTGGCCGGCCTGGCCCTGATCGGTCACGGGCGTTGGAATGGGGAGACGGCCATAGCCGTGGGCGCGGTTTTCACTAGCAATGGCTATACGCGCCTGCAATGCGGGCTGGGCGATGCGAAGGTGGCGTTGGGGCTGGCTCTGGCCCTGTACGTAGTCGGCCTGGCCGGCGCGTTGGGGGTGCCGGTGCCGGCGGCCGGGTTCACCTATGTCCTTGTGCTTGTGCACCTGTTCTGGAACGTGATCCAGCCGGCAGAAGACGAAGATCAAGGCGCCCAAACGATGGGTGATCCCACCTGGAGATGAGCCTTCGCCGGCGAGGATGCTTGGCATAAAGTCGAGAACGAAAGGAGGCGTGCCTATGAGTCAAACGACCTGACCGATTCGCACATGACATACTATCAACCAGGGGTGCAGATTGTCACCCATCGTACCCCATTCCAGGAAAGGAGAATATCCCATGTAACTCTTGTTAATCACATGAACAGGCCGGCCTTTGGTCGGCAAACAGAGAAAGGAGTGAATCATGGCACTACATATAGACCTATCTCAGCCACCTCCCGAGCCGGCACCACCGCCACCCAAAGTGTACCTGGACTGGAGGGCCTGACGGTTCGGGCCGATCGGCAGGGACACTACAACGGATTCAGAATAAAACGGATTGGCGGATAAGAATCCGATTGATTCCCAATCCGTTGTAGTGTCCTTTCGTGGAATAAGTCAGAGAGAGATTTCGTGCGGTGAACGAACGTCAGGGAGTGTCGCCGAATTGTACGGAGCATGTAGCTGTGCGGTCATTGCTTTCAGACGCCGAGTGACGTGATCCTGCTGATGCTCGAAGTGGTTGATGAGAGCCTGGTCGAAGGTCGCAACCTGATCAGCACCCAGATGGGTCGCTGACGGGTCAGTGCCGAACGTCGCGAGCGCCAACACCTTGCCATCTTCGCGGGTAAAGCCGTGCTCCCGCAGCCGGCGTGACCAACGCTTGAAGTAGCGTGCCGGCCGCAATACCTTAACAAAGCGTAGAAATACCTGGACATCGGGGTGATTGCCGTAGCGATCCAGGATGTGTTGCATCTCGGGAGAGATGAACAGCGTGAGTTCACCTTGTTCAGACGCCAGGAGTAGCTCTAGCGAAGCACGTTCCTCATTGGTCAAGGGTTGGCCGATTTGCGTCCTGCCGATGCCCTCGACGGCCCTGCGGACGACGTTCTTATCCAGCAGACACGTCGGCATGCGGGGCTACGTCCACTTCGGGCATGGACTCCATATCCAGGGTGACTTCGGCAAAGAGCTGATCCCAGACAGCGTCCTGTTCTGCCTCAGACAGTGTGAAGTACTCGGCGTAGGTCAAACCCCCGATGAAGGGGTCATCGGGACTGGGTGGCCGGCCCCCGCGTTGTTCCAGGCCAAGCTGGCGGAAGTAGGTGACCAACGCCTCTTCGTCACTGGGCTGGACCTCGCGCAATCCAGGAACTAGCGTCAGAAGCTGTTGTAGCTCATCGCGGCTGAAACGCTTCATAATGCGGGCGACAGCAACAACCCTCGGACTCATTTGCGGAGCAGTCATCGATTACACCTCTTTAGGTCAGTGTTTTGTCATGAGGAGAGTATAGCAAACCGGCACCTGCCAGTCAAAGCGGGCGGCGCACATGACAACGGAATACGCCAGCCAAAAGTGGAGCAGAGCACTACTCACGGCGTGTGTCGGAGAAAGGAGGCGTGCCTATGGGCTGAAAGACTTGAAGTTTCACACGACACACGAATCACAAACCGTTGGTGGGAATGATCTGATTCCCACCCCAAGTACACATAAGGAGAATAATGTCATGTCACTCGAACAGAACAAAGCGCTCGTCAGGCGTTCCGTTGAGGCGTCTAACGCGAGAGACCCGGATGCATATGATGAGTTCTATCCCGAGGACTACGTCATGCATCTGCCTGGCGGGCAGGAATTAGGCCGTGCGGAATGGAAGCAAATGGGCGACACGTTCCTGGCCGCCTTTCCCGACCAGCACGTCACGCTTGACGACATGATCGCCGAAGGGGATAAGGTGGCGGTTCGCGGGACTAATCGCTGCACGCACCAGGGTGAGCTCATGGGCATTCCCCCTACCGGCAAGCAGGTGACGTACACGTGGATGTCCATCAACCGGATCGCTGGAGGCAAGATCGTGGAAACTTGGGCCGAGCATGACCTGATGGGGCTGATGCAGCAGTTGGGCGCTTTGCCCACGCCGGGGGAAGGTGAGGGTTAAGCGTTCAACGGCTCGCCGGACCCGTCTGGGCACGAACAAGGCAACCGGGGCCGGCGCGCACTGCACTGCGCTCGAACACGGGCCGGGTGGCGCCGGCCCCGGCCCGGGCTATCCTGTACCATCATGGATCATCGGAAGAGCCGCTGGATCAACGCGACAAAGGTGGGGTTGGCCAGGGTCAGGGCCAGCAGGGCAATGGCGATAAAGAGGTTGAGCCTGAAAGTGAGGCTGTTGAAGCGCTCATCGACCGTCTTGAAGCGCTCATCGACTGTCTTGAAGCGCTCATCGAGCAGTTCACGCGTGAGCAAGATCTCCCGCTCAAACATCTCGCGCGTGAGC
>JBHIAO010000320.1:0-6695 GCA_046758565.1 Anaerolineae bacterium
CTGAGATCCCTCACCTCCTTCCTTTTTTGCTCAAATCGCACGCTGGAAATTAAAGGGAGTCCGAGCCGAATACTTCGCCATTTCCACCCCTGGCATCAATCAAAAGCATTTCAGCTAGGACCCCCTTTCTGCCCGTTCAGCGTGTTGTCTCTCCTGACGTGCATCTTAGCTCGTCAACCGTAGGAGATTATAACATGCAGAGATATAAATGTCAAATCGTACTGAAGGTTTATGAAGGCTTCCTCATGATTTACCGCGGGGCAAGGCATACCCCAGCCGACGCAGCGCGTCCTCGTCCTTACGCCACTTTTTGCGAACTTTGACCCACAACTCCAGGTACACCCGATTGCCCACCAACCGCACGATCTCCTCTCGAGCCGCCCGGCCGATGCGCTTCAGCATGCTGCCCCCTTGGCCAATGATGATGCCCTTCTGGGAATCCTTTTCCACGAAGATGTTGGCCCCGATGTAGGTCAGGTCCTCCCGCCGCTGCTTCCACTCCTCCACGACCACTGCCACGGCGTGGGGCACTTCCTGATGGACGAAGCGCAGCACCTGCTCGCGGATAAGCTCGGCGGCGATGAAGCGCATGTTCTGATCGGTGAGTTGGTGTGCGGGATAGTAGCGGGGGCCTTGGGGCAGGCGGGCCACAACCATGTCCAACAGCTCTTCGCGGTTGTCGCCTCGGGTGGCAGAGATCGTCATCCAATCGTCGTACTGTACCAGCTTAAAGCAAGCGTCACTGTGAGGTTTCACCTTCTCAGGGGGCAGGAGGTCGGCTTTGTTGAGGACCAGAATGACGGGCGCTTGGCCGTGCTTCTCGATCAGTCGGGCAATCTGTTCATCCTCCGCCGTGGGCATCTCCGAAACGTCAACCATGAACAGAACCACATCGGCGTCGGGGATGCTCTTGGCAGCCGTCTCGACCATGAACTCTCCCAGCTTGTGGCGAGGTTGATGGATGCCAGGCGTGTCCACGAAGATGATCTGGGCGTCGGGCCGGGTTAGGATGCCGCGCAGACGGTGACGAGTGGTCTGCGGCTTGGGGGAGACGATGGCGATCTTCTCCCCCAGCCAGGCGTTGATGAGCGTGGATTTGCCCACGTTCGGCTTGCCGATGACGGCCACGAACCCAGAGCGGTGGTCGGGGGGCAACTCGTCTTCCAAGATCAGGCCGAAATCGTCGTCCATCTTCACCCCTCGATCCTCGACACCTCGCCGCCCTCAGGCACGAGGTAAATCGCTGGCAGACTGACCAGCGTGGTCGCTCCCTTCACCAACACGTTGGAGACCACAATGCTCCACACCACGGCGTTAGGCAACACTCCACCAAAGGCCAGCCAGCAAAAGACCAGGCTATCCAACGGCACACTGACCGAGTTGCTGATGAGTACCCGCGCCCATTGATAGCGCCGGGTCACTCGCTCCACCCACAGCCGGTAGACCTCGGTGTCAATTAGTTCAGCAATCACCTCGGCCAGGATGCTGGCGATGACGATGCGCCAAACCGGCGTCAGCACCGCGGCGTAGGCGTCTTGAAGCGGCCAGGAGGGGTCGGGCGGCAGCGCGGCGGTAAAGGCGAAGAGGAGGGCCATGACCAGGTTGATCACTGCGGCGGTGACGATCAACAACCGCGCCCCGGCCGCGCCAACGATCTTGTGCACCAGGTCTCGTAGGGTGAAGGTGAGCGGATAGACGAAGGTGCCCGCATCAATGGAGAACCCGCCCACGGCGGCGATTTTGAGACTGGTCACATCGGCCAGCATCTGGGCCGCAATGTAGGCCGACGTGACGATGATGACGTGATTAAACCTTCTTTTGTCAGACATAGTTATCTATCCGTTGCTCCCACATTTCCACATCTTTATGGGTTTGGGTAGGTAGCCCAATCGTATTGGGCGTCCTGAGGGCAACGGCCAATACGATTGGCCTTCTACCCCTGAACAAGTGGGGAATACTCCATATTTATCCGCTGCCCATCCGCTTATCCGCTGCCCATCCGTTGCCACAGCCGACAAAATGCGCACAGCCCCGGCGCCGTGGTCGGCTGGCCGCACCTCTGGCAATCGTTCAGCTTCAACGCTTCCTCTTGCACCGAGAGCAGTCCCTCCCTCTTGGCTTGCAGAAAGCTGAGATAGAAGCTCAGCTAGTTGGTCATCGTAGCCGAACATGCGATACTTCTCAATGGCGCGTTGCGTGTAGCTTATGAGCCACTCCACAAAATGGTCGGCGCACAGCGCCAAGCGGTGGTGACGCATGTTGATCACCGCCACGCCGCCACACTTCTTGCACTTCATCAAAATACCCCATTTGGGATTTGGTCATTGGACATTGGACATTGGTCATTGAGATTATCCTCCTGATATCACCGCCACCAACCTGATCACGTCGCCCCGGCGCAGGATCGTCGCCTCATTGATCAACTTACCATCGCGCACAGGCAGGACAGCCTGAGGATCCAGCCCGACCTTCAAGATAGCATCCCGCACCGTCATCCCGGCCCGCAACTCCCATTCCTTGTCTCGGAACATCACTTTGACCATGCTACACTCCGCGTCAACTGCGAAATCCGTGCACCATCTGACAGGGGATAGTATAGTGCAAAAAGCCACCTGCGTCAACTACACAGGTGGCTTCTCTGTGTTACTGCGGTTCTCTTGAGCCTAGAGCCTCATTACGTCGGCGGCCTGAGGGCCTTTGGGGCTGCTCTCGATGGTGAACTCCACCCGGTCGCCTTCGTTCAGGTTGCGAAAACCTTCGCCCCGGATGGCCGAGAAGTGGACGAACACATCGTCGCCTTCTTCGCGCTCAATGAAGCCGTAGCCTTTGCCGCCGTTGAACCACTTAACCGTACCTTCGGTTCTTTCAGTCATTAGCTGGTATACCTCCTTCCCTGTGAAATTTTGTAGGGCGGAGCAGTTTGTTCTTCGTCGTGCTTACCAGCTCGCGCCGATTGGGCCACGACTGTACAAAGAAAACGCCCGAGGCGATAAGAAGCTCGGGCTGTTCATCATTTGAACCTCAAACAAGAGCTTACTGCGTCCTACTGACAAGTATTGTACCATACTTTCCCGTTTCTGTCAAATCGGTACGAGACTTAGCATCATCTTCCTTGAGAACTTGGGCGCATCCAAGTAGCACAGAGGGACACGCCCTCAGGTTGAGCGCCAAGGGACATAGAGCCTCCACTCAAGATAAGAGCCACCTGCATCAGCGCGCAGGCGGCTTTTTATGTGCCAAACGAGAAGTAGGGGCGACTACCAGGGTCATTCCGTTTCCCCAAAGCACGAACGCCACCGGCGACGAAACCGGTGGCGCTCGTTGTATTGTGAACAGGCGCCGGTCAGTGCTGGCGCATTACAAGCGGGAGATAGATCCGGTGCGGCAGCGTGAAGGTCGCCACGATGGGATCATGATCGCTGGGGCGCTGGGCCGAATGGGCGAACTCGGCATTGGTGTGGACGATGTCGAATTCAACGATCGCGTTATTGGATAGATTATCGCTCACCAGGATGTGATCCAGCACTTGCGAGTTGCCATCGTAGATGTAGGTGTATTGCTCGGTGACCGGCAACGTATTCACCAGATCGGTCAGTACCCCACCCGCAAGGGTGGCGAGTGGCGTCGAGAACTGGAAGTCGTTCAGGTCACCTAGCACGATCACGTTGGCGCTGGGATCCAGGGCCAGGATGCTGTCAACGAAGTCGTTGACCACCTGCGCCTGCTGGTCACGCTTGATCTCAGTGTACGAGGCAGGCGGCTGATAGCGGCCAAAGAGCGGGTCATCACCATACTTGGATTTGAGGTGATTGACGACCACGAACATCTTGCGGCCGTTCCAGAGAAACTCACCGATCAGCGATTTGCGGCTGTCGTCGAAAGCGGGGTTGGTCGGATTGATGCGACCGGGGCTGCATGAAAGTTCGACGCCAGTGGCACCCATCGTCACCGTGACCGCTGTGGTGGCATCACCTCCAGGACGATCAGCGAAGGTCAACCCGCGATCCGTGCGGAAGAGGAAACCGACGCGGATGTTGCCGCCTGGCTCGCCGCCATCCTGACCATCCTCCGGGCTGATGTCGCGGAAATCGTAGGTCGGGCCGCCAGCCGCCTGAATAGCGGCAATCAGCATGGTGTAGGTATCGGTGGCGTCAACGACGCCGTCATCGGTGGGACCCGTGTTGTCCTGAATCTCTTGCAGGCCGATGAGGTCCGGCGACTGGAGATTGTTGACCATCTGGCTGGCCAGCCCCGTGAACCTCGCCGCGCCGTCACCAGGATCGAGGTTGTAGACGTTGAAGGAAGCGACGTGGAGTTGGTTGATGGTGGGCGCGGTCGTCGTCTCCGAAATCACTCCGCCCGATGTACTCGGTAAGGGCTCAACGTTGAGGAACTTGAAGTTACCGAAGCTATAGTCAAGCACACCCGTGATCGGGCCGGTGAAGGATGCACCGACGTTGACCGTATCACTGTAGACGATGGCGTCGTCTATGATGATGCGCTCGGGATTGAAATCGTTTGGCCGGACGACGATGCCGCCGCGAGGCGTGAAGAGGCCGGCGTTGGCACCATTGTCGCCGACGATGGCGATCTCGCCGTACTTGCTGGTGGCACCGACCGCCACAGCATCGTTGACCTGCACCAGCATCGCCTCCAGGCTTTCGTAGAAGTCAATGCCGTCCGTGGTCGGGTCGAAGGTGCCGCCGGTCTCGACGTTGCCGGTGGCATCGTCGTCAATGACCTGCTGGGGCGGAATACGCCCGCCAGTGCCGATGACAGTGGCCATCAGAGCGTTGCCGCCAGACTGCACGACGACAGTTGGTGAGCCGCCGATCTGTGTCGTCGAGAGATCAGTGGCGCTGGAGCGATATTCCATGACAGTGCCACTTACCGACACCTCGTCACCCGCGTCCACCACGGGTGCGCTGCCGGTATGGACATAGACGGCATCGGAGGTAGCGACGTCGCCATCCGGGTTGGGGTCTTGCATGTAGAAGCCGGATGAACGTTTTGCCGTGACGACGCCTTGAACATTCTCCACGTCCCGGCCCATCAGCGGCGAGACGTGGCTCGCTCCCTGGATGTGGTGAATGGTCAACTCGGTGCCAACCACAGTTACGAGGGCGTCGCCGGCCGTGGGGACGACGTAGTTGGATGCCACGACAGCATAGTTGGCGTTGGTGACATAGGCAGCGCTATTGGTCGCCGTGACTGCAAAGCGGACTGTGATGCTGCCCGTATGGGGCAGGGAGGCGACGGTCCAGCTCACGACGCCGCTGCTTTCCACGCCGCCATCCAACGCGTAGGCGAAGGTGGCATTGGCCGGGACGGCGTCGGTGACTACTACGTCGTTGAGAGGGAAGCCAAGCTCATTCTCAACGGTAATGGTGTAGGTGAAAAGCTCGCCGGGGGCGACGAGGACAGGGGCATCCTTGGTGATGGCGGGCTCAGTGGCAAACAGGCCGATGTCGGCATCGTAGCGCGGCTCGATCTTGTAGTCGCTGTAGGAGTACCAGAGCACTCCCCGTACGCTCTGCCATACGTGACCATTCACTGGCGAATAAGAATAGCCTGCCATGTCGTCCACTCGCGCACCGGTGCCCGACCTGTCGGTTATTTCCCACTCGCCATGGCCGAGGCTGTCGTTGGTAACGGTCACAACGTCGGTCGCGATCAACACCCCTTCGTAGCTCTCTGCCCGAGGTCGTCCGGTGGCGATCCAGTCGGTGCTCACTCCCTCTGGCGTGGGCAGCGGATTGCCGGAGCTGTTGACGTTGAACGCAGAGACGCTGGAGATCTGGGTAAGCCCATAGTACTCGCTGACCTGGCCGGTGAGAGTAACCTCATCGCCCTCCGAGGGAGTATTGGTACCATCGTAAACATATACGCCCGCCCATGGCCCTCCACTGGGATCCTCAAGCACATATCCGCCGTAGTAGACCCCGACTACAGTGCCGGTGACGGTGACCGTCTGCCCGGCGTAAGGCGAGTCGCCGCCTGGGTACTGGATGTCGTAGATGCGGAAGGTGGCGGCGTCCACGATGTCCGCCGCGCTGCGGGGCTCGATCTTGTAGCTTCCATAGCCGTACCAGACCACGCCGCGCACCATAGTCAGGTTCTGATCCTGCGTCGGCGAGTAGGCGTAGAACTCGTCATCCACACGGGCGCTGCCTGAGGCATCACTGATCTCCCACTCACCGTGGCCAAGACTTGGATCGGTGACGGTGACGGCATACACGGCGACCAGTACCCCCTCGTGGGTTTCGGTCATCGCCTCAGTAGCGGTGACTTCAGCGGTTGGAATCCCGTTACCGGTGCTCAGGGTGACCAAGCTGGCAATGTTCTTCAACTCGGTCAGCCCGTAATACTCGGCGACTTCCCCAGTGATCTCGATCTCATCTCCCAGGTGGGGCGAGTGGCCGCTGTCGTAGACGTATACGCCGTTCCAGGCCCCACCCTGCCGGTCCTGGATGACATAGCCATCGCTGCCGACCAGGGAGACCACACCACTGGTGGTCACTGTTTGTCCCTTGTAGGGCGAATCACCGCTGGGGTCGGTGGTGTACTGAATGTCGTAGATGCTGACCGTTGCCTGGGCTTCTATGCCAGCGGACGCGGCCACCTGCACTGCCAGCAGCAGGGCGATAAAGAGAAAGGTTAACCATTGTCGTGTTCTCATTAGTTTTCCTCCTTAG
>JBHIAO010000321.1:0-6664 GCA_046758565.1 Anaerolineae bacterium
TCACGCTGCCTGGGCCACGTAGTGGCGATAGACGGCTCCGAAGTCTCCCCCATCAATCTCCTCTCGCGGTGCACGATAGGCAACCCGGCCTCGCGCCAGGATGGCAACCTCGTCGCACAAGGCCAACCCGCGCTCCAGATTGTGGGTCGCCAGAATGATTGTGCGGCTTTGCCGGCTCAGGCTGGTCAGGATCTCCCCCAGCGTCTCGGCGGCTTCTGGGTCCAACCCGGTGTAGGGCTCGTCCAGCAGCAACAACGCCGGATCGTGGATGATCGCGCGGGCGATGGACAACCGCTGCTGCATGCCGCGTGAAAACTCGTGCACCAGGCTGTACCGCCGTGCCTGCAACCCGACCCGCTCCAACGCCAGGTCAATGTGTTTGTCCAGCTCTGGTACGTCGTAGAGCCGGCCATAGAACCGCAGGTTTTCCTCAGCACTGAGATCCGGATAAAGCAACGTTTGATGCGTGACCAGACCGATGGATCGGCGCAGCCTCGGCCCGGCGCGTCGCAACGGCACGCCGGCCAGGTAGATTTCCCCTGACGAGGGCCGGCTGAGGGTCGCCAGAATCCGAATCAGCGTCGTCTTGCCGGCGCCATTCGGACCGAAAATCGTCAGAAATGCCCCTGCCGTCAGCGTCAAATCAACCTTCCGTAGGGCCCACGTCGGCCCAAACCGTTTAGACAGACCTTCGATGACGACGAGGGGCGGTTGGTCAGCTCCCATGATGTGGCAAACTATACCATGGAAATTTCGATGCGTCAATTAGTAACCTCAGCAGCGATCCGGTCATAGGTCCGGATCGTGACACCCACAGAGTCTATCATAACCGGGGTGACGCATCCAACAATGCCACCACACGACGGTCGATGGCGTGGATGAGGTCATCCAGGGCATCCACCTGGCTCTCGGTGTACATCGCCTGGCCGCACCGCCGGCACAGCCATATCGGCAGCTCGTAGATCATCAAGTGATAGCTAGATCGGCTGATGGTATGCACTGAAGCCTGGCGCTGGACCTGACCGCAGCAGACAGGGCATGTCATGACCCATCCTCCTCGTCATCATCGCCGTTCTCCGGCGGCCAGCGGTAGATACGCCGTTCCAGGCCGGTCACTGTATCTTTCAGGTCTTGCACATGAAGAAGTATTTGGCCGATGGCCTGCTCCACAGTCAGCTCACCGCGGCCCCATTTTCGAACCAATGTCTCGAGTGAATAGACACCCATACGAACCCCCTGATAAGCCTATGGACACGTTTCCGTGTATCGCCGTTCTGAGTATGAGCGCAGTGGTAGACCGCGCCCTCACAACAACATTATAACACGATTGCGTGTAGATGTCAAGGGGGTATGGGCGATTGGACTGAATTTTAAGGTTCGTTGCTGGCGTCCTCTCTCTCTTCCATCAGGGCATCATAGAAGCCAGCGCGTTCGGCGACCAGGTTCAGCAAGGCGACGCTTCCACCCCGCGGCTTGTACATGCCCGTTTCCCACTCGCTGATGGTTTGTTGGCGCATGTTGAGCTGATTGGCTAGTTCCTGCTGAGTCAGGCCCATGTGCTGGCGCAGGGCTCTGATCGTCCCCGCATTCCAGTCCATCTTGCTTCGGTCAACCACCAGGTGGTAGAGGCGTTCGGGGCGCGCGAACAACACCTGTTCTTGTTTCAGGTCGATGGTGTCGACGTGGTAACCCGCCTCCATCCACGCCGCAGCCTGTACGCGGTTGGATGACGCGGAGTTCGCCCACCAGGAACGCGATTTTCGAGCGCTGGCCGGCAGTCGTGCTTCAAGAATGGCCTCAATCCGATCGAAGGTGAGTTCGATAGCTCCCTCGTGACCCGAAGCCTCTTTCAGATACTCATACAGAGGATAGTACTTCGTGCCTTGCTTCATGGATTCATTTACCGGGACCGACGGTAGTTAGTCGCACTTTTCTCACATACTGATTATACCACCATCGTGAACAGCCTTCAATTCCGGATCATGACCGGACCTGCCAGCAACCGGTCACCGATGGATCTGCCGGCCTCCGAGACGGGCAGGCGCTGGGCTGTCCCTGGATCGTACACCCCTAGCTCGACCTCGTAGCGGCCGGCTGGCGCGTCCTGCGGAATGAGCACACCCAGGCGATCGGTGATGCGCTCCCCGGCCTGCCAGGTATTCGTTGGGTGGAGGCCGGCCACGGGTTCTGTGTCGCGCTGTGCCGCCACGTGGCCTGCAGTGTCCAGCAGATGTACAAAGACTTTGAGTTGTTTCTCGATGGCTCCGGTGGCTTGCCAGTCCAGTTGAACCGGTAACACGTCCCCAGGCACGCCACTGTCCGGCATGGCGATGGCCATCAGCCGAATGTGTTGCCCGAAGCTGATATCCACGCGCCGCATGCGATCGGCGCTCCTCGTCCCGAACAGCAGCAGCCGATTCGTGCCGTACCATTGATCGAGGGCCAGATGAGCGTGCTCGATAAGATATCCTTCGATGTTCTGACCCCGCGCGCTGCCGAGGCCCTGTTCGGCCACGTACCATAGCCGGGGATGTTCCCGGAGCAACTGATCGAGATCGCGGTTCATTTGCGAGGAGTCGCTGGCCCATGTACTGCCGGGTGCGATCCACCAGTTCACCTGCGATCGGCTGTAGCTCTGCAGGTAGCCGGCTTGCCACGGGAAGTCCAACACGACGAGATCCTGAGCCATGGCGAGCTCATCGATGGTGTCGATAGTTGGACGATAGTCTTCTCCCGACTGACGACGCTCCGCGTACAGGCTCGGATAGGGGGTCACGAGACCAATGAGTGCCAGGCCTGTCACCGCGAGTCCCGCTAGCCTCCAGCGCTGGAACTGGATGAGGCCGGCCGCTATCAGCAGGTACGCCGCCGGCGCCGCGTGCGCCAGCAGCCGGGGAAAGGCTTCGAAGGGGAGTACTTGATTCAGCAGCAGTCCGCCAGCCAGAGGCACCCCCAGGTACAGCACGGGTAGTTCGGCCTGTCGCTGAAGTCCGAACAGCCCAAGGAGAATTAGCCCCGCAGCGACGCCGGCTGTCAGCACCGACGCCAGGCCAGCGACATGATAACCGACCGTCACGGTTGAAAGGTATCGTCCGATGAAGACCATCGGCGACCGCGCCGGATCTGCCTCGGCGGCGACTTTGCCGGCTGCTCGCTGGGGCAACTCGCCGGCGATCATGCCAAGCCACGGCGCATATAGGACGACGCCGGCCACCATAGCTGTGACCCACTTCATTGCCACCTCTCGATGGCGTAGGAATACGTACACACCCTGGAAAAGTGGAATGAAGATTGCATAGTAGTGCGTCAGCAGGGCGAGGACGATGGTGAGGGTGTAGCCGATCCACAAGCTTTTCGACCAACGGGCCGTTCTATGGTCCAAGGCGCGCATCAACAGATACGTCGACAGTAGCGCCAACATGGTTACTAACGGGTACATGCGCGCTTCCTGGGCATGGTGAACCTGGAACGGGGAGATGGCTAGAATCAGAGCTGCCAGCAGGGCTGTGAATCGTGAGCTCAGCCGGCGGGCCAACGTATACAGAGCAGCGACAGACAGTGTGCCGAAGAGCAGGGAGAAGTGGCGGACGGCAAAAGGTGCATTTGATGCCAAGGCGGTCCACCCTTGCAGGAGCAAGAAGTAGAGCGGTGGGTGAACATCCTTGGCGCGGTTGGCAAGGATGGTGGCTGCCTCCCGGTTCGCCAGGTAAACGCTGATTCCCTCATCCCACCACAACGGCTGGAAATCCAGCCGATAGATTCGCAGAGCGAAGGCTAGAAGAAGGATGGAGATTGGAGAATAGAGATTAGAGAATGAACAGTAAAACCATTCTCTGTTGTTCGTCACCGTAGCGCCTCCGCTCCCGTTACAGGTCACGAGTTTCTTGCGGTGATGACTGACGCCTCGATTGCTGTCGTCTGTGGAATGGTAGCCGGATCGAAAGTCGTGATTCATCCTTCCAACAGATAAAGAATAGGTGAAATCCACAGGAGTGTCAAAGAGGTTTGGGTTCGCTCAGGGCCTCTTATTTCAGTTTTGCTCAAACCGTCACAGGGTGATAGAATATCAGAGGCCACCCGAGGAACGGATCAAGTTACGGGGTGGAGAGATAAGCCAGCAAAGGACGACAATCCGATGGATCTGTCTGTTGTCATCCCGCTGTTCAACGAGGCCGATAACATTGGCGCGCTCTTGTCGCAACTGAAGAGTGTGTTGGAGGACCTAAATCGGTCCTACGAAATCATCGTCGTTGACGACGGTAGCACCGATGGAAGTTTTGACATACTCAAAGACCTGCACAGGACGGACGAGCATCTGATCGTTGTCCGTTTGCGCCGCAATTTCGGGCAGACGGCCGCCCTGGCAGCGGGGTTTGGCCTGGCAGCGGGGGACGTGCTCGTCACCCTCGACGCCGACCTTCAGAATGACCCGGCGGACATCCCACAGTTGTTGGAGGTAATCGAGCAGGGACACGATGTAGCCAGTGGATGGCGTGTAAACCGCAAAGACCCTTTTCTGACTCGGCGCTTGCCCTCGATGATCGCCAACTGGCTCATTTCAGAGATCACTGGAGTACGCCTACACGATTACGGTTGCTCTCTGAAGGCCTATCGGCGGGAGGTAGTGAAGAGCATCAACCTGTACGGGGAGTTACATCGTTTTATTCCAGCTATTGCTAGCTGGATGGGTGTCTCCATCGCGGAGGTGCCAGTGAAGCATCACCCACGCTGGCGCGGTAAGTCGAAATACGGTCTCTCCCGTACCCCTAGAGTCCTGCTGGATCTTCTCACTGTCCGCTTCCTACTTAGCTACTCCACTCGTCCAATCCACATCTTCGGTGCTCTAGGATTCTTTGGTTTTGCCGTCGGCACCATCTTGGCGCTTTACCTGTCTTTCATCAAGCTGGTCCACAACCAGGACATCGGCGGCCGGCCATTACTTCTGCTGGCGGTACTGCTCATCGTGGTGGGGGTGCAGTTGGTGAGCATGGGCTTGCTAGGCGAGTTAGTAGTGCGCACTTATCATGAGACCCAGGGCAAGCCTATCTACGCCGTGCGCCAGATCCTGGATGCGTCCAGAGAGAGAGATGCACGGCTTCCGGTTCCAAAGTCGTCACCCTGGCAGCAGTCAAGAACGGGGAGGCATCGCTAGAGGACATGATCGTTCAGAACTGCACCACCATCACCCTGCTCTTTTCCTCCCCTACTCACCTTCCAGTGTGATCGGAATGTTTAGTGTTGGGCCGAGCGCTGAGCCACCGGCCTGGGAGACTATCAGACGAACTTGATAGCGGCCTGGGGAGAGATCTGCCGGCAAGGGGAGATCGTGGGCGTCGCGGATTACCTCGCCGGGTGACCAGCGCCGTGCCGAGTATAAGCCATCAGTGGGCGTTGCCTCGATCTGGGAGCGTGACACACTGCCGTGCATCAGGGAGAGAGTAAGCCCCAGATCAAAGCTGGGTGACACCTGAGCCTGCCAGAACAGTGTGATGCGCAGCGTGTCGCCCGGGTAAAGCGGCGCGTCTGGCGGTGTCCTGAGTCCTTCGACGGAGCTCAGGACAGGCCTGTCGAAGGGCTGGCCCTCGGCGCCCCGCTTGTCCAGTGAGTATCCAAGCAGTCGCACAGGGCCATAGTCGTTCTCCACCCGCTGCCACAGGTTCAGCGCCTCGATGGGGGGTGGCGTCTTGGGCGCGACCACACGGATTGTGCCAAGATCAACGAAATCGCCGGCCGGCTGGTCGTCCCGCGTGACAGGCAGCCGCTGACCTGTTTCCAGGTGATACATGCCGGCGATGAGCCGGTAGTCTGCCGGCGGCGTGCCCGGTGGCACCCAGATGCCGTAGCGATCGACGACCAGCTCACCAGGCTCCCAGGTTGTGGTCGGCCTGGTACCGCCGCCCGGTTCGGCGTCCCGTTGGGCGATGAGCTGGTTCGTCGGGCTGAGTAACTGGACGAAGACTTTGTAGCGTGTGTCAGCGGATCCGCTCGCTTGCCAACGCAGGGTAAGGGGTAACACGTCGCCGGCCTGGACGGACTGAGTGAGCAGCGTAACGTTCTGGAGCTCGATCCGGTCGCCGAGCTGTGCCCCAATCCCGTACGTCGAGCCCTGCCCGGCAGCCGGCGGCACATCGTATAGTATCAATCGCACGTTGCCATACCAGGCATCCATGGCCTTGTAGGCGTGATTGTTCAGCCAGTTCTCGACGATTCCCTCGGGATCGCTTTCATCCATAGCCCAGAAGATGCCGTAGATGCGGTCATGCTGATCGACGATCTGGTGGAGTTCGGATCGCACGATCGCTGCGTCTGGAGGGCGTTGCAGCGGTAGCGGGTACTGCGGTAGAGGGCCGTGATAGTAGTAGTCGAAGATCTCGATCTGGCTGGGCGCGTTGAGCAGTACGGCATCGTCAGGCTTTGACGTGGCCTCCACCACGCGAGCAATGCCCCGGTAATCGTCGCGAGCGTAGCGCGGATCGAAGTAGTAGTTTTGGAGGGAGTGGAGGGTGGGGGGCACCAGGGCGGCGAGCAGGGCGAGGGCTGTGAGTACTGGATATTGGATATTGGATATTAGATATTGCGTAAAACGTGAAACGTGAAACGTGAAACCGTGCCCTGAGCCCGATCGAAGGGGTGATGCGTGATGCGTGATGCGTGATGCGTGATG
>JBHIAO010000322.1:0-6641 GCA_046758565.1 Anaerolineae bacterium
TTTTCTGCTCGACATGACATTGGTCGTTTTTCTTGTACGGCCGCGAGCGGGTGAAAGTGATCGACGCATCATCACAGTGTGCGCGTAGGACATGGTTGCATTTCACCGAGGTCCGCCGTGAGTTCCGGGTGGCACATTCACGCCACCATCCACTCACGGCTACAAACTTCGCCACTCCCCCTGGGAGTTCACCACATGTCAGCTCGAAGAGCGGCGAAAGCAGTAGCCAGGAGTTGCGCTGTCGCTCCACTCCTGGCGGGGGCTGTCAGGATCAGTCATCTGGTGCTACACGAGGCGATCCACAAATATCTTGCCGATATCACAACCCAGGGAACCATCCCAACAGATGCGCTCCGCCGCGGAGCCCAGTACGCGCAAGGGCTCCACGACGAATCTCTGGATGAGCAGGGAGTCCATTGCCAGGAGTGCCAGCGTGCTGGCGAAAAAGACAATCTGAATCCACCGCAGACGGGCGACCTTCTGGGTCGAGGCGGCCTCGTACAGCCTGACCACGTCATCCGCTTGCTGCACCAGACGAGGGGACAGGCGCTCTACACCCTGGACTGCCGCCATAGAATCCGGACTGTTCGGGTCCGCAGCTATAATCACGTCCAGATAGCCGCGAAAGGTATTCCAGGTGCGGCGAAGCTGATGCAGCTTGGCGAGGATGTCAGGGCTCTGTGTCGCCGGCAAGTCAACCGTGCGACCGGACAGGTAAGGTGCATGGTCACCATTGGTCAGCGCCCAGAGCGTCTGGTCAAAGTCACGGGCCGCCTCTTGCAGGGCCAGGATGCGCTCCTCACCCCGCCCCTTCTCGATCTGCAACGCGACTTTCGTCATCTGCTGGATGAGCATCCGCTGCCGGCCGGCCAGGTTGATGACCAGCGCATCCCTGGCCGTGGCCCGAAGGCCAAGGAACGTGGCGACGACCGACCCTGTGACGAGGAGTAAGAAGCCCAGAAGCAGCACCACCATCCGGGCTCTGAGGTTCGACAGCATGGCAGCACCCCTCGAGGTTAACTCCACGTGGCAACCCCAGGTTGCAGTGGGGTATCGGGCCCAGATTAGCATCAAGTATAGCGCGCTTTGCCGGCGGAGTCAACGCACGCGGCAGAGGTAGCGTTGTGGCGTGTCCTTTTGTAAGCAAGGTGCATCATCACCCGCAGTTGCTTACTCCGCCCGCTCCTTGAGAGCACGGTTCATTATCCCTATCCCTGGTCGAATACTGCCGAAACTGCTATAATTCCACTATCACCTTTCATGACTGCGACAACCTGCGCACAGCAGAGCGGCTGGTGAGACGGCTTTTGAGTGAATCGAGCGAACGGAGACGGTAAATGCGATTGCTGGAGCATGAAGCCAAGGCTCTGCTGGAGGCCGGCGAGGATCTGTCCATTCCGCTGGAGGGCCAGATCATCTACTACGTGGGGCCGGCGCCGGCGCGGCCAGGAGAGGTCATCGGCCCGGCTGGACGGACGACGGCCGGCCAAGTAGATCCGTACACCCCACCCCTGCTGGCCCGGGGCCTCATAAGGGATGATCGGGAAGGGAAACCGGAGCGGAGAAGTGCGACGGGCCTTGGTGGCGCACCGCGCCGTCTACTTCGTCACCGTGCCACCCACATCGCCGCCATCCCGCTGGCGGTGAACCTGGACTGCCACTTGCACCGGCACGTGGAGGTGGTGATGTGATGCTGGGATTACGTATCAGTTTCTCGTTGTCGATAGGTTGTCTGTTGGCACTTGGTGTTGGCTGCCTGACCCCTGTAGCGCCGTCTCCGAGGCCCACCCGGCCGGCTGTGATAACATCGGTTGAGGGAACGTGGGTGCGTGGCACCGCCATGCCGACGGCCCGTTCTGAGATCGCGGCCGCCGTCGTGGATGGGCGGATCTACGTGGCGGGTGGCCTGGATGCGACAGGCCGGCCACTGACGGCTTTCGAGGTCTACTATCCGGCGACGGATATCTGGAAGGGAGCGGCTCCACTGCCGGTGACACTCCACCACCTGGGCGTGGCGGCTGCCGGCGGACGGGTTTACGTGACGGGCGGCTACGACGACGACTTCACGCCTGACGTGAACGCCGCCTGGGCTTACAGCCCGGCGACGGACACCTGGGCACCCATCGCCGACATGCCGGCCCCCCGGGCGGCTCATGCGATGGTGGCCATCGACGGCAAGCTGTACGTGGTGGGGGGTGTGGGACCTGACCCAACGGCGCTGTGGGTATACGACCCGGCTACAGATGCCTGGGGTACGTCCCGGGCGCCGCTGCCCACGGCCCGGGAGCACCTGTCGGCCGCAGCCGTGGACGGCAGGCTGTACGTCATCGGTGGACGGTGGTCCGATCGTGGGAATCTACCGACGGTCGAGGTTTATGATCCCGCGACGGATTTCTGGTCTTCCGGACAGGACATGCCCACGCCGAGGGGCGGGCTCACGGCAGCCGCCCTGGCCGGCCGTATCCACGTCACCGGGGGCGAAGCATTCAGTCCGCGGCGCACGTTTGGCCAGCACGAGGTCTACGATGTGGCGACCGACACCTGGACTACGCTGGCCGACCTGCCCACACCACGCCACGGTCTGGCGTCTGTCGCCGTTGATGGCCGGTGGTACGTCATCGGCGGTGGGAACGAGGCCGGCCTGTCAGTGAGCGACGTGCTGGAGATCTTTGTCCTCGCCACCGTTTTTCTACCCTGGGTCACCCATTAAGGATACCCAGTTCATACAGGGGTTGAGTATTGCGAGGGGCGCTATGCCTGGCTGGCTCAAGAAGAGAAAACGC
Organism: Anaerolineae bacterium; assembly: GCA_046758565.1. GTDB lineage: Bacteria > Chloroflexota > Anaerolineae > Epilineales > JAANWY01 > JBHIAO01. The sequence goes on from JBHIAO010000322.1 coordinate 2,784, forward strand.
CATCGTCTCATCAGCATCGTTCTATTTGTCCCGATGCTGATCTTACCTACAGTGATTCTGACAGAGTCGAGCCTGGTAGGCGATCACAGGCCGGGCGCGGCTGCGGCCGGCCTGCACTCTCCCGCGACTATCTCCCTCACGCCCGGCTGGAGCCTGGTCTCCATCCCCGAGGTGCCAGACGACAACGACCCCGCCGCCGTCCTGGCGTCCATCGCCGGCCGCTACAGCCGGGTCTACGTCTATGACGGCTGCGACGCCGCCGACCCTTGGAAACTCTACGATCCGGCTGATCCGCCGGCCAGCGACCTGACAGCGATTGACCACCGGATGGGCTTCTGGATCGAGATGACGGCCGCCGGCACCCTGAGCGTATCTGGGGCCAGGCCCACCAGCACCAGTATCCAGGTCTGTCAGGGCTGGAACCTCATAGGCTATCCCCTGGGCCAGGCACGGCCCGTGGCCGAGGCCCTGGCGTCCATCGCCGGCAAATACACCCGCGTTCTGGCCTACGATCCGGACTGGGCCGGTCTCTGGAAGATGTACAACGCAGCAGTACTGGGGCCGGCCAACGACCTGCAGGTATTGGAGCCGGGGCGGGGTTACTGGGTGTACGCCACCGAAGACGTGACGCTGGTCATCAACGAACCGGGCGAGAAGAGCAACCCCGACCTCTTGAATAGTGTGGTCATCTCGGGTGTGGTGCGAGACTGCCTGACAGGCGCCGGCGTGGCCGGTGAGGAAGTTCGGATACGTCAGATTCCGTCCGTGGTAACCATGACAGCAGAGGATGGCAGCTACTCACTGGTGGCAAGGCTGGCACTCCCGGCAGAGTACACCATTGAGATCAGACATCCTCGTTATTATTCACCTCGAACCCAAACCACCGGCGTGATCCAACCGCCGGCTCGGGGCCCGGCCCAGGTCACGGTCAACTTCGCTGGTGAACATTGCCAGCCGCCGAAGACTCCCATTACCCTCACGCCTACGGCTACGCCGACCTCCGCACCAAGCAGCACACCCACCGCGACGCCAACCAACACACCCACGCCAACGGCGACCGACACGGCGACGCCGACGGCCACCATCACGCCGACGCCCGAACAGCCAACGCCTACGCGGACGCGAACACCGACGGCAACTGACACGCCGACGCCAACGGCGACCGACACGGCGACGCCGACGGCCACCATCACACCGACGCCCGAACAGCCAACACCCACGCGGACGCGAACACCAACAGCAACCGACACGGCGACGCCAACGGCGACTGATACGGCGACACCGACGGCCACTTTCACGCCGACGCCCGAACAGCCAACGCCCACGCGGACGCGAACACCGACGGCGACCGACACGGCGACGCCAACGGCGACTGACACAGCGACGCCGACAGCCACTTTCACGCCGACGCCCGAACAGCCAACGCCTACGCGGACGCGAACACCAACGGCAACCGACACGCCGACGCCAACGCCGACTGACACGGCGACGCCAACGCCGACTGACACGGCGACCCCGACGGCAACCTTCACGCCGACGCCGACCATCACACCCACACCCGGAACCTGTAAACTGGGTGTGGAACTCCATCTCTTTAATTTCGTTCCCGGAGGTGTGGGCCGAATACCTGTAACGCTGAGTGTCCCAGAACCGCGAAGTGTCTGGGCCGTGAACTGCGGCGAGGCTGGCGGGCAGTTGGTGACGGTGAGCCCAGACGGCCGGACCGCGGTGTGCTTGACCTCGAGGATGCAGTTCGGACAAGGGGAATACCGTAACGGACGGTTTAATCTGAATTTCACCAATTTTGATTGCGGCGGTGGGGCTTCTGTCACCTTCTCTGACAGGAGCGAACCGGCGGAGGCGACGCAGAACCAACATCAGTTGCGCTACTGCGCCCACAAACGGGCCGGCGACGAGGCGACGACTCCCGGCGTCTGCGGCGGAAGCTTCCGCTTTGTCGAACTATCCGCCGGCGACTTCACGGGGGTTGGCGTACCGTTTGCCGATGTTAAGAGGGACATAAAGGCGACTCTGCTGCCGACGCCGACCCCTACACCTGCGCCCAGGATGCTGGCGCCGGCCGGCCGTGCAGTGCTGCGCGACGATGTTAGTGCCCTCACGATCCGTGCCAAGGCCGGTGTCGAAAACCCCGTAAGCGGCTACGTGGTTACTGGTGAGATCGTGGAGGTCCTTGAAGGGCCGCGCCAGGTGGGACCCAGCCCCTGGTTCCGCATCCGCAACCTTGACACGGGCGTAGAGGGCTGGGTGAATGGGAACTACCTGGAGACCCTGGGCCCGCCGGCTGAGGGTCTGGAGGAGGCCCCTCCAGTGGCCACACCGGCTGAGGGCTTGCAAGTGGGCGGTCGCGCGCGGTTGAGGCCAGGGGAGCCCGGACTCAACATTCGGACGGGGCCTGGTATCGACTACCCCGTGATTGACTTCGTGCGGCCGGAGGACATACTTCTCCTGCAAGATGGCCCGGAGACGGTAGCCAGCGACCCCTGGTACGCCATCTTGGACGAGAGCCGCGAAGTCGAGGGTTGGGTCAACGGACGCTATCTGGTGCCCTGGCGAAATCCGTAGAGCAACCAGCCCTTTCAACCTCAAAGATAACCCCCCTGGTGCTAGCTCCGTCAGATATAGGCGGAGCCAGTCAACATCGTTAGGAGCTGTCTTCCAGCTCCAACGCGTAATAGCGCCCCCACTCTGAGTATCCCCGCAGTGAGGTGCTTGAAGGGTTTCCGTAGGGGAATTGAACCTTGGTCTTAGAGGTTGTAAGCACAGAATATGCTACAATACTGGTATCGCATGCCTGCCTATCATGATTGACAGAGGTACCTAATTGAAGACCAGACTTCGGACGTCCCCCCTGAGCCCTTGGCGCGTTGCCACTTCTTGCTTTCTAAGTTTGTTTCTTGTCGGCGTGCTCTGGGGAAGGAGCAACGCCGAATTGAGTCATAATTGGCCGTTGAGTGCCATCGACGATATCCCGTGCACGGTAACGCCGGATTATATACAGCGAGCGGCTGCAACATGGGGCACGAACTATGCCACCTATGATGTGTATCCGTACCCGCCGGAGAATCCGGATGGCAAAGTAGATATCAGGGACATTCAACTCCTTATTCTGTATTTCTCGGCGCCCTGCTACCCTGATGGCCTGGATCGTTTGAACCACCATCGTACCCTGGCACAGGTGCCCACTGTCACGGAAGACCGTTTCCTCGACCTGGGCGCTGCTTTGCATGCGCATTACATGGCGGTCAATCGGGTCTTGACGCATAGTGAAGATCCGAACAAACCTGCTTATTCTGAGCTTGGAGATAGATGTGGACGATCAAGTAACCTGTTTGGTGGGGCCTCCAATATGCCCGGTGCAGTGGACGTGTTTATGGGGGCCGCGCTACATCGCTTCGGCCAGCTTCACCCCAAACTTCGCCGGGTAGGGATGGGGCTTGAAGGAAGTTGGGCGGCTGTCGATATTATTCAAGGAGTCGAGTCGGTTGACTGGACTGCCTGGCCTGTGGTGTATCCGGGGCCAGGTCAAACCGATGTTCCACTTGCGGGCTCAAACGAGCATGACACCGCCTCAACCTGTATCGATTCCGTCACCGGTCAATCGGTGAGTCCGCCCGCGAACCCGGGATACCCAATTACACTCCAATTTGACTGGTTTTCTTCTCCCTCGCCTGTGGCTGACAACGTCAGCTTCGCCAGAGACCGGGCCCCTGTACCCTACGTTCTGTGTGCTCCACCGGACGACGCATATTTCTCTATGATGATTCTGTTCCCCAAGGAGCCGTTACAGCCCAATCAGACCTACAGCGTCTCTGTCTCGGGCACGTATCCAGCCGGCAC
>JBHIAO010000323.1:0-6616 GCA_046758565.1 Anaerolineae bacterium
GACGGGTGGTGCTGGGGTTGTCGGGTGGCGTCGATTCGTCGGTGACAGCAGCGTTGGTTCATCGTGCGGTGGAGGACCAGCTTACGTGCATCTTTGTGGACCATGGGCTGCTGCGGGCCGGCGAGGTGGAACAGGTCATCGAGACTTTTCGCCGCAACATGGGGATGCGGCTGGTTTTCGTGGATGCCGCCGACGAGTTCCTGGAGGCGCTGCAAGGTGTCAGTCATCCCGAGGAAAAGCGTCAAATCATCGGCGAGAAGTTTGTACGCATTTTCGAACGCGAAGCCCGCAAGCTGGGTCGGATTGATTTCCTGGCCCAGGGGACCATCTACCCTGATGTCATCGAAAGCGCAGCGCGGGATCGGCCCCATGCCAGGCGAATCAAGACCCATCACAACGTCGGCGGGCTACCCGAAAACATGGATTTCGAGCTAGTCGAGCCGCTGCGCTATCTCTTCAAAGATGAGGTACGCAACATCGGCTTAGAACTGGGGTTGCCCGAGGAGATTGTGTGGCGACAGCCGTTTCCAGGGCCAGGGCTGGCGGTGCGCATCATCGGTGAGGTGACGCGTGAGCGTCTGGAGATCTTGCGAGCCGCCGACGCCATCGTCCGCGGTGAGATCAGCGCGGCTGACCCCGAACGCAACGTCTGGCAATACTTCGCCGTGCTCCCCGTGGTGCGCAGTGTCGGTGTCATGGGCGATGGGCGCACATACGGCCACCTGGTGGCGGTGCGGGCGGTGTCCAGCCAGGACGGCATGACCGCTGACTGGGCTCGACTGCCTCATGAGGTCCTGGCGCGCATCTCAACGCGCATCGTCAACGAGGTACTGGGGGTCAACCGCGTCGTCTACGACATCACCAGCAAGCCGCCGGCAACTATCGAGTGGGAATGATAGGTACGCCGGACAGCTCACGATAGCTCGGAAAATCATGGAAGCGGACGCGTGAAACGTAATACGTGAAACGTGAGGACTTCGAGATGAGACTTGATTATCACGTTTTACGCTTCACGTTTTACGCCTCTGTTTCAACATCGTCTTGCCTTGACAGAGTGCTACCATGTCCCTGCCTACATCGCTCGTAATCGGCCAACTCCGCCTCGTGCGAGGCGTGCGCCAGGACGAGACGCTGACGGTCCGCGTCTTTGAGCCGCGCTCCATTCTGCGCCGGCAAGACCCGGGCATCCTGTTCATCCTCATCGATTTGCTGGGGGAGAACCCAGACGATGACATCCTGCTCGGTGAATTGATGGAAACGACGCAGCGGGCCTACGAGCAACAGAGCGGAAGCACCACCCGCCGACTGCGACAGGCGGCGGCTGCCGCGAACCAGTATCTGCTCGAGTGGAATCGTGAGCGGACGAACGACAGGCAGGCTGCCGGCATCACCTGCGCTGTCCTGGTCGAGGATGAGGTGTACCTGGCTCAGGCTGGGCCGGCTCTGGCATGCGTCGCTCACCCTGGCGTTATCAGGCAGTTCCCGATAGACTCTCCTTGGCTGAGCGAAGAGCCGCTTGAGTCGATGCCGGGTGGTATCTGGACGCCCCTGGGGATACGCAATGAGGTGTATGTCGATCTCAATTCTGTGCAAGTCGGTCCCGGGTATACCCTTCTTCTCGCTTCAGCCCATCTCCCGCAACTCCTGACCGAAGATGACATCGCCGATTTGCTGGATCAGGACCCCGAGGACATCCTGCGGGACCTGGCCGTCATGGCTTCAGGCCAGGATCTATCAGCTTTGGTGGCCAACCTCCTGGAGCCCAAGCCAGCCGATCCTTCGACGGCGCTCAGGACAAGCGTGACGCCGGCGACGGAGCCAGTGCCAGAGCCAAGCGGGCCCAGCCTGGGCGATCGGGTGTTTACTGCTATGCGCCACGGGGTCGTGGGCGTGGGATCGGCAGGAGCGGCCATTCTAGGGGGCATCGCGAGGGTTCTAGAGGGGTTGTTGCCGGAGCGTGTTGGACGGGAGGAGTTAGAGTCGTCGGGACGCCGGCGACGGGCGCTGATGTGGCTGGCGATCATCATTCCCGTTGCCCTGGCGCTGCTCACCGTCGTCATGTACTGGGGCAGGCGCGGCGACCGGGAGACCCTGTTTCTCGATCTCGTTCAGTCAGCGTCTGGGCGAGCAGAACAGGCACAAGCCTTGGTTGAGACAGATCCAACCCAGGCTCGGGAGCTCCTGTTAGTGGCCTCCCAAGAGCTGGATCGGGCGCTACGTTTGCGGCCGAATGATGGCCCTTCGGCAAGCTCAGGGCGCCGCCTGGCTGAACGACTGCGCGCAGACGTTGAATCACGGCTAGAGGCAATGGAAGGAGTCGTGCGCCTGACGGACCTCGCGACTGTTGCTTCTTTGCCAGGCGCTGTCGACGATCGGCGCCGGCTGATTGTCCAGGGCACGTCGGCGTACGTGCTGAATGCCAGGGAGCAGGCTGTGCATCGCGTCGGGCTGGGCGACAGGCGCCTCGTCGAGATTCTGAAGTCCGGCGACACGCAAGCAGGGCAGTCCGTCGGCCCACTGGTTGACATGGCCTGGGTGCCGGCCGGCGGAGTGCGGGACCAGGGCGCTGTGATCGTGTTGGATTCGACTGGCACAGCCTGGCAGATCGACGCAGTTGGTGACGTGGTGCCCCTTAAGGTAGCTGGGGCGGAGAACTGGCGTGGCCTGAGGCTAGTGGGGGGATTCGCCGGCAATCTCTATGTTCTCGACATCGGTCTGGGGCAGATACTGAAGTATTTGCCCACCGTGGATGGCTATGCGATCCCACCCGTAGAGTGGCTGTCGGCTGAGGCCGTGGTCGATTTGGGGAATGTTGTGGATATGGCCATCGATGGCTCGATCTACCTGTTCAGGTCGAGTGGCCGCGTGGAGAAGCTGGTGGCCGGCAAGCCCGAACCCTTCGATCAGCCTGACGAGTTCGATCTGACCAAGCCCGTCACCTGCTTTGCGACACCGCCGTCGGGGAGGGTATTTCTGGCAGATGCCACACGGGTTCTCCAGTTTGATGCCGCCGGCATCTTTCAACGCCAATTGCTCCCGCCGGAAGGTCGATGGGAGCGCCTCGATGCTCTATGGGTGGATGAGATCAACGGCTGGCTTTATGCCGTGGATGCCGGCACGCTGGTCATGGCGGCTCTGCCGCACAGTGATCAGTGATCAGTGATCAGTATCATAATCTGATTACCGATCACTGATTACTGATCACTGGTTTTGCCCCGACATGCACCGTGACGGTGCCCAGGGCCAGTTTGTGGTAGGTGACGTCGTGCTGGCCGGCCTCCCGCATCACGCCGGCCAGCTCCGGCGGCGTCAGGAAGTTCCACACCGAAGCCGGCAGATAAGCGTAGGCATCGCCCTCGCTGATGAGCCCCCCAATCGCCGGCACGAAATGACCAAAGTAGATCGCGAACAGCTCGCGGAACAGAGGTGTGGCCGGCTGCGTGACCTCCAGGCAAACGACGCGAGCCCCTGGACGAATCACTCGCTGTTGCTCACGAAAAGCTTGGGGCACGTCGACGACGTTGCGCATCATGAAGGCACTCAGGCAGGCGTCGAAAGTATTGTCGTCAAAGGGCAATTGGAGTGCATCGCCGCCGGCGAAGTCAATCCCTTGGGTTGGCCGGCCGTTCAGTTTGGCCTGACCAACTCGCATCATCGGCAGGGCAAAGTCGACGCCTACCACAGTAGCGGACGGCTGCACCTCTAGCACGGCCAGAGCCAGGTCGCCGGTGCCTGTGGCCAGGTCCAGCACGCGACCGTGTGGTGGTACGCTGGCCTGTCGCGCGGCGAAGCGCCGCCAGGCCTGATCCTGCCCGAACGTCATCAGGCGATTCATCAGGTCATAACGGTCCGAGATCCGCCCGAACATGCTTCGGACGTAGAGGGCTTTATCGACGCCGGCGTGTCTTCCTCGACGGTGCTTCGACCTCAACATCAAACTTGGCTTCAAGCTCGTCCAGGAATTCTCTCAGGCGCTGGATTGACTGTCGGCGGCTCTCCGGAGTCATGTCCTCGAAATCTGCCTCGAGGTCCCACTCGTCATCCCAGTCGTCCCACTCATCCTCCTGTACCCCAGCGCATCTGCCAGGATTTCGATGGGGTGGCGGGCCGTTCGACCCGCCCCATGCGCGATTTGCTGGCGGCAAGAAATGCCGGCCGCCGCGATAGCGGTGGTCGGGGGCTCGGCACGAACGGCCGGCAGTAGCCGCAGGTTACCAATCTTCATCGAGATGTCGTAATGCTCGGCCTCGAAACCGAAGGAGCCGGCCATCCCGCAGCAACCCGAATCCACCTCTTCCACCTCGCAACCCAGTAACTGCAGCATTTTCAGCGTCGGTCCCGTACCCACCAGAGCCTTCTGGTGGCAGTGTCCGTGGACCAGCACCTTCTCCGGCTTGTTGCCGTTGAACTGCAGGTCCAGCTTGCCCTCGTCTAGCAACCTGGCGATGAACTCCTCGATGAGGAAACTGTTCTCGGCCACGATGCCGGCCCGTGGGTCGTCCGCCAGTTCGGGGTACTCGTCGCGCAGCGTCAGCAGGCAACTGGGCTCCGTTCCGATGATGGGGATGCCGGCCTCGGCGTAGGGCGCCAGCACATCGATGTTGTGCTCGGCGTTAGCTTTGGCAGCCTTCAGCAAGCCTTTGGAGATCATGGGCCGGCCACAACACTTGCGACGCTCCACCAGAATCGGATCATAGCCGCCGGCTTCCAGCACTTTCACCGCTGCCCGGCCAATGGATGGCTGGTTGTAGGTCATGAACGTGTCGTGGAACAACACCACTTTCGATTGCGGATTGCGGATTGCGGATTGCGGATTGTGTTCCTTGAAATCCCCATTTCCCATTCCCCAATCCGAAATCCGAAATCCGAAATCCGAAATGCGTTTGCGGAGCCAGGTGTCGAAGGGTTCGGCGGCGAATTCGGGAAAGGGGCGCTCGGGAGCCAGGCCCAGCCGTATGCCAACAGCCTTGGACAGTGGGTTGTTGAGCAACAGGTTAGACCAGGGCGCCATGGCTGATCCCAGCCGGCTGAGGGTGTGGATATTTCCGAAGATGCGCGCTCGAAGCGGGGCACCATACTTGTCCGCTCGCTGAGCCAATACTTCGTACTTGAGTTTCGCCATGTCCACCGCCGAGGGGCATTCAGCCTTGCAGCCCTTGCATTCCAGGCACAAATCCAGGACGCCCAGCATGCGATCGCTGGTCAGCTCTTCGTGGGGCAGCACGCCCGACATGGCAGCACGCAGTGCGTTGCCCCTCCCCCGCGTTGAATGCTCTTCCTCACGGGTTGCCATGTACGACGGGCACATTGTTCCGGTGCCCTCTTTGCGGCAGATGCCGATGCCGCTGCACATCTCGATGGCACGGGCGAAATCACCTTCGCGCGGATATCGGAAGTAGGTCTGAATCGGTATCGTGCGGTATTCGGAGCCAAAGCGCAGGTTGTGGATCATTGGCTCGGCATCGACGATCTTGCCTGGGTTCATGATGCCTTTCGGGTCCCAGACCTGTTTAACCTGCTTGAAAAGACTGTAGAGCTCAGGTCCGAAGATACGTTCGTTGAACTCGCTGCGTACCAGGCCATCGCCGTGCTCGGAGCTCATGACGCCATCGTACTTCTGGACCAGGCCACACACAGCGGTCGCGATGGCGTGCATCTTCTTGACTCCGTTGCCGTCCTTGAGGTTGATGAGTGGACGCACGTGGATGCAGCCGGCGCTGGCATGGGCGTAGGCTGCCATCCGGGCGTCGTAGGCGCGGCAGACATCGCGGACGTTCCGGATGTATGTTGCCAGATGCTCAACAGGCACTGCCGGATCCTCGATGAACGGAATCGGCTTGTAGTCGCCGGGGAGGCCCATCAGGAAGCCCAGGCCAGCCTTGCGCACGCTCCACACCCGGCCTTTTTCCTCGGCGGTGACAGCTCGAACAATAGCTGTGCTGCTGTGATTCCGTTTGAGATGGGCTTCCAGATCGTCCAGCTTGCTTCGCAACCCGGCGTCCGACTCACCGTAGAACTCAACGATGAGAACGGCTTTGGGATGGCCCTCGACCCACGTCAGTCGTCGTGCGTAATCCGGCACATCGCGCACAAGCCGGATCACCATTTCATCGAGAAGCTCGACCGCCGACGGATGGCACTCCAAAATGGACGGTGTGGCTTCCATAGCGTCGATGAGATCGTCGAAATGCACGATGCTCAAGGCTGTCATCTGGGGGCGCGGAACCAGGTTGACCTTCAATTCGGTGAGCGCGGCGAAAGTGCCTTCGGTTCCTACCAGGAGCTTCAGCAAGTTGAAAGGCCCCTCCTTCAGTTGGCGGGCAATTTCATCCAGATTGTACCCACCCGACCTGCGCCAGTGTCTGGGATAGCCATCCTGGATAAGCTCCAGGTTGTCGGTGACAAGTTGGCGCACGGCGCGGTAGATGGTGCCCTCCAGGCCGTCCTGCCTCATTTTGGCCCGCATGCCGGCCTCGTCCAATGGACCAACGTGGGTTGATGTTCCGTCGGATAGCACAACCTCGGCTTCCAGGGCGTGATCGACGGGGCGCCCGTAGAGAATGGAGTGGGCACCGGTGGAATTGTTGCTCAGGATACCACCCATGGTGGCACGGTC
>JBHIAO010000324.1:0-6614 GCA_046758565.1 Anaerolineae bacterium
CCCCAATAGGTGCCTACGCACCATGTCCAGTGCGCCGTTGGTAACCCAGGTTCGCGCGATTTCCGAGACGCCGCCGATGCGGATGTGCCGGCTCGTGACTGACCCACGTGTACCTAGTCCAATGAACGTGTCCCCTGTCCTCTCGTTGTAGGGGCCGATGTCGGGATCCGTGTCTCCAACGATGGCAATACCGATATCAACGCCGGCCTGCTCTCGAATCTTGGCTGCAAGGGCTTCAGCGACTTCGGTTGAGATGCCGGTCTCGATCTCAATGCCTTGCAGGAACCGGGCTCTCGCCTTCGCTAGCGATGTGATCAGCGTTTGGTGCAACACGACGACGCCGTTTGGGGCAGCAGTCAGCCGGCTGGTCAGCAGGCCACCGGTATTTGTCTCCAGTACCGCCACACTTAGCCCGCGGTCCGCCAACGTCTGCGCCACAACCTCTTCGATGGTTGCTTCGCCGAGGCCGTAGATCATATCGCCAAGCCGTTCGCGGACTCGAGCTTCCATCTCGTCCAGCATTCGCTGGGCCTCCTCCTGATCGGCCGCTCTTGCTGAAATGCGGATGTCAACAGAACCTGTGTGGGCGGCCAACCCCACTGTCGGGTTGACGGATTCTTCCAGATCACCAATCCGCCGGTCGATGTCACTCTCGCCGACGCCTGCAGTACGCAGTATGCGGCTTCTGATGACGGCCTGGAAGCCCAATTCCTGCTGCAGAAAGGGCAACACTGAGTGCTCAGTCAAATAGCGTAGTTCGCGTGGGACACCGGGTAGCGAAAGAACGTAGCTGGCCTGGTGCTTCACGATGAAACCGGGCGCAGTTCCGACAGGATTGTGAATCGAGATGGCGCTGCGCGGTAGGTAGGCCTGCCGGCGGTTGTTCTCGCCCAGCTCGCGGCCACGCTTCCTGAAGAATTCCTCGATGTATTCCAACAGTCCCTGGTCCAGTACCAGCTTCCGGTTTGTCGCAATCGCCACCGCTTCGCGGGTTTTGTCGTCCACCGTTGGCCCCAGACCCCCCGAGGTGATGACGACGTCGGAGCGTTGCAGGGCACCGCGCACCGCTTCAGCGATCCGCAGCTCGTTGTCGCCCACCGTTGTCTTTCGATAGACGTTCAGGCCGGCTTCGGCCAACTTCTGTGCCAGATACGCTGCGTTGGAGTCGATGATTTGACCGAGCAGAAGCTCGGTGCCAATGCTGATGATTTCTGCTCGCATAGTGCTCGTTTCGCTCGCGACCACCGACTGCCGTCAACGAATAGGTCGGCGGTCGCCCGTCGTCGGTCCGCGGTCGTTCTAATGCCTAAAGTGGCGCATGCCGGTGAAGACCATGGCGATGTTCCTGGCGTTGGCCGTTTCGATGACTTGTTCGTCACGGATCGAGCCCCCAGGCTGGATGACAGCGGTGATGCCGGCTGCGGCAGCTTCCTCGATACCGTCGGGGAATGGGAAGAAGGCGTCCGATGCCATAACGGCGCCCCGCGCCTTTTCGCCGGCCTTCCACGCCGCCAGTTTCACGGAGTCGACACGGCTTGGTTGCCCTGCCCCGATTCCGACGGTGGTGGTTCCTCGCGCAAATACGATGGCGTTTGATTTGACCGCCTTGCACACCCGCCAGCCAAAGATCAGGCCCTCCCACTCCTCTTCGGTGGGTGACCGCTCTGTCACTTCCTCGAGGGGGGCTTCGATGCGGTGTCCTGAGCCCTTCGACAAGCTCAGGACAGCGTTTATCGAAGGGTCGATTTCGTCCAGCTCCTGGGCCACTGCGGCACCGTGAATCAGCCGAATGTCCAACGTTTTCGGTGGGGCGAAGGGGATGCGCATCAGGCGGATGTTCTGCTTCTGGGTCAGGATCTCAAGGGCTTCGTCGGTGAAATCAGGAGCGATGACGGCTTCAGTGAAGATCTCGTTGATTGCTGCTGCCGTGTCACCGTCGATGGGCTGGTTGGCGCCCACGACCCCGCCGAAAGCCGAAACTGGATCCGAGGCCAACGCCGCCCGATACGCGTCGAGTTGCGTAGCTCCACTGGCAGCGCCACATGGCGTGGCGTGCTTGATGATGACCACCGTTGGGGCACTGTCAATTGTGAATTGTGAATTGTGAACTGTGAACTGTGAACTGAATGCATAGGCCAGGCTCCAGGCGGTATCGATGTCCAGCACGTTGGTGAAGGACAAGCCCTTGCCGTGCAGTTGCTCTGCGTCGGCCAGGCCCTGCACGCCGGCGAGCACTTCGGCTGGGCTCAGTACAAGCCTATAGAGAGCGCCGGCCTGGTGTGGGTTCTCGCCGTAGCGCATGTCCTGGGTCTTGCGCAGGACCAGCGCCATGGTATCGGGGAACAAGTCAGTCTCAACTGTGGTGACGCCGGTCAGATACGTGGTTATGGCGGCGTCATACGCCGCCGTATGACGAAAGGCCTTCAGCGCCAGTGCAGCGCGAGTCTCCACCGATGTGTTCCCAGTCGACCGTACTTCCTCTAGCACCCGGTCGTAGTCGGCTGGATCGACGACCGTGGTCACGTGGGCAAAGTTCTTGGCAGAGGCCCGCACCAGTGTAACACCCCCGATGTCGATCTGCTCGATGGCCTGCTCCAGGGTTACATCCAGGCGTGCTATAGTGTCTTCAAAGGGATAAAGGTTGCAGATGACCAGATCGATGGGGTGGATGCCGCGGGCCTGGATCTCTTCGAGCGATGCGCTGTCGCGAGGAGCCAGGATGCCGGCATGGATGGCCGGGTGCAATGTTTTGACGCGTCCGCCCAGGAGTTCTGGAAATCCGGTGATGTCTTCCACGGTGGTGATGCCGACGCCGGCGTCGCGTAGGGCGCCGGCGGTGCCGCCAGTCGCGATAAGCTCCACGCCGAGCTCGGCCAGCCCACGGCCGAACTCGGCCAGCCCTGTCTTGTCGGATACACTCAATAGTGCCCTCAACATGCTCCTCCTTGTTTGAACAGCGAACAATAGAATGAAACGAACGGGTAACCTTGACGTTATTTTCGGCGTTTGATGAGTTCTTCGTACAGCTCTTCTACTGAGATATCGTGCTCGGCGAGTAGGACGAGAAGGTGGTAGATCAGGTCAGCGGATTCGTACACTAGTTGCTCGCGGTCGCTCTGCGCTGATGCGACGATAACCTCGATGACTTCTTCGCCGACCTTTTTGGCGATCTCAGCCGGCCCCTTTTCGAAGAGGCGGACGGTGTAGGAGCCGGCCGGCATGTTGACCTTACGGTCCTGGATGACGGTGAAGAGCTCGTCGAGGATGGCGGAGTCGCTGTCAGCGGAAGGGCTGTCAACGGATTGCCGTTGGCCAAGCAGATTAACGGATGGGCTGTCAGCGGATTGCCGTTGGCCAAGCAGATTAACGGATAACGGATGGGCGGATTTGACGGATGTAGGCTCGACGGTTGGGGCCGGTGGTATACGGGTGGATGGGGGCCGGCTTGGGTAGATGATGTCGCTGGAAGGAACAATGATCTGGCCGGGTTCGATGCCGCGAACGGCGAAGGCTTTTGCGGCCGCTACAGGGTCGTCAGGTTGCCAGAGGTAACGAATGAGGCGGTTTTCCCAGCCCTCGAGCCTGGTTGGCCGAAGTATTCGGTGGAAGTCAAGCTTCCTGCGCCCGAAATTGAAAAGCAGACCGACTGGAAAAGCCGTGGCAGCCAGGTAGGTAATGACCTGGGCGATTTCTTCCTTAGTTACAAGATGTGATAGGGCTTTTACTTCGGCAATCACAAGGTCTTCGACGATGTGATCGACATACAGGTATCCAAGAAATGTTCCATCTTCCCTGTAAATGGCGAATGGGTACTCTTCACGTACCTTCAGTCCACTCGCTCGCATCTCTGCTGTGAGATCGCGTTGGTAAACAGCTTCCTTGTGACCTGGCCCAAGCCTATTGTGCACTCGCATAGCCGCCCCAATCATCTCATAGGTGATATCCTGATGAGGAATGGATTTCTGCTTTGACGTTTTATCCCCCTTTGCTACTTCGCTCATCCGTTTTATCCGCTTATCCGTGTGATGCCCTGGTGTGAAAAGTGCTTTGCGGCAAGAGCCGCACTTTCATCCGCTAATCTGTTTCCCTATCCGTTGACAGCCCATGCGTTACCACCCCATAAAAGCAACTCGTCTCCCCCGTATGACACGCCGGCCCTGCTGGCTCCACCTCGACGAGCACTGTGTCACCGTCACAGTCACAGCGGACTTCGCGGACATACTGGACATTACCCGAGGTACCGCCCTTGTGCCACAACTGCTGCCGGCTGCGGCTCCAGAAGTGCGTCTCGCCTGTCTCCAAGGTCAGCTGGAGAGACTCTCGGTTCATGTAGGCCAGCATCAGTACCTGGCCGGTCTTTGCGTCTTGGACGATGGCCGGCACGAGCCCGCGGTCGTCCCAGGCAATCTTTTCCACTATCCTATCTCCTGACGAGGACACCTCGTTCACGCAAATACTCCTTGACGTCGCCCACAGACAACTGGCGATAATGGAACAGCGAAGCTGCCAACGCCGCCTGTGCACCGCCGGTTGTTAGCGCCTCGTGGAAGTGTTCCAGCCGGCCGGCCCCGCCCGACGCGATCACAGGAATCGAGACCGCATGGGCCACCGCTCGTGTCAGAGCGAGATCGTATCCGTCTTGCGTGCCATCGGCGTCCATGCTGGTCAGCAGGATCTCCCCCGCCCCCCGCGCTTCGGCTTCCTCGGCCCACTCAATGGCATCGAGGCCGCGTGGTTGCCGACCTCCGTGGGTGTACACTTGCCACCAACTGTCACTTCGACCAGGCTCAGTGCAAGCCTCACGCTTCGCATCGATGGCGACGACGATGCACTGCGTCCCAAAACGCTCGGCACCCTCACCGATGACATCTGGGTTTTCGATGGCGGCAGTGTTCACGGCGATCTTGTCGGCGCCGGCGCGCAGGATGACCCGCATGTCATCCACGGTTCGGATACCACCGCCGACAGTGAACGGGATGAATACGCTGTCGGCGACGCGGCGGACGACATCCAGCATGATATCGCGGCCTTCGTGGGACGCCGTGATGTCGAGGAAGACCAGTTCATCGGCTCGCTCACGGTCGTAGACCTGGGCCTGCTCCACCGGATCGCCGGCGTCCCGCAGGTTGACGAACTGCACGCCCTTCACCACGCGGCCGGCGTGTACGTCCAGGCATGGAATGATTCGTTTGGCCAGCATCAGTTCACACTCCGCTTCGGCAACCCTTCGACACGCTCAGGACACTGTTTCCAGGGCTTCGCTCAAATCGATGGCACCAGTGTACAGCGCCTGACCTATGATGATGCCTTCGACGCCGGTGCGCTCCTGCGCTTTCAGCGCCTTCACGTCGTTGATCGAGGCTACACCGCCCGAGGCGATGACCTTGAGGCCAGTCTCCGCAGCTAGCCGGCGGGTGCCGGCGATGTCCGGCCCGCGCATTGTCCCATCCCGAGCGATGTCCGTGTACACCACGCGCACTACACCCAACATCATGACCCGTTCGGCCAGGTCTATCACGTCTACGTCTGAGGTTTCCTTCCAACCGTGGGTCGCCACCCGCCCATCGCGCGCGTCGATCCCGACGACAATCCGCTCCCGGCCAAAGCGACCGACTGCCTCAGCCACTATCTCAGGCGCCGTGATTGCCATTGTCCCGACGATGACACGTGTCACGCCCATCTGGAGCATGTGCTCCATGTCTCCAATGTCGCGCAGTCCACCACCAAACTGGACCTTGGCATTGACGCAACTTACAATCTCCTTGACCACGCTCAAATTGCCCGAAGCGCGGCCAAATGCACCGTCGAGATTGACGATGTGCAGCCAATCAGCGCCGTGGTTGACCCACTCGTGGGCTACGGCAACCGGATCGTCACCGAAAACGACCTCCTTTTCCGGATCGCCCTGGTAGAGGCGCACGCAACGTCCCTGTCTCAGGTCAATGGCGGGAAAGATGATCATCTGCCAGTACCAGTCTCGAATCTCTAATCTCCCTCAACAGCCCGCACAAAATTCTCTAAGATCCGCAGTCCGACATCCTGGCTCTTCTCGGGGTGAAACTGGATGCCCCAGACCCGGTCCTGGCCGACAATGGACGCGAAGTCAATCCCGTAGTCGGTTGTGGCCAGCACCACATCCTCCTCCTCGGGTTCCACGTAGTAAGAGTGCACGAAGTAGGCGAAACTCTCTGGGACGACGCCGGCCAGGAGCGGGTCGTCACGTTGGATATGAATCTGGTTCCACCCGATGTGTGGCACCTTCAGTTTTCCATCTGGAAAACGACGTACATGTCCGTGAAAAATCTCGAGTCCCCGGTGCTGGCCCATTTCCTGACTGGTTTCAAACATAAGTTGTTGGCCCAGACAGATGCCCAGAAAGGGCTTGCCGGCTTCGACGGCGCGATGAATGGCCGCATCCAGGCCGGCTCTACGCAGATTGTTCATGGCGTCGCCGAAGGCGCCCACACCCGGAAGCACGACAGCCGGCGCCTGGTCGATCACATGGGCTTCGGCGGCGATGATGGCTTGAGCGCCGATGTGCTCGAAGGCTTTCTGGACGCTCCGCAGGTTCCCCATGCCGTAGTCGATAATCGCGATGCGGGATGCGGGATGCG
>JBHIAO010000325.1:0-6587 GCA_046758565.1 Anaerolineae bacterium
TGTCGGCGGCGCTGGGCAGGATCTCCTGGTAGACGTTTGAGGAGAAGGGGAACCAAGGCCGCTTGGCCGGGTAGCCGTCTCGAGCGAAGAGGTTCTCGGCCTCCTCGTACTTTTTCCCCTCACGGGTGATGAGGATGCCTCCTGGCTCAGCGTCTTCGGCCTTGGGCACGATGTCACTCATACTGTAGGGATTGCCTTCTTTGCCGCCCCCTTCGTGGTAGTGGCCGCCGCCGTATTGCCAGCCGCCCTTCCAGTCCAGGTTGCCGACCATAAAGTTGAGCACGGCCAGGGCGCGGGCGTTGTAGAAGCCGTTGGTGTGCTGCACCGGGCCGCGGTAGAAGGTCACCTGGGCCTTCTTGCCGTGGCTGGTGAACTCGTCGGCCAGCGGCTCAATGGTTGCCTTGGGCACACCGGTGATCTCGGCGTATTCGTCCAGGGTGTACTTGGCCGCCTCCTCTTTGAGGAGCTGGAAGGCCGACTTGACAGCGATGCCCTCGATCTCCGTATCCACCTCCAGGTCGCCGCCGGCGGCCTCCTCGGCCAGAGCGGGCTCACCGCCCACCAGCACCACCAACTGATCCTCGCTACCAAGACCGATCTCGTCGGCTCGCAAGAACTTGCCGGGGCTGCCATCCTCGATCTTGACCAGGTGGGTGGCATCGCTCCAGCTCTTCTCACCGTCGGCCTCGGCCGCCGCCGCGTTGGGGTTGGTGAGGAAGGTCTCATCGTACCGCCCGTTCTCGATGATCCAGCGGATCATGCCCAGGGCCAAGGCTCCGTCGGTGCCTGGCATGACGGGCACCCACTCGTCGGCCTTGGCCGCGGTCTTGGAGAGACGGGGGTCAACGACCACCAGCTTCATCCCCTTCTCCGCTTTGGCCTTCATCAGCTTGCGGGCGAAGTGGGGGGGACTGAAGCCAGCCTCCACCAGGTTGGCACCAAAGCTCATAACGTACTCGCAGTTGAGGATATCCGGCTGCACGTGGTGGGCCTTGTAATTCAGGGAGTGCTTCAGCCCGATGTGGTGGCTCTGCTCGCAGATGCTGGTGTGCTCGATCTTTTTGTTGATCGTGCCATAGACGCCCTTGGCCCAGCCGCCCATGATGTCCTTGCGGCCGTGTTCGGCTCGTCCGATCATCATCACAAACTGGTTGGCCTTGGGTCCCAGCTCGGGAAAGTCGGGGTCAATGGGGTCGAAGCTTCTGATAGCGGCCAGACCATCGAAGGGACCACTGTCGGCAAAGCTGCCACCGTTGACGATTTCGTCAATGGCCTGCTCCCAGGTGATGGCCTCCCATTCGCCCGATCCACGGGGGCCGACGCGCTTGAGCGGCTGCTTGACCCGGTAGGGATCATAGCAGGTCTGGATCAGGGCCTGACCCTTAGGGCAGATGCGGCCCCGCTCCGTCTTGACAGTCATCGGGTCGGTGTCGTAGGGCAGCATGTTCTCCAGGAAGCGGTTCATGGGGCTGTAGGGATTGCCGTCTATCTTGACTACCTGACCGTTCACGACCTTGCACATGATGGTGCAAGAGCTGTGGCATTGCAGACAGGCCGAATAGCGGATCTCCACCCCCGGTTCGGTTGCCAAAGGATCGGGCCCGGGCAGGGTTGGCACTCGTGGGAAGGGAGCCAAGGCTGGGGCTGCTTGCAGAAAGCGGGGGGTGGCCGCCAGCGCGCCCAGGGCCCCGGCCGCCTTCAGAAAAGCACGGCGGCTGATCTTAGTGTCAAATGGATTTCCTTTCACGGTCATGGGCTTACTTACCTCCCTTCTCTTGATACCAGGGATGCCCGCCATGACAGGTCAGGCAGTCGTCGGCGGTGATCGCATCCAGGTTTATGATGGCCAATACTTCCTCCATCTTTGCCTGCCAATCCCCGTGACAGGTGGTGCAGTCCATCTCCTTGAAGCCAGCGTCCATCTTGCTGGGGAAAGGCGAATGGCACTTGGCGCACAGCTCCACATCCACCTGCCGGCGCAGGCTGGTCGCCGAACCCTCAGTCAGGTCTACCTGCCGATGACAGGTGTTGCACTGGAATTTGAGGAGTCCATTGGTGAGGTGGATGTTGTGCGGCGTGGCCACCTCGTCGCTCAGGGAAACCTCCTTCGCCTTGTCACCATGACAGCCGATGCACTGTTCGGCCTGGAGGCTACCCGCCTCCAGGTGCAGGGCTTGCAGGTTGACAGTCACGGGCTTGGGCGTCGGCGTGGGTAGTGGTGGCGTTGTCGGTGTAGGCGGAACCGGCGTGGGCGACGGCGGGACTGGTGTGGGCGTCGGCGGGATTGGCGTGGGCGTCGGCGGGATTGGCGTGGGCGACAGCGGGACTGGTGTGGGCGACAGCGGGACTGGTGTGGGTGTCGGCGCTGGCGCACAGCCGGCCGCCCATGCAGTGAGGGCCAACACGGTGACGGCCACCACCAGGACCATCTTCGTCTCTCGACTCGACTGAGCTCGCCGAAGTTTACTCATTTTCGTCTCCTTTCCGACCAAATTCAGTCGGCTCGTCTGTGAAACCATCTCCTCCCTTTTTCCTCTTGCTAGGCACCTTCTTTCGTCGCTGATAGCATTTGCCGTCAGCTCTTCTCTTGTTCCGTTTCCATCCCCCTTCCCTTTCTGTCTTTGAAATGGCTGCCTGGGCAATTATGACACCACCCATTTCCTATGTCAAATCGCCAACTGCAAACTGCCCCATGCTACCGATAGTTTTCGTATATACCCTGGTCCCGGTCGTTCATCAAAGAGGCGGGGAGCAGGCCGGCTGCCGGCCCACTCCCCTGTGGTCATCTGGATAGACTGTGGCGTTCCGCCAAAAGAGCTCAGGTCCCGCTTAAGGCCGGACCATACCAGTCGTATCCCCGCCAACGTCGTCCAGGCTGTCGTACAGCACCTGGATGACATACTTGCCGTTGTGGGCGAAAGTGCCAGGATCCTTCATGGAGTACTGGTAATTGAAGGTAGCCTGGGCCAGACGCGGCGTCCAGGTGGCGTACCTGTTGCCGTAGTTAGCCTCGTCCGGATCGGGCTCGCCGTTAGCGTTGGTGTCTACGAAGAAGTAGGGGTAACGGTGCGCATCGTAGACGATGGGCGTCCCGGCTACATCGCTGGCGTAGTCCTGGATTGCCGCATAGAGGGCGTCGCGCAGTGTGGCGACTTCCTCGGCCAGGCCCTCCTCGGTGTCGCCATCACCGTCGTAGTCTACAGCGGACATGCGAATGGCCTCGACATCCGTCGTGCCGTGGCACATCTGGCACTGGTCTGTCTTGAGGGTCAGTCCGTGCTCGCCGTGGCAGGCTATGCAGTTATCGAAGCCAGCAACGTGTGCGTTCCTACCGACGTACTCTTTGCCCTCGTACTGGTACGCGCCCATGGCCTCGCCACCGAACAGCGTTGCGCCAGCAGCGAAGTAGTGGATGTTGCGGAATCTCACTGCATCCGATACGGTGTCGGGGTCCAGTCCCTCAATCATCGCGTTGACGCTGACTGTGGACTCGCGTCCCTGGTGGCAGCTTATGCACAGGTTGTTGTCAGGATCAATGGCGAGCTCCGCCCCACTGGGGAACTCAACCGTTTCCACCCCGTGACGCTCGAACGTGTCAAGGTCAGCGTGACAGGTGGTGCAGAGCATCCCATTGGCCAGAGGCTGGGAGGCGGTGACTCCCTCCTTCAGGTAGAACGGCAGGCCAGTGGCCGAGTGGCACTTGCTGCAGCGGCCGGAGACTTCGCCGTCCTCATCCCAGTGCCGCCAGGCCTCCTCAGACCCGGCAAAGTGGCCCGTGTCTATGCGGGTGAGACCCGCGACGAGACTGGCGTCCAGATTCTCAATGGAGTCGTAGAGGAGCTGGATGATGTACTTGCCACCGTGAGCGAAGGCACCGGGATCCTTGATGGAGACCTGGTAGTTGTAGGCCGCCTTGAGCAGACGACCGGTCCAGGCATTGTACTTGTTGCCGTAGTTAATCTCGTCCTCGTCACCCTCGCCATTGGCATTGGTGTCTACGAAGAAGTAGGGGTACGAGTGTGAGTCGTACACGACGGGGGTTCCGGCATCGCTGGCATAAGCCTGGATGGCCTGGTAGAGAAGCTCCTGCAGGCCCTCGATCTCGTAGTAGACGCCTTCGCTCTTGTCACCATCGCCATCGTAATCCTTCTTTGTGCCCTTCATGCGGACATCCTTGAAGTCGTCTGCGCTGGCGACGCCCTCGTGACAGCCTGTGCAAGTCTCCACCTTGATTTCCAGGGTGTGTTGGTCATGGCAGTCTATGCAGGTGTCTATCCCTTCGACGTGAGTGAACTTGGCGTCGTAGGATTTACCCTCGTACTGGTATCCGCCCATAGCCAGGCCACCGAACTGGGTGGCCGCCGCGGCGAAGTAGTGAATGTTCCGGAAACCCAGGTCCTCACTGACTGTGTCCTCGTCTACGCCCGCCTCGGCGATAGCTTCGTTAACACTGACTGTGGACTCGCGTCCCTGGTGGCACTGCATGCAGCGGGACTCGTCGCCGAGACCGGTGACCTCCGCACCTGAAGGGAAGACCACGCTGGTCATGCTGGCGGTTGCCTCGTTGTGGCAGGCGACGCAGGTGACCGTCGTGCCGATTGGCGCGGCGTTGTCCACCGTGCCGGCCGCCGTCCCGTCCAGGCCCAGGAAGTCCAGATACCCAGGTGTACTGTGGCACTTGGCGCAGCTCGAGGAAACCACGGCTGGGTCGTCCTCGTCCCAATGGTGAAAGGCCTCAGCCTCGGTGTTGTTGTGACCAGAGCCGGCCCAGGCGGCCTCGAAGGGAACCTCTACTGCGGCCTCTCCCTCCACCGGCACCTCCACTTCCACCTCCCGCGTGACCTCTACCTCTACCTCGCGGGTGACTTCGACCGGCACTTCTTTCTCCACCTCTACGGTGACTTCCTTCTCCACCACCCGGGTGACTTCGACCGGCACCTCCTTGGTCACGACTTTTTCGATTTCGATGGTCTCAGGTGTGGGAGTCGTGCAACCGCCGGCAATGAGCACCACGGCTGCCAAAACAACACATAGAACCACGATCTTTTTGATGTCTTTCATATATCCTCCTCCGTTTCTTTGTTCAAACGTCATCCAAATAATCTTCCTTGACTATCATCCTCCTTTCATTTCATTCATTCCCTTGACTACGGGAAGCACTAAATCACGTCGAGCAGGTCGCGCACCTGATCCGCTGGAAGCTGCTCGCTTGTCACCACCTGGATTTGCTCCTGCTGTGAGTCCAGACAGATGATCTTGAGCTCCGGAAGCGCAAGTGGCAATCTGCTCATGAGGCCAAGTCGGGCGACCTCAGAGTCGGTGGCGTCCAGGATCACGGCGGACGGCCGGGCAGCGATGATTTGGGCCATGGCATCCGGCTGCCGGATATCCACGACCTCAAGCTCCAACTCCTGTGAGTGCTGCCGGAGCTGGCTGGCGACGCCCTCGGCAAAGAGCGAATGGCCTGATAGGATGACGACACACGTCCGCACCGGGCACACCTCCCACGGCTTGACACCCTTCTTGTCTTCCCTTGTAAGTATAACACAGAATGATCGGCCCGGCAACACCCATCGGCATAAATCTGGACACAAGTAGGGGTAGGCAGGGCGGCGATGGGGCCAACTCGGAAGAGCAGGCCAAACCTACCCAGATGGGTAGGTGGACAATGTTAACTTCAATTCCAGGGGTAGAAGCCCAACCGCGTTGGGCGTTGACGGAGCAACACGACAGCCTATGACGGCCAATACGATTGGCCTTCTACCCCCAACTTGAGGTGATTATGCCATCTGAGGGGAGAAGTTAGCATTTGTCGAGGTAGGTAGGGCTGAGAGGTGGAAAGCTAGCGGGGAGGGTCTGACTTGAGGAGTCCGGCGCGAAGGGCGTAGGTGGCAGCTTCGGTCCGATTCTGAACACCCAGCTTTTGCAGGATGTTCTTCATGTGATACTTGACGGTGTTCTCGCTGACGAACAGCGCCTGGGCAATGGCCTTGTTGGAGAGGCCTTCGGCCACCAAGCGGAGGATCTCTATTTCCCGTTGGGTCAGACTGTCCAACGGTTCGGAGCGCGGGCGGGACAGGTCGGCAAAACCCTCGATCAGGCGGGCGGCGGTCTTGCGGGTGATGGCAGCCTCGCCGTGCTCCAGCCCCGCCAGCATCTCCAGAAACTCGCTGGCGTTCAGGTTCTTGAGTAAGTAGCCCTGCGCCCCGGCCTTGACAGCTTCAAGCAAGTCAGCGTTGTCGTCGGAGACAGTTAGCATCACCACCTGCGTCTCCTGCAACTCAGCCTTGATCAAGCGCAAAGCTTCCAGGCCGGTCATCTGCGGCATGGTGATGTCCATCAGTACCAGGTCGGGGCGCAGGCGCAGCGCCATCTCGACAGCCACCCGGCCGTCGCCGGCCTGTCCAACGACGTCAAAGCCGGCTGCCTCGAGCAGGCTTACGATGCCGTCGCGAAACAGGGAATGATCGTCGGCCACCAGGACACGCATACGCTCACCTCTCTCCCACCGCCAGCCGCACCGTGACGCGGGTTCCGGCGCCCGGCTCGGAATCCAGGTTGAACTCGGCACCGATGGCCTCGGCCCG
>JBHIAO010000326.1:0-6586 GCA_046758565.1 Anaerolineae bacterium
CGCGGTCGGAAAATGCGGTTGTCGCGGAACTGTTCCAAAGCATGGGCCACCCAGCCGGCCACACGCGACAAAGCGAAGATCGGGGTGAACAAGCCTGACTCGATGCCCATGGACGACATGACAACGCCTGAGAAGAAATCGACGTTGGGCCAGATACCCTTGGCGCCGAGTTTCTCAATCATGCGGGCTTCGATGATCTCGGCCATCTGCAGCCACTCCTCGGTTCCGGCCCGGCGGGTGAGTTCCTTAGCATATTCATGCAGGATCACCGCGCGCGGGTCCATGGCCTTGTAGACCCGGTGGCCAAAACCCATGATCCTCTTCTTCTTGGCCAGCGCCTCGTCCAGCCAGGCCTCTACCTTGTCAGGCCCACCGATCTCTTCCAACATGAGCATTACCCGCTGATTGGCACCACCATGCAGCGGTCCCTTCAGCGTAGAGATGCCGGCCACGACTGCTGAGTACATGTCGCTGAGTGTAGACTGGGCAACCAGCGCCCCAAAGGTCGAGGCATTGCATCCGTGATCGGCATGCAGGATGAGAATGACATCC
The DNA here is from genome assembly GCA_046758565.1 of Anaerolineae bacterium. Taxonomy (GTDB): domain Bacteria; phylum Chloroflexota; class Anaerolineae; order Epilineales; family JAANWY01; genus JBHIAO01. The sequence continues at coordinate 553 of JBHIAO010000326.1, forward strand.
ATCAGCCTGGCCAGATACGGATCGGGCTCCTCGCCGGTCAGCATCCATAGGAAGTTTGCAGCATGCGACAGGTCAGCGCGTGGGCGTACGGCTGGAAGACCCTGCAGAGCTCGCCCAATCGCCGCAACAACCGCTCCGAATTTGGACGTGACTTTGATGGCCACGCGCTCGTGCGCCTCGTCCGTTTCGTCCTCGCCAGACTCATCGTAGAGACCCAGGAGCGACACGGCCGTGCGCAGCGCTGCCATCGGGTGAACACCGTATGCGCCGGCCCGATCGGCGATGACCTGGTACACATAGTCCGGTATCTCGCGATACTGGGCCATGCGAGCGTTAAACGCAGCCAGTTCGTCCTCGGTGGGTAGACGGTCATAGAGGAGCAGGAAGAATGTCTCTTCGTACGTTGAGTTCTCGGCCAGCTCCTGGATCGGAATGCCGTGGTAGTACAGACGACCATTCAGGCCGTCCACGTAACTCTTGGTCGACTCCCGGGCAATCATGCCCTCCATGCCCTTGGGAAAGTCGACTTCGCCCGGCTGGGCGACTAACTTGACAGCCATCGTACACCTCCTCGTGTGAGTTGTGAAGCTGGGACGGGCACCCCACGGAGCCCGACGACAAAGACGAACCCCCCACAGACTGAACTTCTTTATTATGACATAAACCGGTCACAATTCGGTCTTAGCGGCGTCAAAATCTGGTCTGACAAGTGAGCGGTCGGGTTGCCGAGCCCCCCAGGGAACCAACTTGTCATTGACACCGCGGCTTCATCCCAGGCGCATCAGTACCAGCTTCTCGATCTTCGGGCCACGCATCTCCGTCACCGTGATCCGCAGGTTGTCGTAGCGCAAGTGATCACCGGGTTCAGGGATTCGGTGCAACTGGAACAAGACGAAGCCGGCGACGGTCTCGTAGTCGGGGTGGTCGGGCAGCTCTATGCCAAGCTCGTCATTGAGTTCGTCGATCCGCATGCCGGCGTCGATCTCCACGGTTTTCTCATCAACCCGACGATACGGTGGCAACCCCGGCATAAGCTCATCGCCCACACGCCCGACGACCTCTTCGACCAGCTCTTCCAGGGTGACGATGCCGGCGGTACCGCCGTACTCGTCAATCACCACCGCCATTTGCACATCCTTGTCCCGCATCTCGACAAACAGGCTGTCCACACGGCGTGTCTCGGGCACAAGAACGGCCGGCCGGATCAGGGGGGCGATGCCATCGGTTCGCTTCGCGCCCGTAGCCAGCGCCTTCAGCACCTGTTTGATGGAAATGAAGCCAAGAATATGGTCCAGATCGTGCTCGTAGACAGGAAAGCGTGCGTGCGTGTGCTGTGCGAAGAGAGCGAGCAGGTCATCCAACGCGGCATCGACCTGAATCGCAATCACGTCTGGACGCGGAACCATGACCTCCCGGGCCAGGCGATCCCCGAACTCGAAGACACGGCGCACCATCACTTCTTGCTGCTCATCCAGAACGCCGCTCTCCTGACTCTCGCTGACCACCCGCTTCAGTTCCTCGATGGAGTAGACCGTGCCGTGGACAGCTACGGGTTGCACACCCACCATGCGGAGCGTCGTGGACGCGGCCCGATCCAGAAACCAGATGAACGGCCGGAAAATGCGATCGAACCACAACGTCGGGCGGGCCGACCACATGGTAACCGTCTCCGGATAGCGGATGGCGAAGGTCTTCGGAGCCTGTTCACCGATCACAATGTGAAGTGCAGTTATGAAGGAGAAAGAAACCACGATCCCGATGGCATGAGCCACACCCGTTGTAATGATGCCCGGCAAACTCCGGGCCAGAGCTGCCAGTGGCGGCTCCACCAGCGCTGCCACGGTGGCTTCGCCGATCCAGCCCAGGGCCAGGCTGGCCATAGTGATCCCCAACTGGCATGCCGCCAGAATCCGATCGGTATGCTCCAGCATCTCTTGAACCAACCTGGCCAGCCGGTTGCCCTGCTCAACCATTTGCTCAATTCGCGTGCGTCGGACGCTCACCAGGCCAAATTCCACAGCCACGAAGAAACCGTTGAGGAAAATCAGCGCGGCAACCGCGCTGATCTTAAGGACAACCAGCCTCAGTCCTTGCTCAAACATCAGGTGCTCCAGGTATTCAGTGAGCAGTGATCAGTAACCAGTGATCAGTCATCTGAATACTGATCACTGGGTACTGACCCCGATGCAGCCGACCGCCTGCGCCATGTTCAGAGATAAATGAACACTCACACCTAAATTATATCATATCAGCCCAGGGATTACCAGACAGTTGTTTTTTGCAATTCCGCTGGTTGTGTTATACTCTCGGTGATGAGCAAGGTTGCTAGCGCCAGCGCACCGGGGAAGGTCATTCTGTTTGGCGAACACGCTGTGGTGTATGGCCGTCCGGCCATCGCGGTGCCGGTCACGCAGGTCCAGGCAACAGCCACCGTCCGGGCCCCGCGTCGGAGCTCGGAGCAGGCCGGCGACCGGTGTCCTGAGCCCACTCGAGGTGGCGGCCTCACCATCCATGCACCCAATCTTGGCCGCACGTTCACCGTGGATCCAACTGATGCCAACGATCCGCTGGCCGTCGCCGTGGTCAGCACGCTTCGCCACCTGGGGGTGGGCTTCGAGCACAATCTATCGATCCACGTTGAATCCACGATCCCGGTGGGCCGAGGGTTGGGGAGCAGCGCGGCAGTCTCGGCGGCCCTGGTTCAGGCAGTGGCCCGGTATTTCGACACGGACCCTTCGACAGGCACTGTCCTGAGCTCGTCGAAGGGCTCAGGGCAGGGTCTGTCGCCGGCGCAGGTCAGCCGACTGGTGTACGAGACAGAAGTCATCTACCACGGGACGCCCAGTGGCATCGACAACACCGTCGTCGCATTCGGCCGGCCGGTGTACTTCGTACGCGATCAGATCATGGAACGCTTCGACGTAGGTCGGCCCATGTACCTGGTCATTGCCGATACCGGGATCATGACCCCCACCCGCGAGACGGTGGGCGATGTGCGTGCCGGCTGGCAGCGGGACCCCGACCGGTACGAAGCGCTGTTCGACGAGATCGGCGCCATCGTCTGCGCCGCACGAACTGCGATTGCCGAGGGTGATCTGGTGGAAGTAGGCCGGCTGATGGACGAAAACCACGCTCGGCTTTGCCAGTTGGCGGTGTCGAGTGACGAACTGGACCGCCTCGTCTACGCCGCGCGCGGAGCCGGCGCCATGGGAGCGAAAATGTCCGGCGGCGGCCGCGGCGGCAATATGGTGGCAATCGCCATGCCGTGGGCGGTGGAGGATGTGGTGGAAGCGCTGCGGAGGGCTGGGGCGGTAGGAGTTATCGAGACGGTTGTGCAATAGAAGGGGAACTAAGGGGAACTTGGAGGAACTAAGGGGAACTAATCGGAGTTCCACTCGAGTTCCCCTTAGTTCCCTTTAGTTCCTCCAAGTTCCCCTTTATGAGGCCAATGATCACTTTCCTTAAGCTTGGTGGCTCTCTGATCACCGACAAGACACGTGAAGAGACGGCGCGGCCGCAGGTGATTCGCCGGCTGGCACGGGAGATTCGCGCGGCGCGCGCGTCTCGGCCGGGTCTGCAACTGCTGCTGGGTCACGGCAGCGGCTCGTTTGGCCACTTCGCGGCTGAGCGCACGCGGCTGCTGGAGCTTGACGGGTTCGACCCTGTGGCGTACGCCGATGTCGCCGCCGCTGCAGCGCGACTGAACCGCATTGTCGCGGATCTTTGCGTGGAGGAAGGGGTGCCGGCCGTGTCGCTGCCCCCGTCGGCATCGGCGCGGTGCTCCGATGGTCGACTGCAACATCTAGCCACAGCTCCGATCCAAACGCTGCTGGGCCGAGGCGCCATACCGCTGGTGTACGGCGACGTCGCTCTGGACGAAGTGCGCGGAGCCACCATCCTCTCCACCGAGGACGTCTTCGTCTTCGTGGCCGGGGTTCCTTCGACATCCCTTCGACGTGACTCAGGACAAGGCTCAGGACAGGGCCTGAATCCGGCGCGCATCATCCTGGCCGGCGAGGTCGACGGCGTCTTCACCGCCGACCCCATACAAGACCCCAGTGCCCAACCCATCCGCGAGCTCACACCGGCCACATTCCCGGCGATGGTCCAGGCGCTGGGGGGCTCAGCCGGCGTCGATGTGACAGGCGGTATGCTCTCGAAAGTGCGCAGCATGGTCGATCTCGTCGCGGCGCGCCCGGAGCTCGAAGTTTATGTCATCTCTGGCCTGGAGGCCGGCCGCGTCGAGCGTGCGCTGACGGCGGAGCGCGTGGAAGGTGGGACTGTTATCCGAGCGATGTCAGTAACCAGTGAACAGTGAACAGTAAACAGTGATGAGACTGATCACTGTTTACTTTTCACTGGTCACTGATCACAGCCCTTGCAGCCGAGACAGCAGAGCTCGCTTGCGGCTGTGGCGCGTCCGTAGATCAGCCAAGTAAGCCGTCCATTCGTCCCCACGCCCGTGGGTCAGATAGCCAGCTTTGGCCTTCGCCAGCCAGCGGACGGCGACGTCGTAGTATTTGCTTTGTACACGGTCAATCAAGGATTCCGCCTGCCGGCAACTGACCCGGATCACCCAGTCGGGATGTGTTTCAATTGCGGCGTCCACCGCCTTTTCCAGCAGGCGGTAATTCCACTCATGCTCTTCGGCGACCTGGATCGCCTCATCTACCTGGCCCTCGCTCAGCAGCACGTCTACCAGCGCATCAGTGTAGGCCGACCGGCGAAGTGTTTCCATCAACTGAGGTCTTAGGGCCGGCCATTCTTCGCCGGCCAGATCGCGGATCGTTTCGTAGTCGGCCAGGGAAGGGATGGACTGGAAAGCCGCCAGGCGCGCCGTCAACGCCAGATCTCGGCGTCCCAGGCCGGCCGCCACATCAGCGAACCAGGTTCCCAGGGTGTGCAGATGCCCTGGCAGCGATAGCCCCTGTTCGCCAATTGCGAGTGCCTCTTCAATCGCACCCTCTTCGCGCAGACGTTGGGCCAGCGTAAGTGACTCTTCGGGGCGACCCAGGGTGACCAGTGCGTGGGAGGTTGCCTCGTGAATGCGGCCCAGATCTACCAGCTTGAGGGCGTAGCGAAGGTGCCGGCCGGCCTGACGCGCCAGGTCCAGGAATTCGTCGAGCCGGCCCTCCCACTCCAGGATGTTCAGCTTCACATCCGTCAGATCAACGAAGCGCCAATCGTCGTAGATCTCCCACGCGTCCTCCTCCCACAGCTCATCTTCCTCCTCGACCATGGGTTCCGCCTCCCACCCATGCACGGCGGCCGCGACGGCTACATCGAGCACTTCGCCCGCGCCATAGTCGTCCAGATAGTTCCGCCAGCCAGTCAATTGGTTGGCCAGTTCCTGGCGCTCGGCCGAGTCCAGATCAGCGCTGAGGATGGCCTCGGCGATGGGTGCACTCAGGGAATCGATGAAGTCCGCCAGTTCGCCTTCATCGTAGAACATCTCGTAGCTCTCAGCGACCTCCTCGACCAGAACAAGCATGATAGTCAGCGCGCTTTCGGCATCACCGTTGTGAAGGAACTCCAGGGCCTGATCACGCACGCCATCCAGTTGGCGCACTACACCGCTTGTCGCCCAATACGCCTCGGAGGGATCAAGATAGTCCACACTGCCTAGGATATATTGCACCTGGCGGCGGAAGGGAGCGGGATCGAGGAGCGTTCGGCGCTGGCGGGGCTCCTCAGCAGTCGCTTGCCGGGCCTGGAGCTCGCCCTCGACCCAATCGAGCAGCGAGGGGTTGCGCTCCAGCAACCGGGTCAGCAGGCCCAGCAGATCGTCACGTTTGAGATTGGCGAGCAGGTCGGCCGGCTCCGGCCGCTGAGCGAACACCTCTGCCTCGTGGATGTAGGTCAGCAGCACGGCCACGATGTGCTTGCAGACGCCCCCCCAATCGTATGGGCAGGTGCACTCAGCCTCCAGGACGCCGGCTTCGTCGAGGGTGATGGTGATGTGGTAGGGGGTGTACTGGCTCCCTTCGACCTGGGCGATGAGCACGTCCCCCCGGCGAACGGTGTCGAAGACCGC
>JBHIAO010000327.1:0-6570 GCA_046758565.1 Anaerolineae bacterium
GATGAGCGGGACGAGACGAACAACCTCAGTCACAGCGGGACCCGCTGCGAGTACCGCCCGCCGGTGGGCTCCTTTGACCCGGTATTGGAGTGGTCGTGGACCAACTCTGCGGTCGAGCCGTCGGCTCTCAACGCCATGATGACGCCCGCTGTGATCGATCTGAACGACGATGGGATACCGGATGTTGTGTTCGGTTCAACATCCAGAACAGGCGGAATGGGAATCCCGGATGGTGTGCTTCGGGCTCTCAGTGGCCACGATGGTACCGAACTGTTCACTGTCACTGATTCTACACTGAGGATTAACACCAGCGCTTCAGTCGCTGTTGGCGACATAGACCTTGATGGCAGGCCAGAAATCGTGGTCAGCGATTCGACGGCGACACGATTGATCGCCTTTGAGCAAGACGGCACGTTCAAATGGCGTAGCCCTAACCTTGAAAGGATCCCCCGTGGGGGGGCGTCCATAGCGGACATGGATGGGGATGGCACGCCTGAGATCGTCATAGGACGGCAGGTCCTCAACAACGACGGTTCGATCCGTTGGACGGGCACCGGCGGCCGAGGCTCTACAGCTCCGCTGTCTCTAGTGGCAGACATAGACATGGACGGCCGCCCTGAGGTGGTAGCTGGCAACACTGCCTACCGCTCCGACGGTAGCGTCTACTGGCACAAAAGCGATTTGCCGGATGGCTTCAACGCCGTGGCCAACTTCGACGATGACCCCTTTCCTGAGATCGTTCTGGTCAGAGGCAGCGTGCGCCTACTGGAGCATGACGGTACGGTCAAGTGGGGACCGGTGAGCATCCCAGGGGCCCCTGGCCCCGGGGGCCCGCCCACGGTGGCCGATTACGACAGCGATGGACAGGTCGAGATTGGGATTGCAAGCAGAACTCGATATGCCGTCTTCGAAACGGACGGAAGTCTGAAGTGGGCGACTGTCATCCAGGACGTCAGCTCGGGTTACACCGGCTCGTCCGTTTTCGACTTTGAGGGGGACGGCTCAGCCGAAGTGGTCTACCGCGACGAGTTGAAGTTGCGCGTTTACCGAGGTGCGGATGGCGTCGTCCTCTTCGAGACGCCTATGAGCTCATGCACGTGGAATGAGTACGTGCTGGTGGCAGATGTGGACGCCGACGGCAACGCCGAGATCGTGGCTGTGGCCAACAACAACTGCGGTTATGGACCGCAGCGGGGCGTCTTCGTGTTCGGCGACGCCAACGACACCTGGGTGCCCACCCGGCAGATCTGGAACCAGCACACTTATCACATCACCAACATCAACGACGACGGCACCATACCAGCGGTCGAGGAGAACAACTGGGAGACGTTCAACAACTACCGGCAGAACGCTACGATCGACGTTCTTCGCGCCCCCGACCTCACTGCCTCGCGGCTGCTCTTCGACGCCGCCGGCCTGCCAGACGCGCTCCGGATCACCGCGCGCATCGGCAACGGCGGGGCCCTCCAGGTAGGCGCCGGCCTGCCCGTGGCCTTCTACGACGGCGACCCCGTCTTCGGCGGCACCCTCATCAGCACCGCATTCACCTCCCAGCCCCTGGAGCCCGCCGAGTACGAGGACGTGACGATCACCTGGACCTCGCCCCCACCGGGAGCCTACGACATCTACGTCGTGGCCGACGATGATGGCACCGGCAGCAGTACCCAGAACGAATGTGACGAGACGAACAACTCCCACCACCAACCGGTGGACACCAACGTCATCGGGCCGGACCTGGTCATCCCCGCGATGGACCGCAGCGGCACGACGACCGACCCCCAGGCGCTGACCATCGTGGGCGACGTCGCCGTCCAACTGAAAAACCAGGGCAACCAGGACGTGACGGATCCCTTCCAGGTTACCCTCTTCGAGGACACGGACGGTGACGCTGCCTTCACCGACGGTGCCGACAACGTGCTGGGACAGCGCACGTACTTCGGCAGCCTGGCCATCGATCAGTCCATCTGGCTCTCGGTGGCGGTGTCCGGCAACGTCCTCTTCCGCGACAACCTGATCTACGCCTACGCCGACAGCCAGGACGTCATCGCGGAACTGGATGAGGACAACAATCTGAACCAGACCGGCGCATTCTGTCAGTACCTGCCGCCCGAAAGCCAATTCCAGCCCGAGCTGGAGTGGGAGTGGGCCGGCAGCAGCACCTTGCCATCCTCCAACCAGGTGATGATGACGCCAGCCGTCATTGACCTAACGGCGGACGGAATTCCAGACGTGGTCTTCACCACTTTTGGCACCAACTGGAGAATCAACGGCCACCTCAGGGCCATCAGCGGCAATGACGGTAGTGAGATCTTCACCGTCAGCGATCCCAATTACGATGTCTGCGCAGGCGGCAGCATAGCCGTGGGAGATACTGATCTGGATGGCCGGCCCGAGATCCTGGCCGTGGATGAGTCAAGAAAGAGGATCATTGCCTTCGAGCACGACGGCACCTTCAAGTGGCGCAGCCCGAACATTGGCAGGATCGACGTGGGTGGTGCCGCAGTTGCCGACATTGACCAGGACGGGACGCCAGAGATCGTGGTGGAGGCCACCGTCCTGAACAACGATGGCACCGTACGCTGGACCGGCGCCTATGGCCGTGGCAGCCCGGACGGCATTGGACCTCTCTCGCTGGTGGCCAACCTGGACCTGGCAGGCGATCCCGAGGTCGTGGCTGGCAACACCGCCTATCGCTCCGATGGCAGCCTCTATTGGCACGATAGCAGTTTGACCGATGGCTACAACGCCGTGGCGGACTTCGACGACGACCCCTTCCCTGAGGTGGTGCTGGTCACCCAACAGAAAGTCTATCTCCTGGAACACGACGGCACCGTGAAATGGGGGCCGGCTTTCCTTCCTGGCAGTTCCGTCAGTAACGTAGGAGGTCCACCGACTATTGCCGACGTGGACGGCGACGGTGAGCCCGAGATCGGTGTCGCCGGCGGCTACGCCTACGCCGTGTTCGAGACCGACGGCACCCTCAAGTGGAGCAGTCCCACCCAGGACCTCAGCTCTAATGTCACTGGGTCATCTGTCTTCGACTTCGAAGGTGACGGCTCGGCTGAGGTGATCTACAGCGACGAGCTGAAGTTGCGCATCTATCGTGGGATCGATGGCACCATCCTCTGGGAGACGCCCAGTCCCAGCGCCACCATCTACGAGTTGCCCGTCATTGTGGATGTGGACGCCGACGGCAACGCCGAGATCGTCATGGGCAGCAACAACTATAGATTCCCCGGGATCACCGGCATTCAGGTCTATGGCGATGCCTTCGACACCTGGGTGCCTACCCGGCAGATTTGGAACCAGCACACCTACCACATCACCAACGTCAACGACGACGGCACCATCCCCCAGGTGGAGACGAACAACTGGCAGGTGTCCTACGGCAACAACTACCGCCTGAACACCCAGACCCGCCGTGACGTCCCCTTCTTCGCTGCTCCAGACTTGACCGCGTCGTACATCCGGGTGGATGTGGGCAGCTTCCCCACCTCCGTGGGCTTCACCGTCCGCATCGGCAACGGCGGGGCCACCGTAGCGGCGGCCGGTCTGCCCGTGGCGTTTTATGACGGCGATCCGGCAGCCGGCGCGACGCTGCTGGGCATTGTGCAGACGACGCAGAACCTCGATCCCGGTGAGTTCGAGGACGTGACCTTCACCTGGACCACGCCCGGCCTCGGCCTCCAGACCGTCTACGTCGTCGCCGACGATGATGGCACAGGCCAGGGCACGGCCAACGAGTGCGACGAGACCAACAACATCCACTGGCGCCAGTACATCACCGGCCCCGAGGGACCGGACCTGGTGATCCCTCTGGTGGATGCCGGCGGCACCAGCACCGATCCACGGACGCTGGCTATCCAGGGCATGGCCACGGCCCAGATCGAGAACCAGGGAAGCACCGCCGTATTCTCTCAATACTCTGGGGAGACCAGACTTCCGAAGTCTCGGAGACTTCGGAAGTCTCCCGAGTCTGCGGGCGCCTTCGACGTCACCTTCTTCGAGGACGTTGACAGGAACAGCGCCTACACGCCCGGCACCGACAACGTCCTGGGCCAGACGACCCACGCCGGCGGGCTGAATCCTGGGGCCACAATCAGCGTGACCGCCGCCATCAGCGGCCAGGTGCAGTTCCTGGGCTCCCCCCTCTGGGCCTTCGCCGACAGCGGGGAGGTCATCGCCGAGCTGGATGAGACCAACAACCTCAACCAGACGGCCACCCAGTGCCAGGTGAACGCCGCGCCGGCCCCGGACCTCACCCTATCCCACCTGCGGGGCGAGCCGGCAGGTTCGGTGGATCTCACGGTGCGGGTGGGCAACGGTGGCGCGGCCCCGGTGGGTCCCGGCATCGGCGTGAACTTCTACCTGGGCGACCCGGTCGCCGGCGGGGCACTGCTAGGCAGCACCGCCACTTCCCGCACCCTGGCCCCCGGCGAATACCAGGACGTCACGGTGCGCTGGACGAATGAGACCACCGGCAGTCACACCATCTATGTCACGGTGGGCGCTGCCGGTGAGTGCGATGAGGCCAACAACAGCTACCAGCAGATAGTGGACATCCTGGACATCCCCCTGGCGGAATCCTGTAACCTCATCTCCGGCTGGGTCAACCCCTTCACCACCGACATCGGCGTCGTCCAGCGGCCCATCAGCGGCACCTACGTCGTCATCCAGGGCTTCGACCAGGGGGCGCTGGTCCATTACCCTGACCTGCCGCCGGCGGTGAACACGCTGAAGGACATGGATGCGGAGCATGGGTACTGGGTGAAGACAGTGAGCAGTAATCAGTTATCAGTAAACAGTAATCAGTTGTCAGTAAACAGCGATCAGTTGTCAGTGAACAGTAATCAGTTATCAGTTATCAGTGATCAGTCATCACAGACCACTGACCACCGGTCACTGATCACTGATAACTGGTCACTGATAACTGATCACTGGTCAGCGGTGGCTACCCTGCGGCTGGTGGGCACAGCCTTTCCGGAGAACCGGCCCCTTGAACTGGACGCCGGCTGGAACCTGGTGAGCTTCCTGTCGCGCAACGAGATGGGGGTCATAGAGGGGCTGCGGAGCATCGACGGGGAGTACACGGCGGTGCTGGGTTTCGAGCAGGGAGCGCTGTCCTACTACCCCCACCTGGAGCCGCATTTCAACACCCTGTGGGCTTTGCAGCCATTACACGGCTACTGGCTCAAGATGACCCAGGAAAGCACGTTGCGCTACCCGCGCACCCAACCGGATACCGCGGGTGTGGCTGAGCTGGCCGGCGCAGACCCGGATGCCCGGCGGCGGGCACTCCTGGCACGTCAGGCGGAACTGGCGACCGGGGTGCAAACGACCAACACCTGGGTCAACTTCTACGGCCCGGCCCGCCTGGCGGACGGGAAGCCGGCGCCAGAGGGTGCCCTGGTCCAGGTCTTCGACGCAGATGGCGTGCCCTGCGGCGCCGGCATCGTGACGGAGCCCGGCTTGTACGGCCTGCTGGCCTGCTACGGCGACGACCCGACCACGCCGGCGGATAAGGGTGCCCGACCCGGCGACACCGTCCGGCTGACCGTGGACGGCCAGGAACTCGGTACGGCGGTGTGGACTGCCCACGGCGACCTGCAGTGGGTGCCCCTGGGGCCGGCGCCGGTGTGGCGGGTGTGGATGCCGATGATCAGCCGGTAGCGAATGGCTGGATGGGGAATGGAGAACCACAGATTTGCAGGAAAACGCGGATCGGTAGAGCTCCTATCCGCAGCTTCCCGCAAATCCGTGGTTCTCCCCCCCAACGAACCCAATGCGCAGGATGCAACACACAGTACGCAATACGTAACACGGAGTGCTCCCATGCGTCGCTTTTGGGTCCTGTTGATCTGTCTCGCCATGCTGCTCGTCGCAGCCGGCGCGGCCGATGAACCGCACGCCACACCCTGGTGGGTGGATTTCCTGGGCCAGCAGTCCACCCTGGACGGGCAACCGCTGCCGGCGGGGGCGGTGGTGCGGGCCTACGATCCCACCGGGGTGCTGGCCGGCCAGACCGAGGTGAAGCTGGCCGGCTGGTACCTGGTCTCCGTCTACGGCGACGATCCACAGACGCCGGAACTGGACGAAGGAGCCAGGTCTGGAGACCCCATCGCCTTCACCGTGGCCGGCTACCAGGCGGTGCCCCTGGGACCGGACGCGCCGGTGTGGACGGGGTCGGGCAGCCGGCTGCACGTGGAGCTGCGCGCCTGCACGCTGGCCGGCGACTTCGACTGCGACTGCCGGGTGACGGTGGCGGACCTGATGCGCCAGGGGCGCAGCTTCGGCGCCTCCCAGGGTCAGGCCGGCTACTACCCACCCTACGACCGCGTCGGCGATGATGATCTCATTGACATCGCTGACCTGCAGGAGGTGGCCGGCCTGTGGCGCATGGCGTGCCCCGGACAGTGATCAGTAACCAGTGATAACTGAATACTGATACCGCCACACCCAGTCCCACGGCTACGTCCACGCCCCCGCGAGCTGATCTGGCCCTGGTCAAGAGCGTAGACAACCCGGCTCCCACGGTGGGGGACACCGTGACGTTCACCATCACGGCCAGTA
>JBHIAO010000328.1:0-6493 GCA_046758565.1 Anaerolineae bacterium
ACGACCTCTACTACTCGACATCAACCGACTGGACACCGCCCACCATCTGGCAGGTACGCCTCGAAAAGACGGCACTGGGCGCGGAGTTCTGGGTCGAGGCGACGGACCCGAGCGGCGTCGAGCGGGTGACCGTCACATACACGCGCGGCGACGGTCAGTGGGTGACAGAGGATCTCCACCTCGCCGGGGGCTTCACATGGCAAGCCTTGTTGCCCTCCTCCGAAGCCGGCACACCAGAGCTCATCGCCCAGGCCGTGGACGGTGCCGGCAACGTGGCGATGAGTGTTGACAAGGGCCAGCTGTTTGGCCGGCGGTCCTACAGGGTGTACCTACCCTCGGTGATGCGTTGACGGGCAGATCATCAGGAAAACATCTTCGTGAAAGTAAATCGAACTCGGTTGGATCGGCTCGTCAAACTTGACCGATGTCGGGACAATTCCATCCGCCGTACCTGATCCGATGCCCAGGGTTCGGGCTTGTACGGCTTGAGCGATAGCTTCGGCAAGCACAGAGGGGCTCGCCGGCACCTGCAAGCCCGGATCTTTGTAGAACTGCTCAAGCAGGACTGCCAGGCTCACGGCATCGGAATTGGAGAGAAACTTGGCTGTGAGCATACGCGCGCTGGGCGGCCGGGTCATGATCTTCTGCCGGCTCTCCTCGGTCAGTTCCTTCCAATACCACGAGTCGAGGTTCTCGCGTCCAACCGTCGGTTGTCCTAGATCGATCCGCTCCAGAGCCTGTCCTGATCCAGTCGAAGGATCACCGCCCACCATGGGAACCGCGGCAGTCCGGTACAACCCGCGCACGCGCAGCGGCAATTGCTCTTCCAGATCTTGGATTCGCCGGTCCACCTCGGCCTTTTTCTCACGCATGCCAGGACGCTCATCTCGCTTGATTTCCTCCTTGATCTCGCGGAGTGCCAGGCATTCTCGAATCTCATCCTCGATGCGTCCGTGCCGGCCAGCATCGGGAATGGCGAAGAACAGCGTGTTCTTGTAGACGCGAAAGCTGTCACCACGCCGGTCAATCCAGCCGGCCAACGCCGGCAGGCTGGGCATCGACTCCGGGTCCAGAACAGCCAGTTTGAGCTCGCGGTTGTCGGGCAGCGCATCGGACGACTGGGGCCCCAGATAGCACCGAAACCTGGTGCCCAACTCGCGCTTGATTCTTCGCTCAAGTTCGGCCCGTACGTGGTGCGAGACCAGCTCCTTCTTGTCGCGGATCATGCGGATGAGATTCGGGATGTTGGAAAAGTAGTACCGCTCGCCACGCGGATGCAGATACCACAGCTCCTCATTGAGGAGTTTCTGAAGTACTTCCGTCACCAACGGGGAAATTGTGTCCGGACGGATCACGGCTAGTTTGATGTACGGCAGGCTGATTCCCCGTTCAGAGTCGTCGGCAGTGAAGGAATGCAGGAATACGGCTGTGGAGATTCGTTCCGCCAGGTGTTTCCAGTCTCGGTTGGCGCGGTCCAGGTTCTGAGCTTTGGCCTCCACGCCGGCAACGTCTGATCCGATTATGCTCTCGTACTCCGGGCCGATGTGGCTGATGAACTCCTGGCGTACTTCGGGCCGGCCCAGACTGACATCGCCTGGGAGAATCAGATCCAGGTTCTGCTCGCGTTGATAGAGATCCTCAACGACGTTGGCCAGGAGGCGCAGGACGCCGCGTGTGCGCTGGAACGTGGAGAAGGTGCCCCACTTTTCGTAGAGGATGTCGATGACGTCGGGGTGGAAGGGGTAGGCCAGCTCCAGCTTGCGCCGGTAGTCGATGTCGCGGGCTTTGGGTGGCAGTTCATCTTTGTGGTGCTGATATGTCTGGATGTAGGCATCGGCGATCTCGCGCACCGCTGCCTCGTCGCGGATGGGTTCGAAGAGCCGGCGTCGAATAATCGAGTAGACTTCTTCGCCCTGCACCGGCGTGACGATGGTCTCGATGCGCTGGAAAACCCTCTCCAGTTGAGCCAGGTTGCGCTGCTCGGCATCGCCGAAGTCCTCAAGCTCGCTGGATGGCAGCGTGACGATCATGAGGCCACGGTCCAGGCTTGCCACGGCCTCCGTCAGTTCCTGGAAAAAGGCCAGGGTCTGGGCAGCCAGGCTCGAATCGCCGACCATGACGCCGCGCGCCCGGACGACGTATTCGAGGATTTCATCGAAGAGGAGCACGAAGGGCTGATACGCCTTTAACAGCGTCCGCAGGTCGCCTTTGCCCGGCGAGATGCGATTGGCGTCGTTAGGTTCGATGGCCCGATAGGCGTCGCGGCCCCCGAGCTGGAAGGCCATCTCGCCCCACATGGTCTGTCGCGTCAGGCCATCGGAACGAGTTCCCTCGGACGGATTGAGCTGGGTGCCGACGATGGCCGAGACAGCCGCATCCACCAGGCTGGCCTCGTCAGGCAGCAGGTTCTGGATCTGCCGGCCATTCTCCAGATAATGGTAGACCAACACCAGGGCGTGGGTCTTGCCACCGCCGAAGGGCGTCTGCAGTTCCAGCACCGATGGCCCCTGCCCTGACGTGAGTTTCTTATGGACTTGCTGGAGCAGGTTTTCGAGGCCGTAGGTCAGGTAGGTCTTTTTGTAGAAGGTGTATGGGTCGTTGTAGTCGGCGGCGGCGCGGCCGGCCACGACATCGCCCAGGTCGGCGGCGAAGACGGCCTCGTCAAAATCGCCTTTGCGGATGTCTTCGTGCGGGACTGCGATGTCGAACCAGTTTTTCATAGTGTGAACCTTTCGTGCTTGACTAAGCTGCTTCCGCCAATGCCTTGTCTAACAGGTCGGAGAGACCCAGTTGCGCTGCCCAACGCTGCAGGTACGGCAGGTCAAGCTCATCCCTATGCTGCATCTGCAGATCAGCTACCAAATCGGCATCCATCGTCGCACGGACAGCTCCATGCACGGCACTGGCCAGCGAACCACCGATGAGATAAGGGACTCCCAGTGCCTCAAGCGCTTCTATGACTGTGAAGGTGACCGCAATGGGCTCGGAGAGCATCGGCTCGTCACTCATTGCTCGTTAACTCCGTGGGCCATACACTCTCGCAGCCAGTTCTGGGCCAAGCAGCAAGTCCGCCAGCCGGCGGCGCAATTCCTCGGGGGTGGCATCGGGATGGCGGCGGCGCAAACCGCTGAGGGCCAACGTCTTGACCGTCTCGTTCATCTCGCCAACCAGCTCTAGCTTGCGCCAGGCCGGCGCCTGACGCAGCAGCTCGATCTGGACCTGCTTGGCCTCAGGCCGCGTGTCCGATAACCGGTTCGGCATACCGTCTTTCGTGTCCTTGTCGCCGATCATGGCTACCACCGATTCGCGAACCACACGCAGTAGTCGTGAACAACATCGTGGCTGGGCGATTCCTTGTTCAGCACCTCAAGGTCCGCCAGGGGAAACGCATACTTGGCACGCCCCGCTCTGACGTCAACAATGACTCCGTACGAATCGTCGATCAAGGCAATGCCCAGCACCTGGACACGGTCGCTGGCCTGGAGCGGGCCACGTTCTTGATACTCAGCAACCTCTGCCTTGAACGGAAACTTCAGATGCTCGTTCAGATACTCTTCCCAAGCACCTAGCTCAGCCATGATGTCGCCTCGCCCGACGCCGGCCAACACCTTGTTGATGGTCCGGCCTTCTGGACCCAGGAAGCTCCAGGCAAACTTCTTGGAAAGGGCTTCTTGAACCCTCTCCACGTCTTTCTTGGTATCTCTGGGCTGGGCCGACTCAACATCCTCGGGGTACAGCCGATACTCGGCCCAGCCCAGCCCCTCCTCCTCGCACTCCTCGATGGCGGCGTCTGGCATACTCTGCAAGCTGATACTGTCCCACTCGACGGTGACGATGTTCTCATCCGCGAGTATTTCTGTGATTCGCCCCTGCCAACCGCTCAGGTCGATATCCAGGTCGTTGTCCTCTGTGCCGGCCTTGACAACGACGGAATCTCCGATTTCTAGCTCGGATAGTTTCGCCATGTTGGTTACACTGCCCCGTTAATTCTCATTTGAAGGCTACTTCCCTCAACCGCGCCCGCCGCGAGTTGCGGTCATCGCTAGCGCTCGACCTCCACTCACGGCTACTATGTTCGCCATTCCTTCGGAATTCGACAAGCCGAACTCGCAGAGTGGTGAAATCGAGTAGCCAGGAGTGGAGCGCTAGCGTAACTCCTGGCGATCCACGTAACCCCTGGAGGCTCGCGCTTTTCCCAGCATCCCGCGCACCCTATTCTACTCCCCATGCCGGCGCCAATCCTCCTCGCGAACCATGAACCCAGTGGCGAAAATGTCCTCACCCTCGCGGAAGCGTGCCGCCGGATTGCGGATGCGGGTCAGCTCCGGCGAATCGCTGCCGGCGTTCGTCACCACGTAGATCCAGTAGTCCTCGCCGAAGTGGCGCGCCTTCTTCCACTCATTCGACGTGAGCCGGATGGCGCCGCTGAGCGCCCGCGCCTTCACCTCGATGTAACGGATGCCGGCCAGCATCCCCTCTTCGTCGAAGCACATGGAGCGCAAGTCAAAACCGCCGTGGATCTCCTGCGACACGTCTTCCACGCGCCAGCCGCGAGCCTCTTCGTACGCCGTCGCCACCTCCATCCCGACTCGCTCGATCTCCTCATCGCGCGCCATGCCGCCGGCCACATACTCGCCAGGCGTCTCGACTACCCTGCGCATCTCGCCCGGCTCATCGCTGATGACAGGCTCCGGCTGCGGAATCACCGCCGCCACGCCGATGATCTTCGGCTCGTCGATGGTCAAGTTCCGTTCCAGTCGGATTTCGGTTTCCAGCTCTGCCCGCCGCTGCTGGAGCTGCTCCAGATTGCGCCGCTCGTTGCGAATGACGATGTCCATGCTCTGGCCGGCATCGGCCCGCAACTCGTACTCCAGCAACTTCTGGTTCGACTCCTGGATCAGGTGGTCCAGCGAGCGCAGGCCGTAGCGCTCCTTGATCTCGGCGTCGTGCTGCCGGCGCGCCGCCATCTCATCGCGGTAGGGGAACAGGATGTGTTCGACGATGTGATCCTCGATGGCGTCGCGGTCGGCCATACGCTCGGCCGTGGCCGGCGGCACCTCGGCCTCGGGCGCGGGGTCCAGGTCCCACAGCACAGCCGGGTTCAGCGTCTGCAAGCTGCCGTCGGGAGCCTGGAGCACGCAGAACACGCGCCGGCCCGCAGCCGCGCCGGTGCCATCCCGCACCACACCCTCCACGAACCACAGCGCACCCTCGCGCTTGCCCTCGGGATCGGTGAAGGCGGCGTACTGGGCGGTGTCCTGGTGGCGCGTCGCCAGGCCGGTCATGAACATGCGCTCCATCGTCTGCTGGGCGTATTGCTCGTCCACCTGATCGATCTGGGCCTCGATCTCCTCCATCCGTCGTTGGTTGAAAATGGCATCCTTCAGCAAATCGCTCAGATTGGTGCCCGGAATCACGTCACCGATGATGTCGAACACGCGGTCGGTGCCCAATGCCGCCCGAATTCGATCCAACTTCACGAACAGCCGATCCAAAATCTGGTCCTCGCGGGTGTCTTTGCTGACCAGGTTCCAGTTGCTCGATCTCCGCCCGCACATCGTCGATGTTCTGAGCGATGGTCAGATGTTCCAGCCGGCGCTCGATCTCCCAACGTTCCTCCTCGGGCAGGTCTTCGATCTCGTCCTCGGTCATTGTACGCAGGGCGTCGTAGCGCTCATCGGAGCGAATCTTCTCCGGCAGGCGCAGCAGCTCCTCCAGACGATTCCGCCGGCGCTGCAGCGAGCTGAGGATGGCATGGACGCTGGAGGTGAGCCGGCGTTGCAGGATGACCATGGCAAAGGCGATGTTGCGGTTCTCCTGTTCCTCCCAGACGTTCTCGCCCCAGGCGGCACGAAAGGCATTGCGGTCGATGAGGCGGAACGTGGTGTTGAATTTCTCCTTCATCTCGCGCTGCCATTGATACTTCAGGTGCCCAGGGGCCACGATGAGAACGCGTCGCACGAGGCCGCGCTGCTGCATCTCCTTGAGGATGAGGCCGGTCATGATGGTCTTGCCGGCGCCGGGGTCGTCGGCGATGAGGAAGCGCAGCCTCGGGGTATCCAGCGCGTAGTGGTAGATCGCCTCGATCTGGTGGGGCAATGGGTCCACCTGGGAGACGCTCACGGCCAGCAGTGGATCAAACTGATGGGCGAGGCGGATGCGGTTGGCCTCGATGAGCAGGAAGAACTCCTCGGGATCGCTGTTCAGGGCCAGTGGGTCATGGTGCACGACCTCGACTTGCTGCAATTGATCGAGGGGCAACCGCAGCGAGCGGTACTCGCCCGACCCTTCGAGGACGACTTCGAGCCGGCAGAACGTGTCGCGCTGCTCGAATTTCTTGACTCGCGCGGGATCTGGGAGAAAATCAGCCTGGATGATTTGGCCTAGCGTTCGCGTAACCTAAGGTGACAACGTCACTGTCCAGGCGGGCGATAGTCTACGGTCTTCTTGACTGCTTGGTCAACCTCCTCGGGAGTGACGAGAACAACGGTCT
>JBHIAO010000329.1:0-6490 GCA_046758565.1 Anaerolineae bacterium
CTGGCTGATCGTTACAAGTTCCGGGCCACGTTCCTCAACGACCCGAACATCGGCGGACGCTACTCGGCCCTCTCCTACTTCGGGTTGGTGCCGGCGGCGCTGGTTGGCGTGGACGTGCCCCGCCTGTTGGACCGCGCGCTGGCAACGGCGTGCGGCTGCGAATCGTGCGTGACTGCCGAGGACAATCCAGGCGCCTGGCTGGGGGTGATCATGGGCGAACTTGCCAAAGCCGGGCGGGACAAGGTGACGATTGTCACCTCACCCCGGATTGCCAGCTTCGGCGACTGGCTGGAACAACTCATCGCCGAGAGCACCGGCAAAGAGGGGAAGGGCATCCTGCCGGTGGTCGGGGAGCCGTTGGGAACTCCGGACGTCTATGGTGATGACCGCCTGTTCGTCTACCTGGGGCTGGATGGTCGAACGCGAAATCATCCTCGACATGCCGACGGGCATACCAGCTACGACGCCGAGAGCCTTGCCGCGATACAGGCCCTGGAAGACGCCGGCCATCCAGCAGTGGGTCTGCACTTGCACGACCGCTACGACCTGGGCGGGCAATGCTTCCTGTGGGAGATGGCCACCGCTGTGGTCGGCCATCGTCTGGGCATCAACCCCTTTGATCAGCCCAACGTAGAAAGCGCCAAAGTGCGCGCACGGGAGATGGTCGCGGCATATCAGAAGGAAGGCGCGTTGCCGGAAGATAAGCCGGCACCGCTCACTTCCGAGGCTCTCGACGGATTCTTGGTCCAGGCCCAACCTGGGGACTACATTGCCATTCAAGCCTATGTCACTCCGGCAGCCGAGACCGACGCTGCGCTTCAGGCATTGCGTACCCGGTTGCGCGATCGCACCCGGCTGGCCACGACAGTTGGCTACGGGCCGCGCTTCCTGCACTCCACCGGCCAACTGCACAAAGGTGATGCCGGCAACGGCCTCTTCATCCAGTTCACCGCCGACGATCCGCAGGACGTGCCCATCCCCGACGAAGCAGGATCGCCGGCCTCGTCCATCACCTTCGGCGTGCTCAAGGCGGCCCAGGCGCTGGGCGACCGGCAGGCGCTGCTGGACGCCGGCCGGCGGGTGATCCGCTTCCACTTGGGGGATAACGTGGTCGGCGGACTGAAGCAACTGGCGGATGCGCTTACATGAGTTTGCAGTACTGGTGGGGTCGTTGGTGGCCAGCCGCATCCCGCAACACACTCTTGAGCGGGGGCTAGGCGTTTTGTTCGTCCTGGTTGCAGCTCTGACATTGGGGGAGGTGATCCTGTGATCGGGGCTGTGATCTTCGACCTGGACGGCACGCTGGTGCAGACAGAGCGGCTCAAAGCCCACTCCTATGCCCGCGCCGCCGTCGAACTGTGCCCCTACGATCTCAGCGAAGCGGAAGTGGTCGAAGCCTTCAAAGAGGTGGTGGGCCGCCCACGCCGGGAGGTAGCCGTGGCGTTAATGGAGCAGTTCGGGCTGGAAGAGTCAGCCCGAGCACGCATGGCCGAGTTTGGCGTGAGCGCACCCTGGCAGGCATTTGTGCAGGTGCGGCTGCGCATCTACGAAGACATGCTGGCCGACCCGGAGGTGCTGCGCACCAGCCAATGGCCGCACAACGTCGCCCTGTTGCACCAGGCCCGACAAAGCGGCTGCAGAACAGCCCTGGCCACGATGTCCCGCTGCGGCCAGGCACAGCGCGTGCTGGAGGTGCTCAACTTGACTGATGCCTTCGACTTCGTCGCCAGCCGTGACGACGTAGAGTGCGGCAAGCCCGACCCGGAGATCTATCTCATGGTAGCCCGTGAACTGGGCGTTCCACCGGAAGAATGTCTGGTGATCGAGGACTCGCTCACGGGCGTCAAGGCAGCACTGGCCGCGGGGATGAATGTGGTGGCCGTCAGTACGCCGTTCACGTGTCAGCGCCTGCACGAGGCTGCGCTGCTCCCGCCTGGCCACGTCGTGGACGACCCAGCCACCCTGCCAGATGTCGTGGCTCACGTCGTTGCCCACCAGGCCGAGATCCACTAATGTCTACACTCGACTTTGGGCGTGAGGTGTGCGGCCAATTGTCCGTGGCCGAACGGCGCGAGTGGCTGATAACCAACGGCATCGGCGGCTACGCAGCGGGCACCATCGCCGGCCTGCTGACACGGCGCTATCACGGCCTGCTCATTGCCGCACTCAGCCCGCCCCTGGGACGCACGCTCCTGCTCGCGAAGCTGGACGACACGGCGACCTACAATGGCCGGGCGTACCCGCTGTTCGCCAACCGTTGGGCCAATCGCATGGTGGAACCGACAGGCTTCAACCACCTGGAGCGCTTCCACCTGGAGGGCACCACACCGGTGTGGACCTTCGCCTGCGCGGACGCACTGTTGGAGAAGCGCGTCTGGATGCAACCAGGGGCGAATACCACATACATTCGCTACGACCTACGCCGGGCCACGGCGCCGCTGGCTCTGAATGTCAAGGCCATGGTCAACTATCGCGACCACCATGGCAACACCCAGGCTGGGAATTGGCGCATGCACATCGAGCCGGTGGCACACGGCCTACGCGTAATAGCCTATGAAGGCGCCACGCCCTTCTATCTGCTCTGTTCCGATGGTTCGACAGGCTCACCACGACGGCTTGCCGAAGGGTTGAGTGGCAGCGCCGAGATCACCCCGCAACATGACTGGTATCGGGACTACTTCCTGAGTGTGGAAGATTATCGCGGGTTGCACCCGCTCGACGACAACCTGTATGCGGGTCTATTTCAGGCCACGTTGCGCCAAGGTGAATCGCTCACCATCGTTGCCAGCACCGAGGCAGCACCCAACCTCGACGGCGCTTCGGCCTACGTCGAACGGCAGGCATACGAACAACAATTACTTGTAGGGGCAGGTCTTGCACCTGCCCACCTCGCCCCTGCCCCAGATAGGGCGGACGCAAGGCCCGCCCCTACGGCCATCGAACGCCTGGTCCTGGCCGCCGACCAGTTCATCGTGCGCCGGCCCCTGCCCGACGACGCTGATGGCCGTACGGTCATCGCCGGCTATCCCTGGTTCGGCGACTGGGGCCGCGATACGATGATCAGCCTGCCCGGCCTGGCGCTCGCCACCGGCCGGCCCGACGTCGCTCGAAGCATCCTGCGCACCTTCGCTCGCTTCGTGGATCAGGGGATGGTGCCCAACCGCTTCCCGGAATTCAGCGAGACTCCCGAATACAACACGGTGGACGCCACCCTGTGGTACTTCGAGGCCATCCGCGCCTATCACGCTGCTGTCGGCGATGATAAACTGCTGCGAGACCTCTTCCCGGTGCTTCAGGAGACTATCGACTGGCACCTGCGCGGCACACGCTACAACATCCGCATGGATCCCGCCGACGGCCTGCTCTATGCCGGCGAATCAGGCGTGCAACTCACCTGGATGGATGCCAAAGTAGGCGACTGGGTGGTCACGCCGCGCATCGGCAAGCCTGTGGAAATCAACGCCCTGTGGTATAATTCCTTGCGGATCATGGCCGAGTTCGCCCACCTATTGGGTGAAGCGGCCGAGCGGTACGACGCTCTGGCGGAGCAGGCGCGCGCTGGGTTCGTCCGTTTCTGGAACGAAACCGCTGGTTACTGCTACGACGTGCTTGACGGCCCTGACGGGGATGATCCAGCCCTGCGGCCCAATCAGTTGCTGGCCATCTCGCTCCCCCACAGCCCGCTGGATGCGCGCCAGCAGCGGGCCGTGGTGGACCTTTGTGCACGCCATCTGCTCTCGTCCCATGGCCTGCGCAGCCTTGCGCCTGACGAGCCGGCCTACATCGGGCACTACGGGGGTGATCAGCGTCAGCGCGATGCCGCCTACCACCAGGGCACTGTCTGGAGCTGGCTCATCGGTCCTTTCGTTACAGCCCACCTGCAGGTCTACCGCGATCCGGAGTTAGCGCGCTCCTTCCTGCAGCCGCTTGTTCACCACCTGGCCGATCACGGTGTGGGCAGCATCAGTGAAATCTTTGACGGCGATCCACCATTCACGCCGCGCGGGTGCATCGCCCAGGCGTGGAGTGTAGCGGAGGTGTTGCGGGCGTGGCGGGCGAGTGAAATGTGAAACGTAAAACGTGAAACGTGATTTACATCTCACACATCACGTTTCACGCATCACGTTTCACGCATCACCCATCCACAAGAAGGGAAGTGACTGGTGAGCAATAAGAACCTGCAACCCGCTACGATGGTTATTTTCGGTGCATCGGGAGACCTGACACGTCGCAAGCTGATGCCGGCACTATACCGTTTGCACTGCCAGGGCCGGCTCCCCGAGGGGTTCAGCATCGTCGGCTTTTCACGCACGCCCTTCAGTCACGATGCATTCCGCGAAAAGATGCGACAGGCTGTCGAGGAGTTTGGCAACGCCCCGATGGCGACGTCAGAGTGGGGGTCATTTGCTCAGGGACTGTTCTACAGCCCAGGAAGTGCCAACAACAGTGAAGATTATAGGAAACTGAACCACTTCCTTGGAAGTCTTCGTGATAGACCTATCGTCATTGACAATCGCGTGTACTATCTGGCCGTCGCCCCGCAGTTCTACGACAACATTGTAACATGGCTCGGTCAGACTGGCATGGCCGCAGACAATGATGGCTGGCGCCGCATCGTGATCGAGAAGCCTTTCGGCCACGATCTCAAGTCGGCCCAGGCTCTCAACGAGGTCGTACATCAGTCGTTCCGTGAAAGGCAAGTGTATCGGATAGACCACTACCTGGGCAAGGAGACTGTCCAAAACATCATGGTCTTCCGCTTTGCCAACGCCATCTTCGAGCCGCTGTGGAACCGGAACTACATCGATCACGTGCAGATCACCGTCGCTGAGACGGTAGGGGTCGGCAACCGTGCTGCCTATTATGACACTGCCGGCGTCCTCCGTGACATGTTTCAGAATCACCTACTACAACTCCTGACGCTGACGGCCATGGAGCCGCCGATTGCTTTCGAGGCGACTGCCCTGCGCGACGAGAAAGTGAAAGTCCTGCGTGCCCTGCGGCCCATCCAGCCTGAGGACGCGGCCGAACGCACGGTGCGGGGCCAGTACAGTGCCGGCCACATCGACGGACGGCCGGTGCTCGGGTATCGGGATGAACCGGACGTGGCACCTGGTTCTCAGACGGCCACCTACGCTGCGCTGAAGCTGTACATTGACAACTGGCGCTGGCAGGGCGTACCCTTCTACTTGCGATCCGGCAAACGCCTGGCCGAAAAGGCGACCGAGATCGCCATCCAGTTCAAGTGTGCGCCGCACCTGATGTTCCCACTTCCGGAGGGGCGCGGTCTGAACGCCAACGTCCTGGCCCTGTGTATCCAGCCCGACGAGGGGATGCACCTGCAGTTCGAGACCAAGGTGCCCGGCGCCGGCATGACCATGCGCTCGGTGGACATGGAGTTTCACTACCTTTCCGCGTTCGGAACCGATGCACTGCCTGACGCCTACGAACGGCTGTTGCTCGACGTGCTGCAAGGTGACGCTTCCCTCTTCGCGCGCTCGGACGAGATAGAGCTGGCCTGGTTGTTAATCGATCCCATCCTCGCGAGCTGGGACACCGATACAGCGCCCGGACTCGCATTTTACGAATCAGGGAGCTGGGGGCCGGGCGTCGCGGATCAGTTCATGCGAAGAGACGGCCGGCAGTGGCACTTCGCCTGTGGTCATGATAACGCCTGACCTGCGAGTCTATGCTGATGCCGGCAAATTGGCCCAAGCCGCCGCGGAACTGTTTGCCCAGCAAGCTCAGGCCTCTTTCTTCAGTCACGGCCGCTTCATGGTGGCTCTGGCCGGCGGCTCCACGCCCCGGCCGATATACCAACGCTTGGCGGCGCCGGCCATCCAGGTGGCGATCCCGTGGGAGGAAACGCACATCTTCTGGGGCGACGAGCGTTGCGTGTCGCCCGACCATCCAGACAGCAACTACCGCATGGCGATGGATGCGCTGTTGTCCAAAGTACCAGTGCCGGCGGCGAACATCCATCGCATGGCCGGCGAGCAACCACCCGATGCAGCGGCCCATGCCTACACACAGACAATCCGCGACGTGTTTCACTTGGCCAGCGGCGAGCTACCGTGCTTCGACCTGATCCTGCTGGGCATGGGCGGCGATGGACACACCGCCTCGCTGTTTCCCGACAGCGAGGTGCTGCACGAGCAGACTCGCCTGGTCGCAGCACACTATGTCGAGAAACTGGCGGCCCACCGGCTGACGCTGACGCCACCGGTCATCAATAACGCGACGCGCGTCGTCTTCCTGGTGGCCGGGAAGGACAAAGCCGAAACGCTTCACCACGTGTTGGAAGGACCCTATGATCCCGATCGCTTGCCGGCACAACTCGTTCAACCAACGCATGGCCACCTGGTCTGGCTGGTCGATGAAGCAGCGGCGACCCAGGTCGGGCTGGTTTCATAAGGAGGGTTGGTGAGGTAGTAATACGGCGTTACTCCGCAACATTTGCGTCATGTGCGTGAATTATCGCCTCGTAAAA
>JBHIAO010000330.1:0-6484 GCA_046758565.1 Anaerolineae bacterium
TCTTCGGGCGGGTTCGGTAACAGACCGTAGCGCTCGCTCAGGAGTCTTTCGAGGATCTTTTCCAGCTCGTCTCGGGTTTTCGGGGCCGGCTTTGGCTTGCCCCTGGCATTACGCCGGCGAAAGTCCACAAGGTGCTGAATGATCACTTCCTGTACGTGGCGGGGCCTCGGGACGTTGTCGAAGGTGAACTCACCCATCCTGCCAGCCGTCTCCAGTCGAGTGTTGCCGTAGTCAAGGAGCTTGGAAAGGAAGGTAGGTTGTTCGTAGCTGACATTCTGGATCATGCCCAGGTTGGCCTCCCGACGGAACTCCGACGTGAAGGGCCGCTTTTCGATGTCCAGGACATGCGTGTCCGTCAGGACGTAGAGGTCGTTGTGCCAGTCGATGGTAATCCAGGCAATCCGGCCAACCAGGATGAGGAAGAATATCCCAGGTATTACCCTGATGACGATGTCGGGAATGGGTTGAAGTAATGCCGGCATACCTGATAAGAGAATGACGATCCAGACGACAAGTAGCAGGATAGCCGCCAACAAGGGGCTGATCATCTTTGTGAGCAATACGAACCAGTGCTTCCGCCAAACCCGGACGTCTCCGCTCCTTGGGTATTCCGGATAAAGCATCCGGGCAAGCACCTCCAGAGGTCGCAAGATTCGCAGTCGGCTCGCCTCCCACCGCTCCTCTGCCTTCATGTCGTCTTCAGGGAGACCCGTCTCTTTGAAAATGAGCTTTTGGACATTTCGCGGCTTGGGAACCGATTCAAATGTGATCTGTCCGGCGGTACTGGCCGTCTCGATTTCCACGTCGCCGAAGTAGAGTAAATTGGCCAACAGGGACGGCATCTTGACGGTGACATCCTGAACCTTATCCAGGTTGGCTTCCCTGCGGCTTTCGAACAGGAAGTAAACCCGTTCGATATGCAGAAGACGTTGGTTGGTCAAGATGTAGTGGTCGTTCTCCCAGTCAAGGAACCGCCATATCGTGAACCCAAGCGGACCGATGGAAAGCAGCAAGATTGCGCCGGCCCACACGGGCGTCGAGAGAGAAAGAGCCAGGCCAATGCCGACCCCAACGCCCACGGTCGCGAGGAAGAGGATGAGCGGTGGCGCGAGCCATTGTAAGAGGATGAGCCAGTGGCGCCGCAGCTTGAAGATAACCGTCTCATTTGAATGTTGACCCGGAAACCGTGGTTGGTCAGACATGACAGCTCCTCACAAGTAAGCCTTCAGTTTCTCGGCTGCCGGCCGGGTCATGCCGGGGACGGCCAGCAGTTCCTCCAGCGAAGCCTGACGCACGCCCTCCACAGAACCGAAGGTCCTCAGCAAAGCTCGCCGGCGCTTCGGGCCGATGCCCGGGACTTCCTCCAGGACCGAGGCGATGCCTTGCTTGCGGCGTAGCCGACGGTGGTAATTGAGCGCAAATCGATGCGCTTCGTCCCGCACTCGTTGCACCAGGAACAACGCCTGGGAATCGCGGGGCAGCACGATGGGATCGGGTTCGCCGGGTTTGAAAATCTCCTCCCTCTGCTTAGCTAGCCCAATGACCGGGACGTGGTCGACACCCAGCTCTTGCATGACCTCCAGGGCGGCATTCAACTGGCCTTTCCCACCATCGAGGATGACCAGGTCTGGAGCGATGGCCCAGGCATCGGCTTCCCGTGCAACCCGGGGGCCGTCGGCCTTCACTTCGACTGGGCTCAGTGCAGGGGTTGCGAGGACGACCTCCCCTTCCTCTGTGCGCGCAACCAGACGACGGAACCGCCGGCGCAGAACTTCCTGCAACATGGCGTAGTCGTCGGCCCCATCTACCGTGCGGATTTTGAAGCGCCGGTAGTCGCTCTTGCGAGGGGCTCCCTTGGCGAACACGACCATGCTACCGGTTGCCGCCGTTCCCTGGATGTTAGAGATGTCATAGCACTCAATCCGGGCCGGCGGCCGATCCATCTCCAGGACTTCCTGCAATTCCGCAACACCTGTTACTCGTGTGTCCTCATCGATGCGCCACTGAGTACTCAATACGTGGAGCGTTTCGGCCGCATTTTCCGCCGCCATCTCGACCAGTGCCTGGTCCTGGCCACCCTCGGGCACGCGAATCACAACCTTGTCACCCCGCATGTCTCGGAGCCACGACTCGATGATATGGGCCTCGTCAAGCTCATCCTGGACGAGAATCTGAGGCGGGATGCTGGCCGCTTCGTCATAGAACTGCTTGACAAAGGATGTCATCACATCGCGGGCGTCTTCACCCTCCGCGCCTTCCAGCATAAAGTATTCGCGACCGATGAGCTTCCCGTTGCGGATGAAGAACACCTGGACACACGCCTGTCCATCATCCCGAGCCAGAGCGACCACATCTTGGTCTGCCAGTTCCGGCGAGATAACCTTCTGACGCTCGATGACCCGCTCGATGGCCTGGAGTTTGTCACGGATGGCCGCTGCGCGCTCGAATTCCAATTTGCCCGCGGCTTCCTGCATTTCCTGTCTCAGATCCTGAACGACGTGCTCCGTCTTGCCCTCCAGAAAGTCGCAGAGCCCCTGTATCATTGTCCGGTATTCTTCTCGATTCACCACGCCGATGCACGGTGCCTGGCACAGCCCGATGTCACAGTAGAGACAGGCCCGCTCGTCCTTCCCAGTGATGGTTCGGTCGCAGGTCAAGTAGGGGAATATCTTGCGCAGTGTGTGCAGCGTTTCATGTACCGCCCAGGCGGCCGTGAACGGCCCGTAGTACCTGGCTCCATCCTGGCGCATGCGTCGCGTCACGTAAACTTTTGGGAAGTTATCCTGCCAGGTGACCTTGATGTACGGGTACCGCTTGTCGTCCTTGAGCCGGACATTGTAGCGCGGGCGATGGCGCTTGATCAGGTTCATCTCCAGGATCAGCGCCTCTAGCTCTGAACCCGTGACGATGAAGTCGATGCCGGCCACTTGTGCCATCATGTGGGCAATCTTGGAGCTCAGGCCGGCTGACTTGTAGAAGTACGAGCGCACGCGGGCACGCAGGTTGACCGCCTTTCCCACGTAAAGCGCCTTGCCCAAGCCATCCTGCAGCAAGTAGACGCCGGGCTTGGTGGGCAGATTGTCAAGAATCTCTTTGATGTTGTCAGGAACCCTGCGCTGTCCGTTCACTTCGACAACCCTTCGACGTGCTTTCGACAGAGCGCGACACAAGCATCGGTTGGTCGCAACTACGGAAGGACCCGTGCGTAAATTCTATCATAATCGGAGTTGTAGGACAAAAAACCAGTGGGATGGTGGTATCTGGTCGCCGGCTACCACGCGATAACTCCTGGCCCACGGCCTGTCCCGCAACATGGCTTTCACCTTTGGAACTTCATTGATACAATTCTGATAATCATGGTAGAGCCTTCCCTCGTAAGGTTCTCGACAACGCTTGAGAGGAAGAGAGACGGTCATGAGCTCGCGAATTGTGGTGCTAGGAGCCGGCGCGGCCTGTGTCTCGCCGACGACGGACAACACCTACCTGGTGTTTGACGATGGCAACGCGCCTGTGCTGATCGATTGCGCAGGCAGTCCGGCACACAAGCTATTCCAAGCCGGCATCGATCCTGTCGAGCTGGCCGGCGTTCTCCTCACCCACGCGCATCCCGATCACGTCTACGGGTTGCCAGCCCTGGTTCAGCATCTGGCGCAGGTGGGCTATGCCGGCACTTTACCGCTATACGGGTTAGACTCGACGCTCGACATCGCTCGGCGTTTGCTGGCAATACTGGACGTGGACAAAGGCTTCGTGGACTATCGCCCATTCCCAGCGCAGGAGGGCCAGCCTGTCGTCGGGACTGAGGGCTACGTGTTGTACACGAGCCCGACACGCCATGGCAAAGCTTCCGTGGGGCTGCGGATCGAGGCCGGCGACTCAGTCCTCGTCTACTCAGGGGACACGGAGCCCTGCCCGTCGCTGGATCGACTGGCAGATGGAGCCGACATCCTGCTGCACGAATGCACCGTCGACCAGCCGGCCAAAGGCCACTCCACCCCAGAGCAGGCAGCACAGACGGCAGCAACGGCAGGTGCCGGTCGCCTCGTGTTGGTGCACTACTACCCCTGGCTCCAAGAGCGCTTCATCGAAATCCAGACGCGAATCGCCAAGATCTACGGCGGTCCGGTGATTCTGGCTCGCCAAGGTGACGAATATGCGTGGGGTTAGTCGAATTCTCCAAGACGCACAAGCCGCCAGCGGCCATCCATCAGGCGATAGGTCCGCTTGACCTCATACTGTTGATCCCCCACGGAGACCTGCGCTGTCACTGCAACCTCACTGCCGTCTTCACTGACGACATAATGTGTCAGCAGCATGTCGAGATTCTCAGGTGCCCGGACGTCGAACATGGCCTGCAGCGCCTTGAGACGCCAACTCGGCGTACGCGGTGGCAGTAGCGACCGGAACAGTGTCCAGTCGCCCTGCTGCCAGGCCCAGGACTCGATGTCCAGCCGGCCCTGGACCTCCGCTTCCAGCACGGCTGTCGTTCGTTGCACGCGCCCCATGTAGAAGCCTGTTGTCCAGGAAGCAACCAGCGCAACCAGGAAGACCATGAGCCAGGTTCGACGCCGACGTTTCGGGTCTGCGGCGTGTGCCGGCTGGGGGCGGTCTCTGCTGTCGAGCCGCTCGATGACAACCTCGTCGTCGCCGAACTGCCACGTTATCGGACCGTGTTTCATCATTGGCATTGCAACGGGGAGAGATTATACCATGTCCGGTCACGCGGATTCTATGACGCCGGCAGCCTCAAGCTCGTCCAACTCCGCATTGCCGTATCCCAGCAACTCTTGCAAGACCGACCGTGTGTGCTCGCCCAGACGTGGTGGGCGTTTCGCCTCGATGCCGGGTGACGAAGAAAGCATCATCGGGCTGCGGGCAAACTTATAGGTGCCGAACACCGGGTCCTCGATGCTCACCAGCACCTGCCGGGCTTCCACCTGGGGACAGTTGAAGATGTCCTCGGCGGTGTGGACGGGGCCAGACGGCACGCCGTGCTCGCGCAGGATCACACGGGCTTCTTCCCGCGTCTTGTCGGCCATCCATGCTTCAACGACCGACCGAACGAGGCCGGCGTTTTCACCCCGGGCCGGCCCATCGGCGGTTCGTGGGTCGTCAATGAGCTCCTCGCGCTCCATGGCCTGGCACATGCGTTGCCACATCAGGTCATCAGGGATGTTGACAGCCAGATAGCCGTCCTTGGCCGCGAAGGCTGCCCTCGGTCCCTGGTAACGCATCCGACCACGCGGCTGCATCTGGCCGGTGAGAGAGTACAGCATCACCATGCGCTCGTTGAGGGACAACATGGAATCGTACATCGCCGCATCGACAAACTGGCCTTGCCCCGTTCGCTCGCGCATGAAAAGTGCCAGCGTGATGCTGTAGGCGGTGACCAGTCCCGTGTACAGGTCAGCCAAGCCGTAGATGGTCCACTGGGGCGGGCGATCCTCGTGCCCGACCAGGTGCATGATGCCGCTCATGGCCTCCACGGCGATGTCGAAGGCCGGCCAGTCAGTATACGGTCCCTTAAAGCCCTCCAACTGCCCGAAGCCCGAAATGGCTGCGTACACCAGCCTCGGATTGATCTCTTTCAGGACATCGTAGTCGATACCCAGTCGGGTTGTGACGCCCGGCCGCATGTTCTCGACCACGACGTCAGCCGCTTTTACCAATTCCTTGTAGATCTCGCGCCCTTCGTCCGATCGCAGATTGAGCGCGACGCTTTTCTTGTTTCGATTATAGGCGATGAAGCCACCCCCAAGCCGCTGACCACCTTCACCCTCGACGAAGGGTGCGATCACGCGCCGTGGATCGCCCGTTCCGGGACGCTCGATCTTGATCACTTCGGCGCCGGTATCGGTCAGGAGCATCGTGCAGTAGGGCGCGCTTATGTATTGTTCGAAGCCAATCACGCGAATACCGGTGAGAGGACGTTGCATGGGTTCCTCCTCAGGGTGGGTGGGTTTGCTGACAGATGATCCTACAGGCAAGGTTCTTTGCCTACTATTCGTACTGCGTACTGCGTATTGCGTACTGCGTAGCGGAATTCGCTACCGGACACTTTTCGTCCAGCGCCGGCCGAGTAGGAGCGAAGCGACGCATCGAGGCCAAGCGGGTTGCCCGTAAAGCCGCTCGCTTGATTTCGATACGCTACGCTACTCAATCGGCGCTCGCTTTCTCGCATTGGGATATGCCCGTGCCAAAAGTGTCCGGTAGCGAAAGACGGAATACGAAATACGCAGTACGCAATACGCAATCATTCCCCGATCCACTCGACCACGGTTGAGACCCCCATGCCAACCCCCACACACAGGGTCGCCAGGCCGTAGTACGGGCGCTTCTCCTGCGGAGCGCGGCGCTTCATCTCGTGCAAGAGGGTCACGAGGATGCGAGCGCCGGAGCAGCCGGTGGGATGGCCCAGGGCAATGGCGCCGCCGTTGACGTTGGTGATTTCGTGGCGCATGCCCAGTTTGCGCATCACCCCGAT